>DASYFQ010000311.1:0-20226 GCA_036498345.1 Steroidobacteraceae bacterium
CCGCATCTCGTCGACGAAGCGCACACGGCGCGAATGGAGATCGAAGTCGCCGCCGTGTCTCCGGTAGACGCCGGGCCCCGCTGCAGGATCGCCGCTGCGGTAGTGGAGGCGGCGCAGTTCCTCTTCGAGGTCATCAGCCGCCACCGGCGCGCCGGCATAGAGATCGAGCGGCTCGGCGTACACGCGCGCCGGCACCGACCACAGCCGACCCTGGAAATCCCGGGTCACGATGCGGTCGAGGTATACAACCCAGACCGTGGTGGCGATGGCTGCGAGCGCGACGCCCGCCACGACGAGCACGGCGAATCGACGAAGCAATTTGGAGCGAGCCACGCCGAACTCAGCCGACCGGATGAGGAAGAGGCACGGATCGCTTACGAAATGTGTTCATTCCAAATTGTCTCACAGCCTAATACCAACCGGACATTCCGTGCGGCTGAGGCTGCCGACGTTGCATGTCGGCCGGGACCGACAATTGACGGGGGGCGGGCGGTGGATGCGAAGCTTACGCAAGTGCGCGTGTGTTACGACCATCTTCCACCCTCGGGAGGCCCTGCCTGTCCACTTTCAAAAATGTTCCCGGCAACATTCATCCGCCGGTCAAAGGCTCCGGCCGACCCTTGGAGGCCCAATTCTGGTTGTCGGTGCCTGTGTTGAAGAGCAAAACCGCAAACGACGGCGAATGGAACGAGCCTCGCGTTCGATTTCCGGTGAGCTGTCCCATATGCGCGCGGGCGCTGCTCACGGAGCTACCGGTCGCGCTGATTGCGGAGGCACTGATAAGGGGAGCGTCGATCCGCCTGCATGCCGGTTGTCATGATGTCGATTGGGATGCCACTCAATTGGAGGTCGAGCAGATACGCCAGTATCTCGGTGCCGGCGCGGTCACCCATGCCCGCGTCGAGCCGCGTCCCTAGCGCGATCGCTCGCACGATGCTGCCGATTGATCGATTGCGTCCAGTCGAACGTGTTTCGTTTCGGGCGCCCACCGTTGACAAATTACGGCACCGATCGCGAGGACCGCGACACATGCGCCCAAGGCGCTCCGAACTCCATACCCTGCGACCACCACGGGCAGCAGGAAGGTGCTCACCGCGGATCCAATACGGCTGGCGGCGACGGCGAGACCAATGCCGGAGGCGCGAAGATCGGTGGCGAAAAGTTCGGGCAAGTACACGTAGACGAGGTTGGACGCGGCCGATAGAACGCCCGCGAACAAGGCAAACAGGATGCTCATTGCGATCGCCGGAATGTTGTCCCATACGCTGAGCGCAAGCATGCCTCTCTGGGCATTTCAAAGGATGCATGCACCGCGCAGATCTTCGCTCAGTGCAACGGCACCGTATATGAAAGCATGGCACCGCCGTGCTCGGTCGGAGCGATCGACCATTCACCGCTATGAACACGTTGCTCACGGCGGTTCATCGTGAAATGCGCGGTCGATATTCCGATGGCTGCGCCGGCAACGGTATCGGAAAGCCAATGAACATTGTCATGCAGCCGCGCGTACATCGTCGCCGTCGCGACACCGTAGCCTAGTACGCGCCGAATCCAGCGATAATCATCGTTGCCGGACTCGGCCAAGACCGTGCCGATGGCAAATGCCGCGGATACGTGCACCGAAGGAAACGAACTGCCGCCGGCGCGCCAGCGGTTGACGAGGGTGCTTTCGTTCGGCCGCTCGCGGCCGGCGGCGAATTTGAGCACTTCCGAAGTAGCGGTACTGAAGGCGGCGGCCTCGAGCATCGTGTAAGTTTCGGTCCGGCCCGCGGAATCGCCTATGAGGGTCGCATACGCGAACGTTCCAGCCACCAACGCGGCCGCAGGAATCGCATCGCGCACGCTGTTCGGATCCTTGCCATTGAGTACTGCGTTCGAGCCCTTCGCGAAATGATCGCGGACCTTGCCGTCGAACGCATGAGAGGCGCCAATGACGAGAATCGTTCCACCGAAGTACATCCAATCCTCGCCATCCCAGCGAACCGGCGAAGTCACGTACTGCTTCGTGTCCTCCCAGACGGTGCCCACATTGAATTGTTCGGCCGCGCCGGATGCGGACGAAATCACGCAGCCCAGGGCTAGGCAATATGGCAGGAGCATGGATTTAGGCATTGTCGTCCCGTAACGTGTTATTTGGGCCGCGGCATGCCGCAGCGGCAACCGGGTGACTGTATAGACGTGCATTCACACAAAAATCAGTCGTTTTTCAAGCGTCCGTGCTTTTACTTTGCACGGCAAAGTCGGCAACTTTACCTTAGTTGAATTTACCCCGTCTACCATTTTGTCGGTCTCGGAGTAGGGGGCTGGTGGGCAGATACTACGGCAGCGGGCAGAATCCAGGGAAGCCGGGCTGCATTATGCCATGCCTCGCTAAGTCAACGGCCTCGCTAAGTCAACGTTTTCGCTAAGTCAACATCTGCCTGATCAGCACGATGTTCAGCAGTACGATCAGGGCCGTCGCTGCGATCCCCGCATACGCCGTTCCTTTGCCCATCACGAAATCACCCATTACTGATTTTCGCGACGACAGAATCACGAGCGCAACCATCGGCAGGGGCAAGACAAAGCTCAATACCAGCTGGCTCAGAATCATCGCGGTCATCGCATTGAAGCTGAGCGCAACGATAAAGGCCGGTACCATCGTGATCAGGCGGCGCGCCCAGACCGGAATGCTGAATCCGACGAAGCCCTGCATGATCACTTGGCCCGCCATGGTCCCGACCACCGAGCTGGAGATTCCGGACGCCGTCAACGCGACCAGAAACACGCCGGCCGCGCCGATCCCAAGCGCCGGAATCAGCGCGTGATACGCGACGCCAAGATCGGTGATGCCCGGCGTCGACCTGCCGAACACGGACGACGACACCATCACCATCGCAAGATTGACCAAGCCGGCGAAGCCGAGCGCGGCGACGACCTCCCGGTTCGAGAAGCGCAACAGGTTGCGGCGTTCATGGTGGTTGCGCACGGCAGTCCTGTTCTGGGTCAATCCTGAATGCAGGTAGAGCGTGTGCGGCATGATTGTCGCGCCGACGATTCCGACGGCGAGCGTGACGGCCGACCGATCACGCAATTCCGGAACGACGGTGTGAAAGAGCGCGGCGTGCCAGTCCGGCGGCGCGACTATGAGCTCGAACAGGTAGCTGAGGCCGATGACGCCGATGAGAGCGGCGATCACCAGCTCGAGCGGACGGTAACCTCTCTTGTCGAGCTGCAGGATCGCAAAGGTGACTACGCCGGTAACGGTCAGGCCGCACAGCAAGGAGACGTGAAACAGCAGGGAAATCCCCAGAGCACCGCCGAGGAATTCGGCAATGTCAGTCGCCATCGCGGCAATTTCCGATGCTATCCACATGCCGATCACGAGCGGCGCCGGCAGCTGTTCCCTGCAGAGTTCTGCGAGGTTGCGTCCCGTGACGATGCCCAATTTGGCGGACATCGCCTGGAACAGCATTGCGATCAGGCTCGCCGCCAGCACGACCCACAGCAACTCGTAGCCGTAGGTCGAGCCGGCCTGGATATTGGTCGCAAAGTTGCCCGGATCCATATAACCCACCGATGCGATGATCGCCGGTCCGGCGAAGGGCAGGAAGGCGCGCACGCCTTTGCGGCGTCCGTCGAGGGCGTCGCGCGCCGCGAGTTCGGTCTGCAAGGTCGTGCCGGTGGTCAGGACCAGGCTAATCGCAGACTCATTCACGGGCGGCGCCATAAGTGTGAAAGCGGAAGGCGACGATGGGCCGCACGCCTAGAGCGGCACGATATCCGGGCGATTCTTCGCGAACCGCGCGAGCGTTTCAGGGCTGATCTTCAGGTGGCTCATCACCAGTTGCGGGGGAGTATGAGCCAGCCAGTCAGACAGCGAGACTTCGGCGTAGTGGTCGGACTTGAAGAGCTCCAGGAACACGAGGTCGGTGTTTCCCGTGTTCTCCACGTAGTGCCCAAGGCTCTTCTTGACGTAGCCGATATCGCCGGCGCGGAAGTCTGCGGTCATCGCCTTCGGGCCCGTGTCGAACACGGTCATCCGGGCTGCACCCTTGATGTAGTACTGCCATTCGTCGGCATTTGGATGCCAGTGCAGTTCACGCATGCCGCCCGGCTTGACCGTCACCAGCGCCGCGGCGATGGTCGTCGATACGTTGAAATTGCGGCTGTCGGCGATCTGCACGAAGCCCCCCGCGGTCTGCCGGACCGGCGGCAGGCCGCTGAGCGAGAAGACGAAGGGATGGGCCGGGAGGCCTCGGGTCGATTGCACCGCGTGTTCATCCGCGGCCAGCGGTCCCGGGTCCTTACCCTGGAAGATCCACAGGTTGTCGAGCGGGATGTTCTTGAATGCCTCTGCCGGCACGCCGAAGTTTTTGGCGAGCACTTGGGGCGGAGTGTGTGCAATCCAGTCGGTCAACAGCAGCGTATTGAATTCGGATGACTTGCCGTTATCGAATGCGAGCAAGAACTCGGCCCCGGTCGATCCAAGGCCTTGCAGCGAGTGGGGGAGGCCGGCCGGGAAGTACCATAGGTCGCCCGTCTTCACGTCGGCGACCTGCGGACGACCCAGCTCGTCGAGAATCGTGATCCGGCATTTGCCGTCGAGCATGATGGCCCACTCGGCCTGCTGGTGCCAATGCATTTCGCGGATACCGTTTTCGGCGAGACGCATGTTGACGCCGGAGATGTCTTCCGAAATCGCGAAGTCTTCCTGGGTGATTTGGCGCGCCCAACCGCCATTCTGGTAGCGTTTGTGCATGGCATTGAAGGACGCCCAGAACTCCGGCATCCCGTTGATGTCGGTGGCGGGAGGGTCCTGGGACGAGGGGAACTGGCCGGCGAGCGGCGCATTTTGCGGACCCGGGTCATCCAGACTCGTGCGGCTTTTTCCGTTGATCCTCCCTTGTGCAGGAGAGTCCGGGTTGCCGAATGAGGCCGCTGATGCCGCGGCCGACACGCCGAGGGCGGCAGCCGTAGCCGCTGCGCCCATCAGCATTTCGCGTCGTGATAAGTTATTCATTGGATATCTCCGTAGCAACCGTGAACCGTTAGTTCACGGCCGTCGTGCCGACGAAGAGCAGCGCTTCGCATCCGGTGATCAGAATTGCTGCCACAAGAATCAATATTCGGTAACCGGTCATATCCGTCTCCTCGTCGCGTCTCAGTAGTAGGTGCGGATCATTTGGCGCCGTTTTCATAAATGGCATGTTGCATGCCTGGCGTTCAGCATTTCAGTTGAAACGCCGCTATCAAAGGCGGAGTCGGCTTATGTTTCGGACCGCGCTTCGGCGGCCGCCGGGATCTGCGCCCCTTCGCGTTCCAGCTTGCGGCATTGCTGGGCCACTCCCTCGCGGATGATCTCTGCCAAGCGCAGTGCGCCGGGACCGGCGTAGTCGCGGTCGGCGAACACCAGGTAGAGTTCGCCCCAACGTTCGCCGCCCTCGCGCAAGGGCAGCGGCTTTAATTCGCCGAGCTCCAGTTCGCCGAGCACCGTCTCCTCCGGGAACCAAGCGAATCCCAAGCCCATGCGGACGGCGCGGATCGAGGTGGCCTTTTGACTCACCGTCCAGCTCTGTTCCGCGCCGAGCCAGCTGCCGCTGCGGCGCTGGCTGCCGGTGTCTCGGATCATGAGGTGGCGATACTTCCGCAAATCCTGCAGCGTGAGCTCTCGCCCGAGCTGGTGCAGCGGATGATCCGGATGCGCCATGGCGGCGAAGCGCAGCCGCATCAAGGGATCGCCGGCAAAGCCCGGCGGCACTTGGGAGCAGATCGCCAAATCGACCTTGCGCTGTAGCAGCGCCTCCTCGGTGCCGCTGAGCACACTCTCGTACAGTTCGATGCGCGTCTGCGGCCGTTCGTCAGCGAAGCGGGCGAAGCATTGCAGCAGCAGCCAGGTGGGAAAGATTATCTCCACCGCCAGCCGCAGCTCCGGTTCCCAGCCCGCGGCGAGGCTGCCGGCAGCTCCTTCGAGCGCGCCGGCTTCGTCCAGCAGCGCTTTGGCGCGGCGGTACAGGACCTCGCCGGTCGGCGTGAGATGCGCCTTGCGGCCAACCACCTCGAACACTTTCACGCCGAGCAGTGCTTCCATTTTCTGCACGGCATACGTGACGGCCGACTGGCTTTTGTGCAGGACTTGGGCGGCCTGGGCATAACCGCCGGCATCGACCACGGCCAGCAGGGAGCGCCATTGCTCAAGGGAAATTCGCGGGTTGGCGGTCATATATCTAACCAATAGATAGGTAAGCCCTAAATATTCTGCTTTTTTATCTAATCAATCAATATTCAAATGAATCTCCCGAGAAACGTTACCCAAGAAAACAGAGGAGATTCGTCCATGACCACGCTGCTCCAGATCAACGCGAGTTTGAACAATGACAACGGCCAGTCCAGCCAGCTTGCCAACCAATTCGTCGCCGCTTTCCACAAGCGCCGCCCCGAGGCCAAAATCGTGGTGCGCAACGTTGCCGACGCCGAACCCGTCCCGCACCTCGATGCGGAGCGCTTTGGCGCCTTCATCACCAAACCGGAAGAGCGTAGTGACGCGCAACGGGTGGTGGTGGCGTACTCCGACATTCTGATCAACGAACTGAAGGCGGCCGACGTCATCGTACTGGGGCTGCCGATGTACAACTTCGGCGTGCCGTCACAGCTCAAGGCCTACTTCGACCACATCGCCCGCGTCGGCGTCACCTTCAAGTACACTGAGAAAGGTCCGGCGGGCTTGCTCACCGGCAAGAAGGTGTACGTGTTCGCTGCGCGGGGCGGCCTCTATGCCGGTACGCCGATGGACACGCAGACCAGCTATGTACGCGACTTTCTGCGCTTTCTCGGCATGGCCGACGTGGAATTCGTTTACGCAGAAGGTCTCGCCATCAGCGCGGAGAGCAGGGAAGCCGGCCTCGCCAAGGCTGTGGCTGAGATCGCCCGTCTCGCCGCGTGATTCTGCGCCGCCAAATTTGCATCCCTCGAGCGAAAGTTCGGCGGGATAATTCGAGGAGATTGAAGATGAACACTCGCACCCTAGCCCATGTCATAGAGTCCATGCCGACTTCCGACGGCGCCGGCGTCAAATTGCGCCGCAGCCTCGGCAGCCAGCGCGGCCTGCACGTGGATCCGTTCTTGATGCTCGATGAGTTCTATTCCGATAACCCGGACGATTACCTCGCCGGCTTCCCGTCGCATCCGCATCGTGGCTTCGAAACGGTCACCTACATGCTCGACGGCCACATGCGCCACGAGGATCACCTCGGCAACCGCGGCGATCTCGGACCCGGCAGCGTGCAGTGGATGACGGCGGCGCGCGGCATCATTCATTCAGAGATGCCGCAGCAGACCGAGGGGCGCATGCGCGGCTTCCAGCTGTGGCTCAACCTTCCGTCGAGGGAAAAAATGAAACCCGCCGGCTATCGAGACATTCCGGCGGGCGAGATCCCGCGCGTGCCGCTGCCCCAGGGCGGGGAAGTGAAAGTCATCGCCGGCACGCTCCTGCTGGATGGCGGCGCCACCAGCGGACCCGTCAACGGCAGCGGTGTCAAGCTCAGCACCGATCCCCTGTATCTCGACGTCCGCCTGCCGGCCGGCGCGGAATTCAGGGCGCCCGTCGCGGCAGGTCACAACGCCTTCCTTTACACTTATGAGGGGAGCGCCGAGATCGGTGCGCCCGGCGCGGCCAAGCTGCTGCGGAATCGCGCGGCCGGTGTCTTGTCCGATGGCGACGGCGTGCGCGTGCGGGCCGGAGCCGAGGGCGTGCGCTTCTTGTTGTTGGCGGCAAAGCCGTTGCGCGAGCCGGTGGTGCAGTACGGGCCGTTCGTGATGAACACGCGCGAAGAAATCGAGCAGGCGCTTGCCGATTATCGCGATGGCCGACTGGGCGCCGCGGCTTGAAACATCGGATGGAACTTTGAATACGCTAGTGTGACGCTAATGGACATTACCAGAACAATTCTTCCGCTCGAACATTACGGTTCGCCGGAGATCGTTTCGTTCCGAGGGCTGCCGGGAGGCGACGGCAAGGATCACTTTGCCTTGATTTTTCCATCGCGGCATGGCGGGGCCGAAGATCCTCTGGTCAGGATGCACTCCGAATGCGTCACCGGGGACGTACTTGGCTCGCTGCGTTGTGATTGCGGAAAGCAGCTTGCCGAAGCCTTGGCCCGCCTTTCCCGCGAGGGTGGAATTCTCATCTACCTGCGGCAGGAGGGCCGAGGGATCGGCCTGGATGAGAAGTTGAAGGCGTACAAACTGCAGGATTCCGGATTCGATACCTTCGAGGCAAATGTGCAGCTCGGTCACGGGGAGGATGCACGCTCCTACGCGCTCGCGGCCGAGATCCTACACGTGCTGGAAGTGCCTAAGATCCGGCTGCTGACCAGGAACCCGGACAAGGTGCGCCAATTGCGCAATGCCGGCATCGATGTCGTGCAGCAGGTGAAAACCGGCCTGCACGTCAATCCGCGCAACGAGAAGTATCTGCAAGCCAAGGAGCGGCGCGCCGCGCGCGTCGCCGGGAGTGATCTCAAGAGCGCAGTCGTGAAGCGCAAGGAGTAGGTCCGGCCCCGCCAGCCAGCTCCCGGGTCACAAATGTGACCTTCGGAGCAAAGCGATGCTTTAGTCGCAGGACGTGGACTCACGTCCGTACTCGGCTGGTGTCATGCGCGAGATTTTTTTCGGATCGCGTATCTTCGCGGTCCTCGTTGCTGCCTGTTTGGTCGACCCGTGCCGCGGGGAAGGCGTGCTCGATCCGCAAGGGCCGGTCGCATCGGCCGAACGGCTGATTCTGCTCAATGCTACCGCCATCATGCTGGTGGTGGTCGTGCCGGTGATCATACTGACGCTGACCTTTGCGTGGTGGTACCGCGCCTCCAACAAGCGGGCCACCTACACGCCCGACTGGGCCTATTCCGGTCACATCGAATTGGTGGTCTGGTCCATTCCGGCGATGGTGGTGATCTTGCTCTCGGGCGTCATGTGGACCAGCTCGCATCTGCTCGATCCCGCGCGCAGGCTCCCGTCCGACGCGAAGCCGATCCGAATCGAGGTCGTGTCGCTGGATTGGAAATGGCTGTTCATTTATCCGGATCTCGAGGTGGCGGCAATCGACGAACTCGTCGTTCCTTCCGGAACACCCGTCGAGTTCATGCTGACCTCGGCGACCGTGATGAACTCTTTCTTCGTGCCGCAGCTCGGCAGCCAGATCTACACGATGCCCGGCATGACCACTTACCTCAATCTGATGGCTGATCGTCCCGGCGACTACCCGGGACTGTCGGCGCAATTCAGCGGCGATGGATTTTCCGACATGCGGTTCGTGGTGCATGCGGTGCCCGTCTCCGATTTCCAGAGCTGGCTCGCGCACACGCGGGCCGCGGCCACGGCGCTCGACGCTGATGCCTACGCGCAGTTGGCACGCACCGGCAGCACCACGCAGTCGCGAACCTACGGCGGTGTCGATCCGATGCTGTTCGAGCACATCGTTCAAACCACCGCGCATCCGCCGGCAGCGGCGCACTAGGAGGAAAGATGCTGGGCAAGCTTAGCTGGGCGGCAGTCCCTTTCGATCAGCCGATTCCGATGGCGGCGTCGCTGATGATCATCGTCGGCGTGCTCTTCGTTCTCGGTTTGATCACCTGGAAGAGATGGTGGCCCTACCTGTGGCACGAGTGGTTTACCAGCGTGGATCACAAGCGCATCGGTGTGATGTATGTGCTGCTGGCGCTGGTGATGCTGTTGCGCGGCTTCATCGACGCCATCATGATGCGCTCCCAGCTCGCCGTCGCCGCGGGAGGCGCCCAAGGCTACTTGCCCCCCGAACACTACGACCAGATTTTTTCCGCCCACGGCACCATCATGATCTTTTTCATGGCGATGCCGTTCGTCGTGGGGCTCATGAACTTCGTCGTGCCGCTGCAGCTCGGCGTGCGCGACGTGGCCTTTCCGGTGCTCAACGCCGTCAGTTTCTGGCTCACCGCGACGGGCGCGCTTTTGGTGAATATGTCGCTGGTGGTGGGCGAGTTCGCACGCACCGGCTGGGTTGCCTATCCGCCGCTCTCGGAGCTGCAATTTTCGCCCGGGGTCGGCGTCGATTATTATCTGTGGTCGCTGGAGATTTCCGGCATCGGGACGCTTCTCGCGGGCATCAACATGGTGACGACCATTCTGAAGGTGCGCGCACCGGGAATGACCTACATGCGCATGCCGGTATTCTGCTGGACGGCCCTGTGCTCCAGCATGTTGATGGTGGCCGCCTTTCCCATCTTGACCGCCACCTTCGGCATGCTGCTCCTCGACCGCTACGTCGGCATGCATTTCTTCACCAACGACGCCGGCGGCAACATGATGATGTACGTCAATCTATTCTGGGCCTGGGGCCACCCCGAGGTTTATATCCTCATCCTGCCGGCGTTCGGCGTCTTCTCCGAGGTGATCGCCACCTTCTCGGGAAAGGAGCTGTTCGGCTACCGATCCATGGTGCTCGCGACCCTCGCGATCTGCGTGCTGTCCTTCACGGTCTGGCTGCATCATTTCTTCACCATGGGCGCCGGCGCGAACGTGAATGCCTTCTTCGGCATCCTGTCGGCGATCATCGCCGTCCCCACGGGGGTGAAGGTGTTCAACTGGCTATTCACTCTCTACCGGGGCCGCATCCGCTTCGAGGTCCCGGTGCTCTGGTCCATCGGTTTCATGGTGACCTTCGTCATCGGCGGCTTGACCGGTGTGCTGCTGGCGGTGCCACCGGCTGACTTCGTGCTGCACAACAGTGCGTTTCTCGTGGCGCATTTCCACAATGTACTCATCGGCGGCCTGTTCTTCGGCGTCATGGCAGGCTATACGTACTGGTTCCCCAAGGCGTTCGGGTTCACGCTCGACCCGCGTTTGGGTGCCTTGAGTTTCTGGTGCTGGCTGATCGGCTTCTATCTCGCATTCATGCCGCTCTATGCCCTCGGGCTCATGGGCATGACCCGCCGGATGCAGCACTACGCAGACCTGAGCTGGCAACCCTACCTGATCGTGGCGGAAGTGGGCGCGGTCATCATCCTCGTTGGGATCGTAGCGACCATCGCACAACTGGTGGTGAGCATCCGCAGGCGCGAGCAATATCGGGACCGGACCGGTGATCCCTGGAACGGCAGAACCCTGGAATGGTCCACCTCATCGCCGCCGCCCGCTTACAACTTCGCCGTGTTGCCTCGAGTTGAGTCGTTGGACGCCTTCTGGGTCATGAAGGAGCGCGGGCCTATCGTTCCCGCGGAACACTACGAATCGATCGAGATGCCCAGCAACAGCCCCAATGGATTTGTCACCGCTTTCTTCGCCGTGGTCATGGGCTTTGCCCTCATTTGGCATATCTGGTGGATGGCGATCGTGGGGCTGGTGTGCGCCGCGCTCACCTTGCTCGCCTTTGGCTGGATGGTGCGCGTCGAGCAAGAAATATCCGGCGAACAATTGGCGGAAGCCGAGCGCGCGCGGCTGCGCGAGGTGACTCCCGCATGAGCGCGCAAATAGGCACCGTCCATCTCCCCGGACACGAAACGACGACGGCGATCAGCGCCGGCGGCCCGGCGCCGGTGCGAATGGTCGTCAGTTACGGATTTTGGATCTTCCTGCTCTCCGACATCATCATGTTCTCTGCGCTGTTCGCGGCCTATGCGGTGCTGTCCGGACAAACCGCCGGGGGACCGTCCGGCCGAGAGCTGTTCGAGTTGCGCCATGTCGGCATCGAGACGCTCTGCCTGCTTTTTTCGAGCTATACCTGCGGCCTCGGCCTCTTGGCTGTCGAGCACCGCCGGTTGCGGAGTTTCTACCTAAGCTTTGCGGTCACGTTCGTGCTCGGCGCGGCGTTTCTTGGGCTGGAATTGAGCGAATTCGCCGGCATGATCGCGCAGGGCGACGGCCCTTCGCGCAGCGCCTTTCTGTCGGCCTTTTTCAGCCTCGTCGGTCTGCACGGCGTGCACGTTACCGCCGGTCTCATCTGGCTCAGCTTCATGGTGGCGCAAACCGCGGTGCGGGGTCCGCGCGCCTTCGTGCTCCGCCGGCTACTCTGTTTCAGCCTGTTCTGGCACGCCCTCGACATCATCTGGGTGGCGCTGCTGACCTTGGTCTATCTCATGGGAGCGCGATGATGGAAGAACACGCCGGACATCATTCGGTGTCGACCGACCACGGATCGAGCGCCGAGGAGCACGAGCCCTTGGGCAGCTTTGCCACCTACACCGTGGGGCTCGCCTTCGCATTGCTGCTCACCGCCGCATCCTTCATCGTCTCGCAAACCAACTTGCTATGGGAGCCGGGCGTACCGGCCGGGCTCGCCGTGCTCGCCATCGCTCAGATGGGGGTTCACTTGGTATTCTTCCTGCACATCAGTACCGGGCCGGACAATACCAACAACGTGGTCGCGCTCACCTTCGGCGTTCTGATCGTCGCCCTGGTCGTCAGCGGGTCGCTGTGGATCATGGCCAATCTCAACACGAATATGCTGCCCATCATGCAGATGCAGCGGTAGATCCAAAGTTGCGCGTCATCGAGAATGAGCGGTACGCTATCGTGGAATCAGTCGCCGCCCTTCAAACCCACTATCGAGCACACCCATGGCCAAGAAAGCTTTAAAGAAGCAGAACGACTTGGAACACCGCAGAGAAGCTCCCCTGGTGACTCCGACCGATCTTGGCGCAAAGGCCTCCAGGGACATCGCGGGTGGAATGAATGGCATCCTTGCGGATGTATTTGGGCTTTATCTCAAGACCAAGAACTTCCACTGGCACATGAGCGGGCCGCATTTCCGCGATTATCATCTGCTGCTGGACGAACAGGCCGATCAATTGTATGCGATGACCGATCCGATCGCCGAACGCATCAGAAAGACGGGCGGTTCGACCCTGCGCTCGATCGGGCATATCGCGCGAATTCAACGCATCAAGGACAACGACGCCGATTACGTCGATCCGCTCGACATGCTGGCCGAGCTGCGCGAAGACAACATCACTCTGGCTGCCCGCCTGCGCGAGGTGCACGACATGGTCGATGAACTGCGCGACATCGCGACGGCGAGCCTGATCGAGAACTGGATCGACGAAACCGAACGCCGCACGTGGTTTTTGTTCGAGTCCAGCCGGCGAGGCGACAAAACGGGACATTGAAGGCCGTCCGGATCTCGCGGATTTTCGGTTGCGGCCGGCAATGACGGCAACTTGTCGGGCCCGGACTACGGGCTTAGACTTGGCTGTCCGCGGTTTCCTTGATGGCTTGCGGTTTCACGAGGGTCGTCGCGAGGAGAAAGTCATGTCCGACTTGACTAGGCGCCAATTCTTGAAGGTCACCGGCATGTCGCTGGTGGGCTCGAGTCTGGCAGTAATGGGTTTCTCACCCGGGCCGGCGCTCGCGGAGGTGCGTGAATACAAGCTCGCGCGCGCCACCGAGACGCGCAATACCTGCCCTTATTGTTCGGTTGCCTGCGGTATTCTCATGTACGGTCTCGGCGACGCGGCAAAAAATGCGCAGCCGAGCATCTTTCATATCGAGGGAGATCCCGATCATCCGGTCAATCGCGGCACGCTGTGCCCGAAGGGAGCCGGCCTGATCGACTTCATCCACAGCGAGAGCCGTCTCAAATACCCCGAGTACCGCGCGCCGGGATCGGATCGATGGCAGCGCATGTCCTGGGACGAAGCCCTCGATCGCATTGCCAAACTGCTCAAGCAGGACCGCGACGCGAACTTCGTCGCGAAGACACCCGAGGGGTTGACGGTCAACCGGTGGGTGACCACGGGTATGCTGGCCGCATCGGCGTCGAGCAACGAAGTGGGTTACTTGACCCACAAGGTTGCGCGCTCACTCGGTCTGCTGGCATTCGACAATCAGGCCCGTGTGTGACACGGCCCGACGGTGGCAGGTCTTGCCCCGACGTTTGGCCGTGGAGCGATGACGAATCACTGGGTCGACATCAAAAATGCCGATCTGGTACTCATCATGGGCGGCAACGCCGCCGAAGCCCATCCTTGCGGGTTCAAATGGGTAACCGAAGCGAAGGCGCATAACAAAGCCAAGCTCATCGTCGTCGATCCCCGTTTCACCCGCTCGGCATCGGTCGCCGATTACTACGCGCCGATCCGGCCCGGGACCGACATTACGTTCTTGGGCGGCTTGATCAATTACCTGCTGACCAACGACAAGATCCAACACGACTATGTGGTGAATTACACCGACCTGCCGTTCATCGTGAAGGAGGATTTCGCATTCACCGACGGCATCTATTCGGGGTACGACCTCGAGAAGCGCAGCTACGATAAGGAGAGCTGGGATTACGAAATCGGCCCGGACGGCTATGCCAAGGTCGATCCCACGCTCAAACATCCGCGCTGTGTCTACAATTTGCTCAAAGCGCATTACGCGCGTTACGTGCCGGAGATGGTCGAGCGAGTCTGCGGCACCCCCAAGGACAAGGTGCTGCACATTTGGGAAATGATCGCCTCGACGGCGACGCCGACCCGTGCGATGACCATCATGTATGCGCTCGGCTGGACCCAGCACTCGATCGGTTCGCAGATGATCCGCACCGGCGCCATGGTCCAGCTGCTGCTCGGCAATATCGGGGTGTCCGGCGGCGGTATGAACGCGCTGCGCGGGCATTCCAATATCCAGGGACTGACCGATCTCGGTCTGTTGTCGGATCAATTGCCGTCCTACATCTCGCTTCCCCAAGAAGCCGAACAGGATTACGCCAAATACTTGGCGAAGCGCACATTGAAGCCGCTCCGCCCCAACCAGTTGAGCTATTGGCAGAACACGCCGAAATTCTTCGTGAGTTTCATGAAGACCTGGTGGGGGAGTGCGGCGACTGCGCAGAACAACTGGGCCTACGACTATTTGCCGAAGCTCGACAAGCTCTACGACATGCTGCAGGTGTACGAGCTCATGCACCAGGGCAAGATGAACGGCTATATCGCTCAGGGCTTCAATCCGCTGGCCGCGGCACCCTACAAAGCCAAGCTCACAGCCGGGTTTTCGAAGCTCAAGTTTCTCGTGATCATGGACCCTCTAGCCACCGAGACGTCGGAATTCTGGCGCAACTACGGCGAACACAACGACGTCGATTCGAGCAAGATAGAGACCGAGGTGTTTCGCCTGCCGACCACGTGTTTTGCCGAGGAGAACGGCACCCTGGTCAATTCGGCGCGCTGGCTGCAGTGGCATTGGAAAGGGGCCAATCCGCCCGGCGAGGCACGCAGCGACTTGCAGATCATGGCCGGCATTTTCACGCGCATGCGCGCCATGTATGCCAAGGACGGCGGCCCCTTTCCGGATCCCATCCTCAACTTGACTTGGAAATATGCACAAGTCGAGAGTCCCAGCCCGGAAGAGCTGGCCAAGGAATACTCCGGCAGCGCCCTCAAGGACTTGGCCGATCCCAAAGACCCGGCCAAGATCACGCGCAAGGCCGGCGAGCAGCTCGCGGGCTTTGCCGAACTGCGCGACGACGGCAGCACCCAATCGGGCTGCTGGATTTTCTGCGGAGCGTGGGGTCCGACCGGCAACCTGATGGCGCGGCGCGACAACTCGGATCCCACAGGCATCGGCCAGACGCTCAATTGGGCCTGGTCTTGGCCCGCAAATCGCCGGGTGCTGTACAACCGTGCGTCCTGCGATCCGGCCGGCAAGCCGTACAACCCGGATCGCCAGTTGATCGAATGGAATGGCAGTGCCTGGGGCGGTGCCGATGTCGCCGACTTCAAGGCCGATGAGAAACCCGGCAGCGGCATGGGCCCGTTCATCATGAACCCCGAGGGAGTGGGACGCTTCTTCGCGCGGTCCAGCATGGCGGAGGGTCCGTTTCCCGAGCACTACGAGCCATTCGACACGCCGCTCGGCTACAACCCGTTGAATCCGCATCAGCCGCAGGCGACGAACAATCCAGCGGCGCGGGTGTTTCCGGATGATCGCAAGGCGTTCGGCAAGGCCGCGCAATTTCCGCACGTCGCTACCACCTACCGCCTCACCGAGCATTTCCATTATTGGACCAAGCATGCGCGCCTGAACTCGATCCTCCAGCCCGAGCAGTTCGTCGAAATCGGCGAAGCGCTGGCCAAGGATATCGGCATCGTCACCGGCGAGCGTGTCAAGGTCAGCTCCAACCGCGGCTACATCAAGGCGGTCGCCATGGTGACCAAACGCATCCGGCCCCTGACCGTCGACGGCAAGACTCTGCACATCGTCGGCGTGCCGATCCATTGGGGCTTCATGGGGGTGGCCAAACCTGGGTTCCTGGCCAACACGCTGACGCCGTCGGTCGGCGACGCGAACTCGCAGACGCCGGAATTCAAGGCGTTCCTGGTCAAGGTCGAGAAGGCCTAGGAGACTTCACATGCCCTTGCAATCACTCGACATCGTCCGCCGCTCGGCGACCACTCTGCCGGAGCCCGAAGTGCGCGGGGCACAGACCGGCCAGGTGGCGAAACTCATCGACACGACCAAATGCATCGGCTGCAAGGCTTGCCAGGTCGCCTGCATGGAATGGAATGACCTGCGCGACGAGATCGGCACCTGCACCGGCCATTACGACAACCCGCACGATTTGAGCGAGAGTTCGTGGACCCTGATGCGCTTCGCCGAGTATGAGAATCCCAAGGGCGACCTGGAATGGCTGATTCGCAAGGACGGCTGCATGCACTGCGAAGATCCCGGCTGTCTCAAGGCCTGTCCGTCGCCGGGCGCGATCGTGCAGTACGCGAACGGCATCGTCGATTTTCAGGAAGAGAACTGCATCGGCTGCGGCTTTTGCGTGGCGGGATGTCCTTTCGACGTGCCGCGCATCTCGAAGAAGGACAAGAAAGCGTACAAATGCACGCTGTGCTCCGACCGGGTCGGCGTCGGCTTGGAGCCCGCCTGCGTGAAGACCTGCCCGACCGGCGCCATCGTGTTCGGCACCAAGGAGGATATGAAACACCATGCCGAGGAGCGCATCGAGGATTTGAAATCGCGCGGCTTCGACCAGGCGGGTCTTTACGATCCGGCAGGCGTCGGCGGAACCCACGTGATGTACGTGCTGCACCATGCCGACCAGCCGTCGCTGTACAGCGGATTGCCGGACGCCCCCAAGATCAGTCCCACCGTCAGGCTTTGGAAGGGCGCGGCCAAGCCGCTGGCGCTGTTCGCCATGGTGGCCACGGCTGCCGTAGGTTTTTTCCATTACATCGGCATCGGGCCGAATGAAACCGACGAAGGCGACGAAGACGCGGCGCGCCGCGAATCGGAGAAAGCGCCATGAACTCGAGAAATCCCGACCGCATCGTCCGCTATGCCGCCGGCACGCGCATCAATCACTGGATCGTCGCGATCAGCTTCGTGCTGGCCGCGTTGTCCGGGCTCGCGCTGTTTCATCCTGCGCTCTTTTGGTTGACCAATCTGTTCGGCGGCGGACCCTGGACGAGAATCCTGCATCCATTCATCGGGTGCGTCATGGTTGCGGCGTTCTATCTGCTCTGCGTGCACTTCTGGCGCGACAACCTCATGCAGCAGCGCGACTGGATCTGGCTGCGGAAAATCAACGATGTGGTGGGAAATCGCGAGGAAAACCTGCCCGACGTCGGGCGCTACAATGCCGGACAGAAGCTGCTGTTCTTTACCTTGGTGGTCTGCCTGATCACCCTCTTGCTCTCGGGCATCCTGATTTGGCGAGTCTACTTCTCGGCGTTCTTTCCCATCGGTGTGATCCGGGCCGGGGCTTTGCTGCACGCCTTCTTCGCGTTCGTCCTGATCTCCTCGATCATCGTTCACATCTATGCCGGCATCTGGGTCAAAGGATCGATTCGCGCCATGACGCGCGGCTGGGTTACGCCGGGCTGGGCGTGGAAGCACCATCGGGCGTGGTTTCGCGAGGTCAACAAGGGCATCCACTCCAAGTAGCGCAGGGTGCGCAAAAGCGCTGGACCTTTGCCGAGGTTGCGGCGAGGATAGTTGCCTCGCCTCAAGGTCGGGCCCATGGCGCAACGAATCCTCGAACCCGGTCAGATCGAAACCCTCGGTAAGGCGTCGATACCCCGCATCCGTCTCGCCGATCGGGGGTCCGTGTTTACGCGGCGCGCGGCGCGGCTGCGCAAGCTCGCGGCTGGCTCATCGCTCGGCGATTATCTGCAATTCCTTGCGGTGCTGGTTGACGCGCAGCAGGCGGCGCTCGCGCAGGTGTCGGCGCCGATTCCTGCGGCGGCGCACGTCGGCGGGTCGGCCGAACACGGCATGCCGCCCATCCAGGCGGCGACTTGCCCGCGGCCGCCGCAGTGGCGAGAGACGCTCGAATCCTTGTGCGCTGCGCTCGCGGCGCGGGCGGGTTTTCCCGGGGGCGTGGGCGACAGCGTTTCCGCGCTCCGCCGGGCCGCACCCGGGTGGATCGAGGCTCAAGCGGACGCGATACTGGAGAGGAGGAACGACGCGGTCCACATATCCACGGCGCCGCTGGTCATGGCCGCGTTGCAGGTGCACTGGGTTGCGGCGGCCACCCAGTTCGCCGCCGACGAGGTCAAGTCGCTCGATGTTCCCGGCGTATGCCCGCTGTGCGGCACTTTACCCGTGGCCAGCATGGTGTGCGCGCTGCCCCCCTATCAGGGGTATCGCTACTTGCATTGCGCCTTGTGCGCCACCGAGTGGCACATGGTGCGGGTACTGTGTTCCCAATGCGGGGCTTCGGGCAAGGACATCGCTTACCACTCGGTCGAGGCCGCGGCCGCCAAGAGCACGAGCGAGCAGGGGGGAGCCGCCGTGCGCGCGGAAACCTGCGAGCAATGCCGCGCATATCGCAAGATCCTGTACCAAGAAAAGGATACCGGCGTGGAACCCGTAGCCGATGACGTGGCCAGTGTTTCCCTCGACCTGCTGCTCGGTGAAGAAGGCTATCATCGCGCCAGCGGCAATCCGCTGCTGTGGCTACCGAACACGATCTGAGCGTCGTGAGCTCCGATTCGAGGCCGACGCGGGCATCGGACATACCGTCTCTGGACCGGCTGTTGAATGACCCGGTCTTCGCGCCGCTGCTGACGAAATATGCACGGACCCAGGTCACCGGCGCATTGCGCGGTGAACTGGAGCGGCTGCGTGAGCGTGCCGTCGGCGGCGACCTGCGCGTCGATGCGTTGGGTGCACAAGCGATTGCCGGCAGCGTCGATGCCGACCTTGAACGCCGCACGCGCCCGCAACTACGTGCGGTGTTCAATTTGACCGGTACGGTGTTGCATACCAATCTGGGGCGCGCGTTGCTCGCCGATACGGCGGTGCAATCGGTCGTGCGCGCATTGACCTCGCCGGTCAATCTGGAGTTCGATTTGAGGTCGGGCGGCCGCGGTGATCGGGACGATCTGGTGGAACCCTTGCTGCGCGAATTGACCGGCGCCGAAGCGGCCACCGTGGTCAACAACAACGCCGCCGCCGTGCTGCTCATGCTGAATACACTGGCCGACCACCGGGAGGTTCTCGTGTCGCGCGGCGAATTGGTTGAAATCGGGGGCGCGTTCCGCATCCCCGACGTGATGCGCAGCGCCGGCGCGAAACTCGTCGAGGTCGGCACGACGAATCGCACCCATGCCTCGGACTATGTGAATGCCATGTCGGCGCGCACCGCGCTGTTGATGAAAGTGCACACCAGCAATTACGCCATCAGCGGATTTACCGCGAGCGTGGGCGCGGCCGAACTCGCCGCGATCGGGCGTGCTCGCGGCGTGCCCCTGGGAGTCGATCTCGGCAGCGGCAGCTTGATCGATCTCGGCGTTTGGGGACTGCCGCAGGAGCCCACGGTGCGCGACACGCTGGCCGCCGGCGCCGATCTCGTCGCGTTCAGCGGCGACAAGCTGCTGGGCGGCCCTCAGGCAGGCATCATCGTGGGGCGCAGCGACCTGATTCGGCGCCTGAAGAAAAATCCGCTGAAGCGCGCGCTGCGCGTCGGCAAGCTGACGCTTGCCGCGCTAGAGCCCGTGCTCGCACTGTATCGCGCGCCGGAGCTGCTCGCCGGCCGATTGACGACATTGCGTGTGTTGACGCGCAGCGCGGCTGAGATCGAAGCCCAGGCGCAGCGCCTGGTGCCCCCGGTGCAGGCGGCGCTCGGCGAGGCGTACGAGGTTACCGCGGCGCCGATGATGTCCCAGATCGGCAGCGGCGCCCTGCCGGTCGATCGGTTGCCGAGTTTCGGGCTCGGCGTGCGCAAGACCGCGGGCAAGCGCGGCAGTCTGACTCGGCTCGAGGAACTGCTGCGTGAACGACCGCGTCCCA
>DASYFQ010000312.1:0-6871 GCA_036498345.1 Steroidobacteraceae bacterium
ACCGAGCCATTGCCAGTGCCTGGGCAACAAGGTGACCTCGCGAGCCACTACCCCGAGTTTGGGTCGGCCACGTCCGCGCACTACGACGGATGGAGCAGGGCGGGCAAGTCGAGCAAGGATCTCGGCGTCGCTGCCGCGACTGTCGATATCGATGGCTCGGCCGGTACTGTCGTTGTAGATCAGCACGGGCTGCTGGGCACCGCGGTCGATGGCTTTCTTGGCGGCCAGGGCGACCTGATCCAAAGGTCCGGAAGCCAGTCTTCGAGATCCTATGAAGGCGGTAAATGCAGCAGCCTGGGGATCATTCATCGCGTCTGTCTCGCGCTAGGAAAGAGGCGTAATAATACCCGGATAAAATTAACCGGTCAATATGATCCGGGTAATAATGCCGCGATCTGATGGCGCGGACCGCTCTCCGCCCACTCCGCGTTTACGCGAAAGCGCGAGGAGGGCCGCTTCTCGGGACAAAGAACGTTTCCGCGGGAACGTCGGCGGCCCCCGGGGTCTGCGGGGCGGCGGCGGCGCGGGATAGCGGCAGCCGGTGCATGGCTGCGGGCCCCCGCTTCCGCGAACCCACAGCGACGCCGGCTGCTCGAGGTAACTCGCCGCGGCTCGGGGCCGTCAGGCGCGCTTCGCCACCGCCAGCGAGAGCACCCGTCCGATGCGGCTCAGGGCGTCCTCCAGGGTCTGCATGCTGCAGGCGAAGGAGAGGCGCATGTGGCCCGGGGCTCCAAACCCTGACCCGGGGACGACGGCGACGCCGGCTTCGACCAGGAGGTACTCGGCGAATTCGCTGTCGTCCTTGATCCCCAGGGCGTGCATGGCTCCGCTGACTTCGGCGAAAGCATAGAACGTGCCGGCGCCGGGTAGGCAGGATATTCCGGGAATGGCATTCAATCCGGCGACCACGTAATCATGCCGCTGCTTGAACGCCTTGTTCATTTCGGCGACGCAGCTTTGGTCGCCATTCAGGGCGACGGTGGAGGCGCGCTGCGAAATGCTGGAGGCGTTCGACGTGGACTGGCCTTGAATCGTCCCCATCGCGGCAACGATTGCCTTGGGTCCCCCGCAGTAGCCGATACGCCACCCGGTCATGGCATACGCCTTCGACACGCCGTTGATGGTGACGGTGCGATCGTAGAGTTGGGGATTCGCTTGAACGAAGCTGGTGAACGGTTCCGCCGCCCAGTAAATGTGCTCGTACATTTCATCCGAGGCGATCACTACCTGCGGATGCTTGTCGAGCACGCTCCCCAGCGCCTGAAGTTCGGCCTTGGTATAGGCGGCGCCCGTGGGGTTGCTCGGGCTGTTGAGGAACATTAGCTTGGTGCGCGGCGTGATCGCGGCGGCGAGCTGGGCGGGGGTGATTTTATACCCTTGCTCGGGACCGGCGTAAACGCTCACGGGCACGCCGTCCGCCAGCAGCGCCATGTCGGGATAGGACACCCAGTAGGGCGCGGGGATCACGCATTCATCGCCCGGGTCCAAGAGCGCGGCGCAGACATTGAAGCAGGTCTGCTTGGCGCCGGAGGACACGAGGATTTGATTGCGCTCGTAAGTCAGGCCGTTGTCGCGCTTGAACTTGGCGATGATGGCGTCCTTCAGCTCCGGCGTGCCGTCGACGTTCGTATAGCGCGTGATCCCCTTGCGAATGGCGTCAACGCCCGCATCTGCGATATGCGCGGGCGT
The DNA here is from genome assembly GCA_036498345.1 of Steroidobacteraceae bacterium. Taxonomy (GTDB): domain Bacteria; phylum Pseudomonadota; class Gammaproteobacteria; order Steroidobacterales; family Steroidobacteraceae; genus Bog-1198. Next base: position 1,690 of record DASYFQ010000312.1, read on the forward strand.
GTCGAAATCCGGCTCGCCGGCGCCCAAGCCGATGATGTCTTTGCCTTCGGCCTTGAGCTTGGCGGCTCGGGCGGTGACGGCGAGGGTCGGGGAGGGCTTAACCTTCTGAACGCGCTTGGAAAGTGACACGGCCAAGGGGAAATTTCCTGTGTTGAAAAACGGCGAGCGAGTGTACGAAAAAACGCCATTGGGCGCCAGAAGACCGTCGGAAACCGGCGGTGAGACGCACCCCGGCCGGGCAGGGTGTCGCCGAGGGGCGGCGTGTCCCGGAGGGGCTCAACGTGCGACAATGCACCATGAGTTTTGAGCTGTATTCGGATTACCTCCCGGAAGGCGATCAGCCGCAAGCGATTGAAAAACTTGTGGATGGGCTCACGAGCGGCCTCGCTCACCAGACCTTGTTGGGCGTGACAGGGTCCGGCAAGACCTTCACCATTGCCAACGTCATCCAGCAGGTACAGCGTCCGACGCTCGTGCTGGCGCACAACAAGACGCTGGCGGCGCAGTTGTACGGCGAGTTCAAGATATTCTTTCCGAAGAACGCGGTGGAGTATTTCGTTTCGTACTACGACTACTACCAGCCCGAGGCGTACGTGCCGTCATCGGACACCTTCATCGAGAAGGATGCCTCGATCAACGAGCACATCGAGCAAATGCGTCTGTCGGCGACCAAGGCGCTGCTGGAGCGGTCAGACTCCATCATCGTGGCGACCGTGTCGGCGATTTATGGTTTGGGCGACCCGCAAGCCTATCTCAGCATGGTGCTGCACATGTCGCGGGGCGATACTCTGGAGCAGCGCAAATTGCTGCGGCGCCTTGCCGACATGCAGTACACGCGCAATGAAATCGACTTGCAGCAGGGCACGTATCGCGTGCGCGGCGATGTCATCGACATCTTTCCGGCGGAGTCGGAACGCGAAGCGGTGCGGGTCGAGCTGTTCGACGATCAGATCGATGCGTTGAGTTACTTCGATCCGCTCACCGGCGAAGTGTTGCGCAAGGTGCCGCGCCTCACGGTGTACCCATCGACTCACTATGTCACGCCCAAGGAAAGGGTTCACAAGGCCGTGGATGAGATCCGCGACGAGCTGCGCACACGGCTCCGTGAACTGCACGACGCCGGCAAGCTCGTGGAGGCGCAGCGCCTGCAGCAGCGCACCTTGTTCGACCTCGAAATGATGAACGAGGTGGGGTACTGCGCCGGCATCGAGAACTACTCGCGCTATTTGTCGGGCCGCATCGCGGGCGAACCGCCGCCTTGCCTGTTCGACTATCTGCCGAAGGACGCCTTGTTGGTAATCGATGAGAGCCATCAAACCATTCCGCAGCTGGGCGCGATGTACAAGGGCGATCGATCACGCAAGGAAACCTTGGTCGAATACGGCTTCCGCCTGCCGTCGGCGCTCGACAATCGACCGCTGCGATTCGAGGAATTCGAGCAGCTCGCGCCGCAGGCAATCTACGTCTCGGCGACGCCGTCGCACTACGAGAGGCGCGTCTCCGCCCAGGTCATCGAGCAGGTGGTGCGGCCCACGGGTTTGACCGACCCGGCGGTCGAGATCAGGCCGGTGCGCGCCCAGGTCGACGACTTGCTGTCGGAGATTCGACTGCGCGCGCAGGTCAACGAGCGCGTGTTGGTGACGACTCTCACCAAGCGAATGGCGGAGGATCTGACCGAGTATTTGAGCGAACACGGAGTGAGAGTCAGATACCTTCATTCGGATATCGAAACCGTCGAGCGTTCGGAGATCATCCGCGACCTGCGCCTGGGCAAATTCGACGTGATCGTCGGCATCAATTTGCTGCGCGAAGGGCTCGACATGCCCGAGGTGTCCTTGGTGGCCATCCTGGACGCCGACAAGGAAGGTTTCTTGCGGTCGGAAGGTTCCTTGATTCAGACCATCGGTCGCGCTGCGCGCAATGTGCAAGGCAAGGCGATTCTGTATGCGGACACGAGGACGGGTTCGATCGAGCGCGCGATCGCGGAAACCGATCGGCGCCGCAACAAGCAGATCGAGTTCAACGCGGCGCACGGCATTACACCGCGGACCATCGTCAAGGCGGTCGCGGATGTGATGGAAGGCGCGCGCTCGGTCCAGGAGCGCGAGCGCTACGCGTCCGACGAGGACGCGTTCGGGCTGGCGCCCGAGCAGGCGTTGAAGCGCATCAAGAAGCTCGAAGCGGACATGATGAAACTGGCGCGCAATCTCGAGTTCGAGCAGGCCGCGCGATTGCGGGATCAGATACAAAAGCTGCGGCACGCGGCATTTGGCCTACCCGACACTCGCGCGGGCTAGCGAAGGACTTATGGCCAAGGAACACAGTCATCCACCGGAGATGGACCTCGACAAGACCGATCGGTTGCCGATTCTCGAGGACGTCGTGTTCGATCTGGAGGTCCCGGACGATGCGGTGCCGCTGGACCGGACCGCCGTGTCGCCGGGGCCGCCGTCGCTCGCCGCCGCCGGCGCGCCGGAGTTCGTTCGGCCCCCCGCCGTCGATCTGCCGTCGCTCGCCGAGAGTGTACGTTCGGTGGAAATGCGCATCTCCCGGCAACGGGCTGAATTCGAGGGACTGAACCGCGCCTATGAGCGCGCACGGGACACCGAATCGGCTTCGGCCGCTCGCGCCAGTGCACTGGCGGCGGATCTGGCGGCGGCGCGAACTGCGCTCGAGTCGGAGCAAGGCCGGGTGCGTGAATTGGACCGTGTATTGGCTGACCGAAGCGGCGCGCTCGAGGCGGCTCGCTCGCGGGCCGAAGAGGCGCTGCGGATGTCGGAGCGGCATCAAAGCGAATCGCGCACGCTCCGAGATTCGCTCTCGGCGCGCGATGCCACCCTCGCGCAGGCGCTGCATTCTCTCGGCGAGCGCGACGCGCAATTGGCGGCGCTGCAAAACGAACACGCGAAGATGGTGCCCGTGCTCGAGGCCACCTCGAAATCCACGTCGCAGCTGGACGCGGAACTGCAGGCCGCGCGTGCGCAGGCGCATGCATTGACGTCGGCATTGCGGACCAGCCGCGAGACCGTGGCAGCGCTTGAGGAGCGGATCAAGCGCGGCGAAGCCGAGATGAACGCCGTCCGATCGGAGCTCGGTACGGTGAAGATCCAGGCGACGTCGTTTCTCGATTTGTTGCGTACCCGCGAATGGCGCCAGGGATTCGATCAGAATTTGTTCCGCGAATTGGATGCGCAGGCGGGCGCGGCCGAGGCGGGACACGGCTCGCTCGAGGCGGAGCGTGCGCGCCTGCATGGCCGCGTGGTGGCCTTAGAGGCACAGCTGACCGAGCAATCGGCCACGGCCGAGACGGATCGGACTCGGTTGGCGGCGGAATTGGCCGCGCGCGACCGGGCGCTCGAAGAGGCGCGCGAGCAGGGCAGCGGCGATGCGCACCGGGTCGCGCAATTGCTGGAGGCTGCGGAGCTGCGGCAGGCCGAAACGGCTGCTCAAATGGCGCAGCTGCGCGCCGAGCAGGCTGCACAAATCGCGCAATTGCAGTCCGAGGCGGAGACACAAGAACAGGAAATGACTGTTCTGATGGCACATCTGCAAGAAGCGCGGCGGCCGATCCAGTCGATCCAGGCCGAAGTCAAGCGCCTGACCGACGAACTCGCGGCCAAGAGCGCCGCGTGCGCGGAACTGGACGAGGAGAACCGCAAAGTGCGGGCGACGCTCGAGCGAACCCGCGGTGCGCTCGAGGAGCGCGAGTTCCTGATCCGCCGGCTGGAACACAGCGAAAGCAATAATGCGAGTGTGCTTGGGCGAATCCAGACCAGCATCGAGAGGCTGGGATCGGTGCAAGCCGCCTCGAGCGACGGATCGGCTAGCGCCGGCCCGGCAGGGAATCCCCCGGACTGGTCGGCGGAACTGATCAGGATCGACGGCGAGCGACCGGTTACGCATGTATTGTCGCGGCGGACCCGTATCGGCCGGGCGACCGGCTGCGAATTGCAGATCGATTCGGGCTCTGTGAGCCGTCACCATGCGCTGGTCGTGGTGGGCCCTCGTGAGGCCATCATCGAAGATCTCAACAGCACCAATGGGGTGCTCGTGAACGGCCGCAAAGTCACACGCCAGCCGCTCCGCGACGGCGACGCCATAACCATCGGCGAGACCCAATTCCGCTATTTGGTGAGGCCGCCGCCTCGTGCGCCGGAGACGAAGCCCGCCGAGACCACCCCCTCGACGTGATTTTTGGCTCAAGGTGCGGTATCTTTCGCGCCCTTCGAGCGCGCTTAGCTCAGCGGTAGAGCATCACCTTGACATGGTGGGGGTCAGTGGTTCGATCCCACTAGCGCGCACCATCCTGATGGCGGGATGTCGGATTCTCTTGGTAAGAGGCGTTATGCCCGTTATTACTCTCCCGGACGGAAGTCAGAGACAATTTGATCGTGCGATTTCCGTAGCGGACGTCGCGGCGAGCATTGGCCCGGGACTTGCCAAGGCGGCGCTTGCGGGCAAGGTGGACGGGACCTTGGTGGACACCTCCGCGCTCATCGATCACGACGCCGCCTTGAGCATCGTCACGGAGAAGGACCCGGACGGTCTAGAGATCATCCGCCATTCCACCGCGCACCTCTTGGCGAATGCGGTGCAGGAGTTGTTTCCCGACGCCCAAGTCACCATCGGCCCGGTCATCGAGGACGGCTTCTACTACGATTTCGCCTACAAGCGGCCGTTCTCCACCGAGGATCTGGCGGCGATCGAAAAGCGTATGGCCGAGATTTCCGCCAAGGATCTGCCGGTGCACCGGCGCGTGCTGCCGCGCGACGAAGCGGTGGCGCACTTCAAGAAGATCGGCGAGCACTACAAGGCCGAAATCATCGGCGCCATCCCGGCGGGCGAATCGATCAGTCTGTACGGGCAGGGCGATTGGGAGGACCTGTGCCGCGGTCCGCACGTGCCGAGCACGGGCAAGCTCAAGGCATTCAAGCTCATGAAAGTGGCGGGTGCCTATTGGCGCGGCGATTCGCGCAACGAGATGCTGCAGCGGATTTACGGCACGGCCTGGGCCAATGACAAGCAGCTCAAGGAATACCTGACTCGGCTCGAGGAAGCCGAGAAGCGCGATCACCGCCGCATCGGCAAGGAACTGGATCTGTTCCATTTGCAGGAAGAGGCGCCGGGAGCGGTGTTTTGGCATCCCAAGGGGTGGACGCTGTTCCAGCAGCTCATTGCCTAC
>DASYFQ010000313.1:0-60760 GCA_036498345.1 Steroidobacteraceae bacterium
CAAGCGCCGCTTCGCCGGGCTCAAAGTGGCCATCGTGGGAGATATCAAACACTCGCGCGTCGCCAGGTCCGCCCATCAGGCTTTGACGACGCTAGGTACGACGGATCTGCGGATGGTGGCGCCTGAAGCGCTGTTGCCGGCCGAGGGCGAGTTTCGCGGCGCGCAGCGCTTCACCCGCATCGAGGACGGCATTGCGGGCGCCGATGTGGTGATGATGCTGCGCATTCAAAAGGAGCGCATGGCGCAGAGCGCATCTCTCGATGATGCCGCGTATTTCCGCGATTTTGGCTTGGACTCGAGACGCCTCAAATTGGCGGCGCCCAGCGTGCTCATCATGCATCCGGGACCCATGAACCGCGGCGTCGAAATCTCGTCGGACGTGGCGGACGGATCGCGATCGGTCATTCGCGAACAGGTGAACAACGGTGTTGCAGTGCGCATGGCGGTACTGGCGTCGATTGCGGCCACTCTCACGCGGCATCGCCGGCCGTTGTAAGCGCTACCCGGTGCGCTATGGGCGCGCGCGTTTCCGCGGAAACGTCATCCGCAGGGTGGTCGTTGGACGGCGTTGGACGTTTCCGCGGAAACGTGCGTCGCGGCATCGACGGCGTCAACTCATGCAGCCGTATTGCCGCCATCGACCAGCCAGGCGGCGCCGGTAACGTAGCTCGCGGCATCCGAGGCTAGGAAGGCAACGACCTTGGCGATTTCGGCCGGCCGGCCGACTCTCCCCAGGGCAAAGGCCGCGCCCTTGCGGGCCAAACCGGCGGCGATCTCCTCGCCACGGGATTGGATGCCCTCCAGCAACATCGGCGTCTCGACATCGCCGGGGCAGACGGCGTTGACGCGCACGCCCTGCGGTCCGTGGTCCAACGCCATTGCCTTGGTGAGCTGCAGCACCGCCCCCTTCGAGGTACAGTAAACCGCCTCGCGTTGGCCGGCGACCACGGCAAAGTCCGACGCGATGTTGACGATGCTGCCCTTACCGGCGGCCACCATGTGCTTGAGGGCCGCTCGCGAGCAACGCATGAGCGCCGTCACGTTCACGTCCATCACGCGCGTCCACTCATCGTCGCTGGTTTCGAGAATGCTGCCGCGATGGGTGATGCCGGCATTATTGATGAGGATGTCCAGACCGCCGAAGGCCGCCAAAGCTTCGGCCATCAAGCGATCGGGAAAAGCGGGTTCGGCGATGTCGCCCGCAACGAACCGGGCGCCGAGTTCGTTCGCGAGCACCACGCCGGCTGCCCGATTGCGGCCCGTCAACATCAGTTGCGCGCCCGCCGCTGCCATCTCGCGGGCGATGGCGCAACCGATACCCGAGGTGGCGCCGGTCACCAAGGCCGTCTTCCCGTTCAGATCCCACGTATTAACAGCCCCCAAGACACGCTCCTCGTCTGCCGCCGGTTGATTATCGCTTGCCGAACCCGGCTTTCGCCAGATGCGATCCCGATATTCGCTCCCCGGCTATCGCGCCGCACTCGCCGCTGCAGGCGATCGCACCGTTGCCGAGCGAAAGCGTTCATATTATTATCGAGATAATATAACAGATCATCGCCATTGCTCTCGCTGGGAGAACGCTATGAATCATGGGGAAAATCTTCTGCCTGGACGACCGTCTTATGCGCGATTGCTCGTGCTGTCGGCGGGCTTCGGGATCGCAGTGCATGCAGGCGACGCATCGGCAGCGGATGCCGCCGCGTCCGCGGGGTCCGACTCGGACACGCTGGAGACCATTACGGTCTCCGCGCGCAAGCGCGACGAGTCGCTGGCCAACGTACCGGTCAGCATCACCGTGTTCACGTCCGAGTCCCTGGAAAACTACAACATCCAGTCCTTTACCGACTATGCGACCAAGACTCCCAATGTGTCCTTCAGCTACGGCGGCGGTCCCACGGGCATAGCCGATGCCCGGACGGTTGCGATCCGCGGCATTACCGGTCAGAACCTGTTCGGCACGGCCGGAGCGACGGGCTTCTACATAGACGACACCCCGGTCCCGGGCTCGGTCGACCCGCGTGTCTTGGACATCGACAATATCGAGGTATTGAAGGGCCCCCAGGGCACACTGTTCGGAGAAAGCTCTCTCGGCGGCAACGTTCGGCTCATTACCAAGAAGCCCAACCTCGAGAAGAATGAATTCAGCTTCATGACGCAGGCCGGTCTCACGTCCGGCGGCGGCAGCGCCGACGGCGGCGCCGACGTCATCGGCAATCTAGTGCTCGTGCCGGACAAGCTGGCACTGCGCACCGTGCTGTTTTTCAATCATGACGCGGGCTATCTCACGCGCACGTTTCCTGCTCCCACCAGCCCTGCCGTCACCGATTCCTTCCTCTCCGTGCCGCGCACCAGCGTCGGAAACCAGGGGGCAGTCAGTACCTTCGGCGGGTCCTTGGCGGCGCTCCTCAGAATAACGGAGAATTTCGACGCGACGCTGCGCGTCATGTTTCAGAATACGACCGACCACGGCTTTCCGGCGACATTCGCGCCGCTGCCCGCCTTCACGCCGGATTACACGCTGAATCGGGCCTTCGATGTTCAACCGCGCGCCACCGATGTCTGGGCCCTGCCCTCGCTCGACCTCAAGTACACCGGGCAGGGCTGGTCGTTCATCTCCTCGACCAGCTTCTTCTACCGCCATACTCGGGACATCGAGGACTCCACCTACGGCACGCAGCAGATCCTCGCGGGCTACTATCAAGTCAGTGGTCTTCCCAACCAGCCCTATCTCTGGGACGGGGAGCACTACCACGACCAGATCACCGAAGAGATGCGCGTGTCATTCGACCCGGTGTACAACCTCAGCGGCACGATTGGCGCCTTCTATTCCCGTACGCATACCAAGTTCTACATTCCACCGACCTATGCCACGGGCCTGGTGGCGGCCACGGCCAACAACACCGTCGTGGGCCCTTGGCCGAACGACGAAATCTGGACGCAGACCAACCCGGCCATTCAGAAAGACACCTCGGTATTCGGCGAGCTCTATTACAAGTTCTTGGATAAATTCACGTTGACCGCGGGGGCCCGGCACTACTGGCTGTCGCAGGAAACGGACTTCACGGCCGACGGCTTCATGAACTTCGGGGCGACACCGAGCAACCCGGAACACAACAGCCAATCCGGCACCGACCCGAAAGTCGGGATCTCTTACCAGGCCACCGACGAGGCCATGGTCTATGCGTCGGCGTCCAAGGGATTCAGGGCCGGCGGCGCCCAGGCCTATGCACCTTTCTGCTCACTGGCGAATTTGCCGGTGGGCGACATCACCCAATTGAAGTCGGACACCCTCTGGAGCTACGAGGTGGGTACCAAGGTGCAACTGCCGCACCCGGGCCTTCTGGTGTCAGCGGCGGCATTCCACATCGACTGGAAGAATCTGCAGCAGCAAGTCGCGCTCCCCTGCGGCTACTATTTCGACATCAACGGCGATACCGCGACCATCAACGGCGGTGAAGTTGAGATCGCGGGTCACCTGTCGAGGGCGTTGCAAGTACGGTTCGGCGCAGGCTACGAGCACACCAAGATCACGGACCCGGGCGCCCTCAGCATAGTAGGCGTCAACGCGGGATCGCGCATTCTGGGAACCCCGGCCTGGAATGTCACGCTCGGTGGCGTTTATACGCAGCCGCTCACCAGCAGCATCGAGGGATTCGTGTCGGCCGATTACAGTTATACCGGCGACAGCCAAGCGCTGCTCAACGGCGGCGGCGGTGCGGAATCGACGCGGCCCAGCTATTCGCTGGTCAATCTGCGGTTCGGCATCGATCACGAGAAATCGGAAGTCTCGCTCAATTTCCACAACCTGACCAACGCCAAGCCCAATCTGGGCGATATCGGCTATGTGGGCTACGCGCAGTACAATGCGGCCGGCTCAGTGATTCCCCAGGTTGCCACACTGCAGCCTCTCACGGTGATCTTGCAATACAAGCAGAGTTTCTAGGATACCGGCAGCAGCAAGTTGCCGGGCATGGCCCGGCTTCCGATAGCTACGGCTGAGGTTCACGAACCGCGCGAAGCTCCTCACGCTTGAGAAACAAGAGGCCCATCGCCGCCGCGGCCGCCACTGCCGTCACCGGAAGTAAGGCCTGCAGCACGTGCGTCTCGCTCGCTCCTTGTCCCAGCAAAACTCCCGCCAGAAAAGGCCCGACGGCCGAGCCCAGGCGGCTGGCCGCCACGCAGGCGCCGGTTCCGGTGCCGCGAGTCTCGGTGGCGTAGTACGCCGGAGCGAGCCCATACAATATTAATTGAGCACCTAGCACGAAAGCGCCGACGGCAGCTGCGGTGGCGGCAGCGAGGAGCAGATCTTTCCCGAGCGGCGCCAACACCACCAGGCCCGCGGCAAGGCCCGCATAGCAGAGCAGCAGCACCCTCCGGCGCGGCCGCTGCTGCATCCTCCAGCCGAGATAGACCGAGCCCATGGCACCGCCGACATTGAACAAAATCTGAATGAGCATGGCGTCGGTCCTGGAAAACCCCTTCGAACCCATCAGCACGGGCATCCAGTTCAGCAGCAGATAGGTGACGAGAGTCGTGAAGAATAGGGCGACCCACAATAGGACGGTCGGCTTGCCGCGCGTGCCGCCGAACAGCACCTCCCGTATCGTTTGCTTGGTGCCCGCCGCCGCTGCCGCGGCTTTGGCCGCGCGAAACAGCGTCGACTCGGGCAGCACCAACCCCATCACCGGTGCCAGCACCAGAGGTGCGAACCCTCCGACATAGAACACGATGCGCCAATCGCCATTCGCACCCGCCAGAAATCCGACGAGACTCGCGAGCGCGCCGCCGGCGGGCATTCCGGCAACGGTAATGACGACGTTGATGATGCTGTTGCGGCCGCCGGAGGCTTCGGCGGTCAGCGCGATGAGGTTGGGAAACGCTCCACCCAGTCCCAAACCGCATAGGAACCGGATCAGGATCAGACCCTCCAATCCCGTGGCCCAGGCAGTGCCCAGCTGGAAGGCCCCGAACAAGGCCGTCGCCAGCACCAAGGCGGCCTTGCGGCCCCAGGAGTCGGCGATGCGGCCGCCGATGAACGCGCCGAAGAATAAACCGAGCGGACTCGCGAGCAGCACCACACCGAGCTGCTGCCGCGTCAGCCTGAATTCAGGGCCGAGCGAGGGGGCCGCGATCCCCATCGACTGCAGGTCGAATCCCTCGATCACCGCCGCCAGGAAACACAGCACGAGCGTCGCGACCGCCCGCTGTGCCCGCCCGGAATCGAGTGTCGCGCTCACGTTCATGGGCTTGACGCCGACGGCTACGGCGCCGGCTTGGCGGCTTTAAGATGACCCGGTCGAAGCTCTCCCCGGCGCAATACCAGAACCAGCTGGCGCCAGTTCGCTACGAAGTGCTCGGCCCGCTCGGCACCAATCCTCTCCACGATCACGGGCTTGAGTTTGCCCTCCATCGAGTCGAGTTCCCGCTGCGCCAGCCCGAAATACCATTCATTCCGGTCTCGAACTTCCACGTTCACGAAACCGGCCCGCTTGACCGCGGCGGCACACTGGTCGAGCGTAGCCATGTTGTAGGTCACCCCTTCGAGGCGAAAATATTCCATCATCTCCGCGGAGTACGCCCCCGTCCCGCCCCGAAGCCAATCGCTCGCGATGAAGCGGCCGCCCGGCCGCAGGATGCGGTGAATGTCGGCGTAAAGCGCGGCCTTGTCCGGAATGTGCACGATCGCGTCCTTCGAAAATACGACATCGAAGCTTGCGGATTCGAATGGCAGGGGACCCGGTGTAACGCATAGGCTTTTGATGCGATCAGCAAGCTGCGCCCGTGCGATCCGCGCGTCCATCTGCGTCAAAAGGACAGGATCGACATCGATGCCCAGCACCGAACCCGCGCCGTGCTGCGTGACCAGCAGTTGATCGATGACGCCGAGGCCCGCACCGATGTCGAGCACCTTGCAGCCGCGAATGTCGCTGCCTTCGAGCAGGTAGGCTACTTCGTCGGCGCCGCCGGGCGACAAAAAGCCTTCGCCCCAAATGAGCTGCAACAGAGCCTGCATCGCGGAGTCATACTCTCCGACTTCGCTGTCCCGGTCGATCTTGACTCCCATAACCCCCCTCGGACTACCAACCCTCATTCTAACCTGAGCCGCCTCTCATCAGCGGCTATCCGGTCTGCGGTAGGGGATCACTCACTCGCCCGGACTGATGCGCATCAAGGCCTGGCCCATTTGAATCCGATCGCCTTCGCGCACGCGTTCGCTCAAGGCTGCGCCCGGCGGCGCAAACACGATGATGGTGGACCCATGCTCGAACCAGCCCATTTCCTCCCCCCTGCGCAACCCGACGTCGCAGGGAATGACATTCGGCCCGCGATAACGCAGATGCAGCAGTACGTCGAGAAATCGTAGGCGCATGCTGGCGACCAAAATCGCCGCCACGGGCACGAGCGTCAGCATGGCGCCCGACGGCATCAATCGGCAGCGAATGACGGCCCGTTCGTTCTTGCAGAACAATCTCTCGACGCGCTTGAGCGCAATGGGATTGACGTTCCAGGTGTCGCCGGAAATGTAATTGACCTGCTCCACGCGACAATCGGCGGGAGCATGGAAGCGGTGATACATGCTGGAGGTCAGCCTCAGCGTCGCGTATTGCCCACCCTGGTAGTAGCGTACCAGGTCGGCATCCCCCAAGAGATCGAGCAGCGGGTAAGGAAACCCTTTCGCCTGCAGTACCGATCCTCGAGTCACCGTTCCGCAGGCGCCGACCAGTGCGTCACAGGGGCTTACCAATGCTCCGGGGTCGGGATCGATCGGACGCGCACCGTCGCGCAATTCGCGGGTAAAGCAGTCGTGCACGCTCTTGAAGCGCGTCTTTTTCGCTTCGCTCAAGTCAAGGTCGGAGAACAGCCGCCAAAGGGCGATAGAGACGCCGCAGACCAAGGGCTGCTCGATCCGGCTCAGCCACCCCATGAGTTGCGTCAACAGCCGGCGCGGAATGCGGTTCGTGAGCAGAAAGTTGATGTCCTCCTGCTGAACGATGCGGGCGATCAGAGATTTTGCAGTCATCTCAGTGTCATTCGCCTGCAATAGAGTTCGCGGCGAACAGGGCAACCCGAGGAATACGGTGACTACGACGATTATTTGGTATGTGTTGGCCGGATTCGTGCTCGTCATCGGCTTGCGCAAACTGCGATTGCGGTTGCAGCTGTCGCGCGCCAAGCACCGCTCGCTCACGGGGCATTCGCGCATGGCGCGCCGCTTTGCGTCGCTGGTGCCGTTTTACGAATACGACGAGTCCCAGTTCTTCCGTACCGACGGAGCGCCCGAGGACATCGTCGCCGCCCGGCGCGCCGGCTTCATGCGGCTCAGCCAGGTGTTTGCCGAGCGTTTCAAGAAGACGGCCGAGCTCACCGCTGAAATCGCCGGCGGCGTATCCGACCTGCAATTCACTTCCCGCTACCGCGTGCCGTTCCAATTCAGCGCCTACGTGCGGCGGCACTTCAAAGCGGGCTCGTTTCTCGCGTCCTCCTCCGGCGTGACCGTCACCGATCTCGACGGCAATCGGCTGTACGATTTGACCGGCTCCTATGGGGTCAACGTGTTCGGCTACGATTTCTACAAGGAGTGCATCGAACGCGGCGCCGAGCGGGTTCGCGGCCTGGGGCCGGTGCTGGGCGCATACCATCCGGTGACCGCCTACAACGTGCGGCGCCTGCTGCAGATTTCCGGCCTGGACGAAGTTTCCTTCCACATGTCGGGCACCGAAGCGGTCATGCAGGCGGTGCGCCTCGCGCGCTACCACACCGGACGCACGCACCTGGTCCGTTTCTGCGGCGCCTACCATGGCTGGTGGGGCGACGTGCAGCCCGGCGTCGGCAATCCGCTGGCCGCCCGTGAAACTTACACCTTGAAGGATATGGACCAGGCCAGCCTGCGCGTGCTGCGCGATCGCCGCGATATCGCCTGCGTGCTGGTCAATCCGCTGCAGGCCTTGCATCCGAACATCGGCGCGCCGGGCGACTCGACTCTCATCGATAGCGGACGCAACGCGCGCTTCGACCGCGCGGCTTATGCTGCGTGGCTCAAAGCATTGCGCGCCGAGTGCAGCGCGCGCGGCATCGTGTTGATTTTTGACGAAGTCTTCGTCGGCTTCCGGCTTGGTCTGGCCGGCGCCCAGGAATACTTCGACGTGCGCGCCGACATGGTCACCTACGGCAAGACCGTGGCCGGAGGGCTCCCCGTCGGCGTCCTGTGCGGGCGGGCGGAGTTCATGCGCCGCTTTCGCGATGATCGGCCGGCCGACATCTGCTTTGCGCGGGGCACATTCAATGCGCATCCCTACGTCATGGGCGCCATGCATGAATTCTTGAGCAGGCTCGACACCGAGGCCGTACGCGATCTCTACCGCGATCTCGATGCCACATGGAATTCCCGCACGCAAGCGCTGAATGATCGCTTGATGGCGGCCGGGCTCCCGGTGCGGATCGCCAACCTGTCCTCGATTTGGACCATCTACTACCCGGCCCCGTCGCGTTATAACTGGATGTTTCAATACTATCTGCGCGCCGCCGGGCTTGCCTTGAGCTGGGTGGGCACCGGGCGGCTCATCTTCAGTTTGAATTACACGGTTACGGACTTTGCCGAGGTCGCCGACAGGATTCTGTCGGCGGCGGAGGGCATGCAGCGCGACGGCTGGTGGTGGTCCGAACCCGAGCTCACCAATAAATCCATCAGACGCCGCGTGTTCAAGGAAATGATTCAGGCCCGATGGGCTTCGACCTCGCCCATGGGATCGATCAGTTCGCCGCGCATCAAGTAAAGAGGCGCCTTGCAATAGATCTTCACGTCGTTGAACGGGTCGGTGATGATCTTGGTGAGCCACACCAGCCCGGTTTGCACGTCCTTCAAAAAGAACAGGTGCACGGTGCGGAAGAGCAGCGCGCCGATGCCGACGATGAGCCAAATTTCGCCCACGTGGCGCACGAATTCCGCGCCGGTGGCATGCGGCGGGAACAGCCCGAAAAACGTCGGATCCAACCACAGCAACGCCGGCGACAGGGCCCAAACGGCGTGCAGGATCACCTTGCGGCGCAGGTTGTACCCCACCTTGATGTCTTCCTTGTGCTCATGGGTGGCCTTGTTGACGTCATCGTAGCCCTTGGGTTCGAAGAAAAAGTGCCCGGATTGCCGGCTGACCATGGACACCAACCAGCCGATCAGGGCGGACTTGGCCGGATCCGTAAACGCCGTCACGTAGGCGATGATGAAGCTGATCGCGCTCAACAAATGCAGCGATTGATTGATGCGGCTGTGATGGTAGTAACGATGATCGTCCCATCGCTGCGTGCGCAATTCGGCCAAAAAGCTTTGCATAGGGGTTCCTTGAAAAAGTGCAACACAAACCAGCCATGAAGCAAATATAGGAATTACGTTACAAGCCTATTACAAAGGCGCGTGGGAGGGCCGGACGACGACCTGCGTCCCAGGTTTGCAAGAAAACTTTATGCCCTCCTTCATCGTACCGTCATCCCGGGGTGCGATCGTTGGCGGGCATGCGAATCATGATCGTTACCGACGCGTGGCTTCCCCAGACCAACGGGGTAGTCAGCACTCTGGCGCAGACCGCGGCGTGGCTGGGCCGCTTCGGCCATGAAGTCCGCATGATCACCCCGCGCGATTTTCGCAGCATCCCCTGCCCGACGTACCCGGAAATACGCTTATCGATCCTGCCCTACAAGCAAATGCAGCGCAGCATTCGCGAATTCGCACCGCAGGCGCTGCACATCGCGACCGAAGGGCCCTTGGGCTTGAGCGCGAGGCGCTTTTGCAGGAAGTCCGGCATGCGCTTCACGACCTCGTATCACACACAGTTTCCGCAGTATCTGCGCGCGCGCTTCCCGATCCCGCTCGCGGCTTCCTACCGGGCGCTGCGCTGGTTCCACGGGGCGGCCGCGCGTTGCATGGTGAGCACCGCCTCCATACGCCGAGATCTCGCGGCGCAAGGCTTCGAGAACCTGGCGACCTGGCGCCGGGGCGTCGATACCGTGATGTTCAAACCCCATCCGAAAGATTTCCTCACGCTGCCGCGGCCGATCGCCGCCTATGTCGGCCGGGTGGCGGTCGAAAAGAACATCGATGCATTTTTGAAGATGGCCTGGACCGGCAGCAAAGTCATCATCGGCGACGGCCCGGAGCGGGCACGGCTCGAGAGGCAGTACCCTCAGGCCACTTTCATGGGCTATCGCTTCGGCGAGGATCTGGCGATGCATTTGGCGGCGGCCGACGTCATGGTGTTTCCGAGCCGTACCGATACCTTCGGTCTGGTCAATCTCGAGGCCATGGCCTGCGGCGTTCCGGTGGCCGCCTACCCGGTGACAGGGCCAATCGATGTGATCGAGGACGGCGTGACCGGAGCGTTGGACGTCGATCTCGCCGCCGCGGCGCGGCGCGCGCTTGAGTTGGATCCCAGGGCCTGCCGGGAGCGCGCATTGAAATCCGGCTGGGACGTTTGCAGCCGCGAATTCGAGAGCAATCTGGAGCGCTGCGAGATCCTGGCTCAGCCAAAGTTGATCTTGGCTTCCAGGTTGGTGCGCGAATCCGCGCTCGACAACGCTTCCTCGAGTTCGATTCGCCCCTCGCGCACGAGATTGTAGAGCGAGCTGTCGAAACTCAGCATGCCGCGTTCGGTGCCGGTGCGGATCGCCTCTTTCACGCCGATCACGTCGCCCTTCTTGATGAGATCCGACATGTACGGAGTATTGACCATCACTTCGGACGCCGCCACCCGCGTGCCGGTCTTCGCCGAGACCAGGCGCTGCGAGATGATGGCGCGCAGATATTGCGACAGATCCAGGAAAATCTGGTTGTGCTGGTCGCGCGGAAACATGTTGATGATGCGATCCAGGGTCTCGGCGCAATTGTTCGCATGCAGGGTGGCGATGCACAAATGTCCCGTGCCGGCGAGCGCGATGGCCGCCTCCATGGTCTCACGGTCGCGGATCTCGCCGACCAGGATCACGTCCGGAGCCGATCGCACGGCGCTGCGCAGGGCGCGCGCGAAGGATTTGGTGTCGAGGCCGACTTCGCGCTGATTCACGATGGACTTCTTGTTGGTATGCAAGAACTCGATCGGATCCTCGATGGTCAAAATATGATCCGATGAGGTCTCATTGCGGTAATTGATCATCGCAGCGAGCGTGGTGGATTTTCCGGCGCCCGCCGCCCCCACCATGAGGATCATCCCGCGCTTCAGCATGACCAGATCTTTCAAGACGTCGGGCATGCCGAGATCTTCGAGGCGGGGCATTTCAGCCGTGATGTAGCGCAACACCATCGCGGGATATCCGCGCTGGTAAAAGACATTGACCCGGAACCGCCCGAGTCCGGATTCCGAAATCGCGAAATCGATTTCCAACTCCTCGTTGAAATGCTCGATTTGCTCCTGGGTCATGAGGCCGAGGGCGGCCTGGCGCACGGTCTCGGGGCTCAGGACTTGCTTGTTGACCGGGAAAATCTTGCCTTCGATCTTGATCTTGACGGGCGCGTTGCAGGTGAAGAAGAGATCCGATGCCTTTCGCTCCACCATCAGCTTGAACAGCGGCTTGGTGTTCATCACCTGAGCCGGAACGTCGGGTGACGCGGACATGGACTAAAACACCTGCCCTTCTTCTTCCTCGACGATCTGCAGCGCCTGGCCGGCCTCTTCCGGATTCTTCACCTCTCGCTTGCTCTCGAGCTTCACGCGCAAGCGCAGCTCGTTCTTCGAATCCGCATTGCGCAGCGCATCTTCATAGGAAATCAAGCCCGCTTCGTAGAGTTCGAACAGCGCTTGGTCGAAGGTCTTCATTCCGAGACGGTTGGAGCGCGACATCACGTCCTTGATCTTGGCGACTTCGCCCTTGAAGATCAAATCCGAAATCAGCGGCGAGGCCAGCATGATTTCCATGGCGGCGATGCGGCCGGGTCCCGTTTCGCGCGGTATCAGGCGTTGCGAGATGAGCGCGCGTATGTTCAAGCTGAGATCCATGAGCAGCTGTTCGCGGCGTTCTTCTGGAAAGAAATTGATGATTCGGTCGATCGCCTGGTTCGAGCTGTTCGCGTGCAGCGTGGCCAGCACCAAGTGCCCCGTCTCGGCGAATTGAATGCCGTATTCCATGATCTCGCGATCGCGAATTTCGCCGATGAGGATCACATCCGGCGCTTGGCGCAGTGTGTTCTTGAGAGCGAGATGCCAGCTCTCGCAATCGACGCCGACTTCGCGGTGCGTGACCACGCAGCCCTTGTGCGCGTGCACGTATTCCACCGGATCTTCGATGGTGACGATGTGGCCGCGGGTCTTTTCGTTGCGATAGCCGACCATCGCCGCGAGCGAGGTGGACTTGCCGGAACCGGTGCCTCCCACCAGAATCACGAAACCGCGCTTGGAGAGCACGACCTCCTTCAATATCGGCGGTAATTCGAGCTCCTCGAACGTCGGAATCTTGGCGTTGATGGTACGCAGAACCGCGCCGGTAAAGCCTTGCTGCACGAAAGCGCTGACGCGGAAGCGGCCGATTCCGGGCGGCGCGATCGCGAAGTTACATTCCTTGGAGGCATCGAACTCCCGGGTTTGCCGGTCGTTCATGATGGCGCGCACCAGGCCGGCGCTCTGTTCGGGGCTCAAGGAGCGATCGGACTGAGGGCGGATTTCGCCGTCCACCTTGATCGCGGGCGGAAAGCCGGCGGTGATGAACAAATCGGAACCCTTCTTCTCGACCATGCGCCGGAGCAGGTCTTGCATCAGGCGTATTGCTTGTTCGCGTTCCATAGTTTTTCCTTTCTTTCGGCGCGCCCCGCGCGCCGCTACAGTTCGGGGTCCGCGGCTCCGCGCGAACCCCGTTGAAGGGGCGCGTAGCGCATCATAGAGAATCCTTGTTCTGCGCCTTGTACTTGGCCTCTTCGCGGCTGACGACGCCCTTTTGAACCAATTCCTGCAGGCATTGATCGAGGGTCTGCATGCCTAAGCTTTGGCCGGTTTGAATGGCCGAATACATTTGCGCGATTTTGCCTTCTCGGATCAAGTTTCGGATGGCGGGCGTGCCTATCATGATTTCATGCGCCGCAATACGGCCGCCGCCCACGCGTTTCATCAACGTCTGCGAAATCACGGCCCGCAGGCTCTCGGACATCATGGCGCGTACCATATCCTTTTCCGCCGCCGGGAACACATCCACGATTCGATCGATGGTCTTCGCGGCCGAACTCGTGTGCAGCGTGCCGAACACCAGATGCCCGGTTTCCGCGGCGGTCAACGCCAAACGGATCGTCTCCAGGTCGCGCATTTCACCGACCAGAACCACATCGGGGTCCTCGCGCAGGGCCGAGCGCAGCGCCTCGCTGAATCCCAAGGTATCGCGATGCACTTCGCGCTGATTGACCAGGCAGCGCTTGCTCTCATGCACGAACTCAATGGGGTCTTCGATCGTGATAATGTGGTCGGGACGGTTGTCATTACAATGATTCACCATGCCGGCGAGCGTGGTCGACTTGCCTGAGCCGGTCGGCCCGGTGACCAACACGAGACCGCGGGGGAGCATGCATAGATCTTTGAAGGACTTCGGCGCGTTCAATTCGTCGAGCGACAGGATGGTGGACGGAATATTACGGAATACCGCTCCGGCGCCGCGATTTTGGTTGAAGGCATTGACCCGGAAACGCGCCAGCTTGGGAATTTCAAACGAAAAGTCCGTCTCGAAGAATTCTTCGAAGGCCTTGCGCTGCTTATCGTTCATGATGTCGTACACCATGCTGTGCACTTCCTTGTGCACCAGCGCAGGCATATTGACGCGCTTCATGTCGCCGTCCACGCGAATCATCGGCGGTACTCCGGCCGACAGATGCAAGTCCGATGCGTTGTTCTTAACCGCAAAGGCGAGAAGCTGCGCGATATCAACCGCCATTTACGGCTCCTAATTCGGCTGGTTTAAGCCACTAGCAGTATATAAGAGGGTGTCGCCACCCAATATGTTAATCGGTCCGCAGAATTCGACGCTTTATGTGAACCACGTCCGGTCTCGGATACGGCGGGCGGCCGAGGCCGCGGGACGCAATCCGGCCGCGATCACCCTCGTCGCCGTCACCAAGGCGCAGACTGCCGAAACCATACGGCTCGCTGCCACCGCCGGCGTCACGGATTTAGGCGAAAATTATCTTCAAGAAGCGTCGGCCAAGATGGACCGGCTAGCCGACCTCGCGCTGCGTTGGCACTTTATCGGCGCCATTCAATCCAATAAGACCCGTGCGATCGCCGAACGCTTCGATTGGGTACACAGCATCGATCGTTTGGGCGTCGCCCGGCGGCTGTCGGAGCAGCGACCCTTCCACGCGCCGCCGCTCAACCTGTGTCTCCAGGTGCAGCTGGTACCGGAACTCACCAAGGCCGGCGTCGCACCGGGCGAGGTCCCGGCGCTCGCGGCCGCGGCCGCGGAGCTGCCCCGGGTGCGCTTACGCGGGCTGATGTGTGTGCCGCCCCCGCAACCGGACGCCATGGCGGCGCGTGCGGTATTTGCGCGGCTTCGCGTCCTGCTCGAAGAGCTGAACGCCGGCGGCCACAAGCTCGATACACTGTCGATGGGGATGAGCGGGGATTTCGAGTCCGCGATCGCCGAAGGTGCGACGATGGTGCGAATCGGTACGGCATTGTTCGGAAGCCGGTGACGCAGGGATTCGCACACGCCGGGGGTAGTACAAATGCTCATGGTTTACGGCAAAAAGAGGGGCGGGCATGAACAACATACGTAGGCTGGCGTTCATCGGCGGCGGCAATATGGCGGCCGCGCTGATCGGGGGCTTGATCAAACGCGGCCTGTCGACGGAGCGGGTGGTGGTTGCCGATCCGAACCAGGAGCAGCTGCAACGGCTGGTCCGGGACTACGGCATCAAGGCCGCCGCCGACAACGCGAGCGCGGTCAAGGGTGCGGAAGTGGTGATACTCGCGGTCAAACCCCAGCAAATGCGCGCCGTGGCCCTGAGTCTGGCACCGCATATGGCCGATACGGGTCCCTTGGTGATTTCGGTCGCAGCGGGCATCCCCCATGCGGCGCTGGCGCGCTGGTTCGGAGCCAAAATCCCGGTGATACGCACCATGCCGAATCGACCCGCCTTGAATGGTTTCGGCGCCACGGGTTTGTTCGCGCCGGCAAGCGTCGGCGCCGCCAACCGCGCCTTGGCGGAGACGATCATGGCGGCCGTCAGCGCCATCGTCTGGGTGGAACACGAATCGCAAATGGACACCGTCACCGCGCTTTCCGGCAGCGGACCGGCCTATTTTTTCTTGTTCATGGAAGCCCTCGAGGCGGCCGCTCATGAACGCGGGCTGCCCAACGACGTCGCCCATCAACTGACGTTGGAGACGGCCTTCGGAGCCGCGCAAATGGCGCGCCAATCGGCGGAGTCGCTCGCCACGCTGCGCGAGCAGGTCACTTCCAAGGGGGGCACGACCGCCGCGGCGCTCGAGGTTCTCGATGCCGCCGGCCTTCGTGCTATCGTCGCTCACGCGGTGGCGGCAGCCGACCGCCGCTCAGCCGAACTCGCCGCCGAGTACGGCAATTCTTAAGAATTGACATTTTTTCCGTCGGGGTCGCCCCGACCCCGTTGAAAGGTGGCGCGAAGCGCCTAGACATCCATGGAAGCGATTAGATACATCGTTGATACGCTGCTCTGGCTGCTGTTGCTCGCCTTCGTGTTGCGCCTATTATTCCAGTGGGCGCGGGCTGATTTTCGAGATCCGATGGCCGATGCCATCGTACGCATCACCAATTGGCTGATATTGCCTCTGCGCAAGGTGTTGCCGCCCATCGGCAAAATCGACACCGCAACGGTCGTCGCGGTGCTCGCCGTCGCGTCGATACGCACCTTTGCGACCCTGAGTCTGTCCGGCGAGGGCGTCGGCGACGCGGTTCAGTTCCTGCGCGTCACCGTCATCGGCCTCGCCGACCTGCTGTTGCGCATTTATCTATTCGCCCTGCTCCTCTACTGGCTGACGAGTTTCGTATCGCCGGGCGGCTACGCCCCAGGCGTCCGCTTGCTCTCGCAACTCTGCGAACCGATCCTAAAGCCCGTGCGCCGGATCATTCCGCCGATCGGCCAGATAGATTTCTCGGTGCTCTGGGTGTCGATTGTGATCGGCGCCCTTCTGGTGCTGCTTCGTTGAACATCGCCTCCTACATGCCTGAAATCACAGTGAACGAGGGCGAAGCCGTGCGGCGCGAAACGGGCCAAGTGAACGCCGAAGCCTAAAAAACCAGCATGGGACGCGCGAGACGCGCGAATCTTTTTTCGCAATTGCGCTAAACATCGGCTTTTTTCTATGTTATTTTCGGCGCCGAGTTGAATTAGTGGACGTTTTAACGGCCGCGTTGGGCATTCGATGCCCGCGCTCGCAAACATAAGTAGGAGATTTAATATGGCGAAAAAGAATGCAGCACCGACCAAGTCTGAAATTCTCGCTAGCATTTCAAAGGAAACAGAGCTCTCCAAGAAGCAGGTCGGAGCCGTGTTTGACTCGCTTTCCGCCTCGATCAAGAAGAGTCTGCGCGGTCACGGCTTGTTTACCTTGCCGGGACTTCTGAAGATGAAAGTCGTGAAGAAGCCAGCCACGAAGGCGCGTGAGGGTGTCAATCCTTTCAACGGCGAAAAAATGATGTTCAAAGCGAAGCCCGCGAGCAAGAAGGTGCGCATAGCCGCACTCAAGAACCTCAAGGAATTCGTGAACTGATATGACTTGGCGCTACGGAGCGGCTGGGGAGACTTAGCCGCTCCGAATCGCATCGACGACGGCATCCCGCAACTCGCGTAAGGAGCCGTGGAAGAGATGACCCACCCCGGGTAGCACGACCAGCCGCGGCTTAGGGTCGAGCCCGTTCGCCCAGTTGATGACCGCCGCCGGGTCGACCATCTCATCCGCATCCCCCTGAACGATCAGCCAAGGGACTCGCGGAACGGCCATCCCGAATGCATCGAAAAGTGCGAGGGCGGGCGCAATGGTGATGAGATGCCGCGGCACGCGCTGCTGCGCCAGGCGCAACGCGACGTAGGCGCCGAACGAAAATCCTGCAATCACCAATGTGCGGCCCGGCCAGCGCTGCGCGCCCCACGAGGCGACGGCGTCCGCGTCAGCGGTTTCCCCCACACCTTGGTCGAATGCGCCGGCGCTCGCGCCGACTCCGCGAAAATTGAAGCGCAGCGTCGGAATGCCGGTTTCGTGCAGCGCCCGCGCCACGGTGGTCACCACCTTGTTGTCCATGGTGCCGCCATACAAGGGATGCGGATGACAGACTATTGCGTAGCTGGACCCCGCCACCGCGGTTTCCTCGACGATCGCCTCGATCGCGCCTGCTTGCCCCTCTATGAAGAGACGTTCAGGCGCAGCGTTCATTCAATGGCGACGAGATCGATGTCGAACACCAAGGTCGCGCCCGGCGGAATCACCCCGCCGGCGCCTCTGTCGCCATAGGCAAGGTCCGCAGGAATGATCAGGCGCCGGCTCTCGCCCACCTTCATACCCGCCACGCCCTGATCCCAACCCTTGATGACCTGGCCGGTGCCCAGCGGAAAGCGAAAAGGCGCGCCGCCGGTGCGCGAGCTATCGAACTGTTTGCCCTTGTTGTCCTTCGCGGCGGCGTCGTACAGCCAACCGGTGTATTGCACGACGGCAATTTTGCCGGCAGTTATGGCCTCGCCTGTGCCCGGTTTGATTTCTACGGATTGCATCGAATTCACTCCACTGATGGGGGCCGTGTTGGGCTTGCCGCTGCAGGCCGCGATCAAAGCGGCGAGGACGAGGAAACCAATCCGGCGCAGGGGTCTAGAGGATGCCATACCCGGCATCTTAGAGGATTTTACAGTAGCGGTGGTTCACCGCGACGGCCGTTCGCCTGAATCTTCAAGGCAGCGGCCAAGCCGAGCACGATGGCCGCCGAGCAGATCAGCGAGACCTCGGCACCGGTCGCGACGGCGGCGCCGATGGCGCCGATCCCGAGGCTGCCCGCGGCGACCAGGCCGATTTCAGCGGCCAGCCCCAAAAAGAACAGCCGCAACGCGCCGATGGCGTCATCAATTTCATCGACGACTTGTAACATCCACTCCATGCGCCTTCGAGTCTAGGCGAGCGCACGGACTCCGGGCGTGAGTGGGATCACACCCTTGCTATGGTGCCTGGGGCTGCGTAGGCTTGAAGATACATGCAGCGAATTCTCGTCCTGAATCCGAAGGGTGGTTCGGGTAAAACGACGATAGCCACGAACCTCGCCAGTTACTTTGCGAGCCAGGGCGATCGTCCGCTGTTGTCGGATAACGACCCACAGGGTTCGAGCACCCGCTGGCTGAAGAAGCGCAAGCCCGAGCAGCCGTTCATCCACGGCATCGCGGCTTTCGAACGCAACTCCCGCATGACTCGAGCGTGGCAAATGCGCATTCCTCCGGACGCGGTGCACATCGTCGTCGATACGCCGGCGGCCGTACCGGCACAGGACATGCCGGACATCACCAAGAGCGCCGACGCCATCATCGTGCCGGTCCTGCCCTCGGATATCGACATTCACGCCTGTTCGAAATGCATCGCCGACTTGCTGCTGATCGCCAAGGTGCGGCGCGACGAGAACCGCATCGGCGTGGTCGCCAATCGCGTCAAGCGCAACACGGTGATCTATCAATCGTTGATGCGATTTCTGGAGACCCTCCGGATTCCGGTCATCGCGACCCTGCGCGACTCGCAGAATTATGTTCGCGCGGCCGAGCAGGGCCTAGGGTTGCACGAAATGAAGCGCCAGGTAGTGGAACAGGATCTCGCCGATTGGGAGCCGATGCTCGCTTGGTTGAAGGCCAAGGAAGGCGCTTGGCGCGAGACCGCCTGAGCGCTGAGCGCCCGAGCGCTTAGCCCGCGGGCTATTTTTTCTCTTCCCAGGAGCCGCGGATTTTATCCGCCCAATTCTTGTAGCTGTGCCAATTGTAGAGGTTGTTGGTTATCGCCGCGTGGCGCCCGCCCGTCTTGTAGAGATCTCGCGGCCCGGCACCCGGTTTGAGGACGCCCGGATCTGAGCGAGGAGCCCGGCGGTCCACTCCGTTGTATCGAGATCGATTTTTAATTTCGCTCATCGCTTGTGCCTCTGTCGATGGTTACGACAGTAAGTGTCGCGGTCTCCGGTGGGCAGGAACTGTGTCACAGGGGACTCGGCGCTGTCGCCAGTCGGCGACGGCATTGCGATGCGCATCTCAGAGACGGTCACGGTAAGTTAAATCGCCTCGACTCGCGCGCCTCACCAGGCATCGAAAAGCGGCTTCAGTTCCTCGAGCGAAGACTCGAGCGCGGCCGGCAATAACGTCGTGTAGGCGTCGAGCAGAGCCATCGCGTTCTGCGCGGGGTCCGTCCGCGTGGCCGCGCCCAGGCGGCGCGACATGTCGCGGTTTACGACATGCAGATTTTCATAGAGCTTTTCGAGTGCCTCAAAACCGTGGGGTTCGCTGGTACGCCCCAGTTCGCGGGCGAGCAGAAACATGCAGATGCTGCGATAGACGGTTTCCGCCTCGCTCGCGAACGGCAGGTGGAAGCGCGCCATGGGGCGGAAGCGATCGGTCCAGGGACAGCCCGCGGTCGCCATGATCAACCCGAGCACCGAGCTCATCGCCTGCTGCGCCGTGGTTTCGGCGTATGCCGTGCGCTCGGCCTGGGTAACCGTCACACCGACCGTATCGAACGAGACCAGCGCTTTGAGCAGCTCGATGGCCGACGCCATATGCAGCGCGGCAGGACAATGCGGATGGTCGGCGGCGTCGAGCGGACAGTTGGCGCATTGGTTGAACGTCAAATCCGTCCAAAACGGCGGTGAAGCCGGCGCCGCATTGGCGAGACGAAAATCCGCGGCGTCGAAGGTGAAATCCAGAAACTTCTGCGATCCGTCGGACAAATCGAAGCGATAGCGGATACGCTGCGGTTCGCTCATGCCACGAGTCGGTAGCAAGGCCGATATTCAGTACCCGTGAATTTCATACGGCCCTGGGCGACGAATGAACGCAGCAGCCGGTCGAGAGGCTCCATGATCGAAGGCTCGCCGGCGAGCTCGAAAGGACCGTGCCGCTCGATCGCGCTGATGCCGTACTCTTTGATGTTCCCGGCCACGATTCCGGAAAATGCGCGCCGTAAATTCGCAGCGCGTTCGTGCACCGGCTGGTCCCGCGACAGGCATAAAGCCCGCATCGAGGCATGCGTTACCTCGAACGGCAGCTGGAATTCGAGCGGAATCTTCAGCAGCCAGTTGAAGCCGTAGGAATCGCTCGCCTGCCGCCGGTAGTCGCGAACCGCGCCTAAACCCTGCACCATCGCGCGCGCGACGGCGGCGGGGTCGTCGATGATCACTTGGTAGCGGGATTGGGCGGCGGATCCCAATGTCGCCCCGATGAAGCGGTGGATCTGTTCGAAATACTCCGTGCTGTCGGCCGGGCCTGTGAATACCACGGGAAACGGCAAATCGCGATTGGCCGGATCGAGCAATATACCGAGCAAATACAGGATTTCCTCAGCTGTCCCGGCGCCGCCCGGAAAAATGACGATGCCGTGGCCCAGGCGGACGAAGGCCTCCAGGCGCTTTTCGATGTCCGGCATGATCACCAACTGGCTGACGATGGGATTCGGCGGCTCGGCCGCAATGATGCCGGGTTCGCTGATCCCTAGGTACCGTCCGTCGACGATGCGCTGCTTCGAATGCCCGATAGTCGCGCCTTTCATGGGGCCCTTCATGGCGCCCGGGCCGCAGCCCGTGCACACGTCCAAGCTGCGCAGCCCCAGTTCATAGCCGACTTTCTTGGTGTAGTCGTATTCCAGCCGCCGAATGGAGTGACCGCCCCAGCACACCACGAGATTCGGCCGTAATTGCAGTTCCAGGACGCGCGCATTGCGCAAAATGTGAAATACCGCGTTGGTGATGCTGGACGAGGACGCGAGGTCGAAGCGGCCGCTTTCCATGATCTCGTTGGAAATGAACACCACGTCCCGCAGTACCGCGAACAAGTGGTCCTTCAATCCCCTGATCATCACGCCGTCGACGAAGGCAGCAGCCGGCGCGTTCTTGATCTCGAGTTTGATGCCCCATGCCTGACGCACGATCCGCAGGTCGAAGTCGCGGTACTTCTCGAATATCACCCGTGCATCGTCGATATCGCTGCCGGAATTGAGCACGGCGAGCGCGCACTTGCGAAACAAGGGATACAGGCCGCCTTGCCCGGAATCGAGCAATTTCGCGATTTCCTGCTGCGACAGGTTCTCGAGGCTGCCCTTGGGGGCAACCCGCGCATCGACCATGTCAGACGATAGGATGGTAGTTTCCACGCGGCGCCTGCTACGGATAGATATCGATTGGAATATTGTCTTGAGTGCGCATCCAGACTTCGACCATATCGGAGTTGGACAGGGCGATGCATCCATCCGTCCAGTCGTTCGACTGATAGTACGCGGCCGGATGCTTTGGCGTATTGGGAAAGCCGTGGATCATGATGGAGCCCCCGGGCGCCCAGCGCATCTTGCGCGCACGCAGTTCGTCTTCCTTGTTGGGGTAGGACACTTGAATGGCCAGGAAGTAGTCGCTCCGGCTATTGCGCCGGGACAGGAAGTAGTGACCCTCCGGCGTCCGAAAATCGTGCTCGCGCTCCTTCTGTCCCGACGGGCTCAAGCCCAGCCGGACTTTGTACTCGCCCAGGAGCCGGCTGCCGCTGTACAGGTATAGCTTGTGTTCGGCCTTATGCACGACCACCAGGGTCGCGGCCGCGATATCTTCGGCCAAGGCGCCCCGCACCGGAGCCGCCATGCACAAGGCCAATGCCACCGCCCGCCACAGGTATTTCGCCGGATTGCGCCCTATTCGATAGCTCATAGCAAAATTATAGCGTGTCGCCGGCAGGACATAATCGGCTCTAGCTCACGTCCCGTATAATGAGACCAATGCACATTCCACGAATTCCAATCGCCTTGCTCATCGGGTGGCTGGCCGGCTGCACCGGCCTGTCGTCCACCAAGCCCGTCGAAGTCCTCGACGAGCGGACCGCGGTCACCTTCGGCGCGCTCAAAGAACCGATCGAATTCGTGCAGAGCGCGCAAAACGCCGTGCTCATCCTGGGCAAGCGCAGCAGTTTCGCCTACTTGGGCCCGGTCGAATGGAATCGCAGCGGCGCCTTGAGCTACGGCTTGTGGATACACATTGCCCCCGGAAATGACCGGCAAGCCGGCGACATTCATGGATCGACCGCCGTCACCCTGGTCCTCGATGAGGGGCCGCTTACCTTGACGCCCATCGAGGCGCCGGCCCTCGGGCGCCCGCCGTACCGGCCGGTCGCCTCCTGGGGCCAAACTGCGTACTTCGGCCTCACCGTCGAAGCGCTCAGGCACATGGCCGCGAGCAAGAAGCTCGAACTCGATGTCCGCGCGGTAGACGACTCCGAGATCATCTTTACGCCCACGGTGGATACCCGTGTGGTTCTGAGCCAGTACATAAAGGATCGCGGTATCACTGGCGATTGATGGGCACCACCCGCGGCAATGTGATCGCAGTCCCGAGCCGCATGTCGTTGAAGTCGACGTCGGGGTTGTATTGCGCCACCAGCCACACGGGCAAGTCGGCATGCTGGTGGGCGATCACCCAGAGCGAGTCGCCGCGCTTCACCGAATAGTTCTCGGTACCGGCGATGCGATGGCCGGCAAAGAACTCTTCTTGCAGGTGATGGTGATACTCGCGGCGAGCGGCCGCAAATTGCGCAGGCGTAACCTTCGAGAAATCCAATTTCACCTTGTGACCGAGGGTCACCATCGCGTTCTTGTGCAATTTATTCAGAGCACGCAGCGTCTGCGAGCTCACTCCCGACCAATCGGCATAATGTCCCAAGGTTTCCGCCGCCTGCACGATCACCGTGTCGTCGGCGCCGACGCCGTAATTCGTCGTGTCCGAATTCCCCGTGGGTGCGGCGACCGGCAGAAGGGCATTGCTGTCGGTTTGCCGCTGAGAGACCGGTTCCTTGGGCGGCCGCGCAACTTTCTCGACCACCGACGGCGGCGGCACCGCTGCCGCCAA
Organism: Steroidobacteraceae bacterium; assembly: GCA_036498345.1. Taxonomy (GTDB): domain Bacteria; phylum Pseudomonadota; class Gammaproteobacteria; order Steroidobacterales; family Steroidobacteraceae; genus Bog-1198. Next base: position 23,047 of record DASYFQ010000313.1, read on the forward strand.
AGGAGCGGGCAACGCCGCCACGGACGGCGCTGATGCCGGCGGCGCGGACGGCGCTGATGCCGGGGGAACAGATCGTGCTGATGCCGGCGGTACGGAGGGCGGCGACGTCGGTGTCGCGGGTGGTGCCGGTGCTACGGACGGAACCGGTGCCCGCGGCACGGACGCAACGGCCGGCGGCGCTGCGCCCGCGGCTTCCGCGCGCGAGGTCGGCAGCGGAATGCGTACGATCTCGCCGCGCGTGACCGTGTGGGTCGCGTTCCACCCATTCACCGCCAGCAATCGGCTCAACGAGACGCCGCTGACCGAGGCAATACCGGCCAAGGTCTCGCCGCGGCGAATCTTATGGCTGCCGTCGTTGCGTTGGGCCACATAGCGCTGCGCCGGCGGCAAGCGCTCCCATCCCGCGGCGATCTCGGCTTGCGGCGGAGTGCCGGGCAGCCGCAGCGTATAGCCGCGCGGCACGAATCGGCTGCCGCTCCAGATCGGAGGCCGCAGCGCCGGATTCAGCACGCGCAGCGCTCCCATGTCGACTTTGAATACCTTGGCCAGCGCATCCACCGGAACATAGTCCGGCAGCTCCACGGGGGTGCTGTCGGTGTCGGGCAGGCGCGTGATCGGCCCGAAGTACTTATCGGCGTTGCGATCCACTTCGAGTGCAGCCAAAAACGCCACATAAAAGTTGCGCGATGCAAAGCCGAAAGTCGCGCCCTGATAGCGCTTGACGATGATGGCGATATCGCTGGTCCCCAATTCGTCCTGGGCGCGGCGCAAGCCGCCCGGGCCGTGGTTGTACGCTGTGACCGCCAGCGGCCAGGTGCCGAGCAAGCGGTAGTTGTAGAGCATCAAATTCGCGGCGGCCTCCGTGGCGCTATACGGATCGAGGCGTTCGTCGACCACACCGTCGACGCGCATGAATCGTTTGGCAGTGGACGGCATGAATTGCCACAGCCCGGCGGCGCCGACCTTCGAGTAAGCCGCCAGATTGAACGAGGATTCGACGTGCGGGAGCGCCGCGATCTCCGCCGGCACGCCATGCTGCTTCAAGGTGTGCGCAATTTGCTTTTCCCATACCTCGGCCCGAATCAACCCCGCATGAAATCGGTCCGCCTGACCCAACTGGAAACGAATGCGCTCGATGGCGTCGCGGAAATCGCGCGGCGAGGCGTTTTCGCCGAAGGCGTGCAGGATGCGCCGCTCATGTGCCGTCAGATTCTCGGTGTCGCCCGCGGCGAATCGCCGCAAGAGCTCCGCGTAATGCGCCTTGGCCTGCGCCACTTTGCGCTCGCGCTGCGCCGGCGAGACGGCGGAATCAAAGCGCAGCACCTCGTAGACCAGGCCCAGATTCCAATCATCGTGCAGCAGACCCTGATCGGTGGTGACTTCGGTGTAGACCCGAATCCAAAAGCGTACATCCCGCTCGAGCGCCGGGGGATGAACGAAGGGATCGGGCGGCTCGGCACTGGCCCCCGCCTGAAGAAGCGGCGTCAGCAAGAGGGCGAACGCCGCTATCCCGAGGGCACGGGCGATCAGCCGTTTAAACAAAATCAATCACTTGCAACATTGGAACAGGGCCGGCTTCATCCGGTCCTCGGCAGCGGCTCATTTCGGTTTTTTCTTGCGCCATAAACGCAATTCCCGTGCGATGCCGCCGAGCTCATTTCTCGGAAGCTTGGCGCGTTTCAGCATCGCGTCCATCTGGGCGGCAGCCTCTTTTAAACTGGCGCGATCCAAATCCCGGTGACCCGCTCTGGCAGGGATGAAGTAGCCTATCGTGGCGCCGTGGCGCGTCACGGTCACTGGGCGATCGCCTTTGAGAAGGAAATCGGCAAGTCGAGCGCGAAATTCACGAATGCCGACTACGAGGGGTTCAATGCCGCGGCCGTGATGTGTACTCAATGTGTACACATCTTAGTCTGCTCGATTGCCGAAGTCGAGTTCGCATCGGCAAGTGCAGAGCCGTGGTCGCTCGCAGGCGAGCCCTCAATCCCTTTTCCAGGGGTTGATGGCGTCAACAGAGGGTTGGAAGTCATCGAGGTTGCGAGTCACGACTGTCAGTCCGTGGACCTTGGCTGTCGCGGCGATCAAGGCGTCCATCGCGTGAATAGGGCGACCGATTCCATCCCGGTGAGCAACTACCGCACCGCAGACGTCGGCAACTGCCTCGTCGACGGAAAGTATCCGTCCCTCGAATCGCAGGCGCAATTCTTCGCGTAGCCATCCATCAAGCTGAGTCCGACGCTTGCCGGGGGCCAGCCGTTCGACACCGTGGCGAAGCTCAGCGAGTGTGATCACGCTGATGAAGACACGATCCTCATCGACCTGTGCCAACCACTCGACCACGCCTGAGTCCGGGCTCGGGCGTGTCCATTCAGATACGACGTTGGTGTCGAGCAGGAAATTCACAGATCCGTTCGGCGCAGATCATCCTTGCTACGCCGGACTTTGAGACCTGACTCGCCGAGCGGCGAGGCTGCGAAGAATTCCGCGAGATTTCCCTTGCGCCGGGTCTTGCGGTCCCACTCCTCTGCCGCGACGATAACCACAGCCTTGCGCCCGCTACGGGTCACGATTTGCGGACCCTGCGACAATGCTTGCTCGATCACCTCACTCAGTTTGGCCTTGGCTTCAGCAACGGTCCAAGTACTCGCATCGCTCATCAGAAGGGCTCTCCCCATAAAATGGTCACCGTAGTCATCATAGTCATTTCGATCGTCTGAATCAACATAAGAGCGTCACACGACGCAGGACGTCACGGCCATAGTCTCTTAGACATCATGATGCTTATGCTGTAGCATCTTAGTGATGCGAACGACACTGACCCTTGATGATGACGTTGCGGCTCGGCTCCAGGCAGAGTCCCGACGGACGGGGCGCCCCTTCAAGGTGGTGGTCAATGAGTTTCTTCGCGTCGCTATGACACAGCGGAAAGCCGCGCAGTCTACGGCACCGTTTCGCGTGAAGCCTCTGGATATGGGCGGCCCGGTGCCCGGTCGTTCCTATGATGACATTGGCGCACTACTCGATGAAGTTGAAGGCACCGACCATCGGTGAAGCTGCTCGACGCCAACATTTTGCTGTATGCCTATGACCGCAGTTCGCCCCATCACACGGCGTGCCGTGCGTGGTTCGAGGCGGCGCTCAATGCCGAAGAATCGGTCGCTCTTCCTTGGCAGACGATCCTCGCTTTCGTACGCATCGCAACCAGCCCCAAAGCGACTCAACGACCGCTCACGGGGTCGGTCGCATGCGCAATCGCCGAGAGCTGGCTGTCGCGTCCGAATGTAGCCGTATTGGGTCCTGGGGAGAGATTCTGGGAAATCTTCCGCGGGCAGGTTCTTGAAGCGCAGATTAGCGGCCCGCTGGTGACCGATGCCGCATTGGCGGCGTTAACATTGGAAAATGGCGCGGTCCTGTGCTCGACGGACCGCGACTTTCGCCGATTCAAGGATCTGCGAGTTTTGGATCCGCTTCAGCTCGCGTAAACCGCCACCGATAACAGGTTGCGCGGAGCGCGGCTCGCGCCGACCATCCGATTTCTAGCATCAACGGACATTCCACCTCGATGAGGCTGTCCCGCCGGCCAATGATGATATAGGCATGACAGGTTCCCTCAATGTCGGTCAGACCGAGCTCCGCGCGCGCGTAGGCCAGCTTGAGTATTGTCTATTCTCGCCGAAATCAGCTACCCGCACTTGGAGTCGCCGCAATTCAGGCACGTGTTGCACCCGTCCATCATGACGACGGCGGCCGTGCTGCACTTCGCGCAAAGTTGCGCCCCTTCGGGAAAATGCGATTTCGAAAAAGCGTCGGTTTGCTTGGTTCGCGCCTCGAACTCCGCGCGCTTTTCTTCCACGAGCTTGCGCTGATGCACGTCGAGCTCGGGCTTCTTGAGCATTCCGATCGACTGCAAGTGCCGCTCGATCACATAGCCCAGTTCGGCGATGGTCGAGGGCATGAATTTCCCGCCGGGTTGCCAGTAGCCGCCCTTCGGATCGAATACCGCCTTCAACTCGTCGACCAGGAACGTGGTGTCGCCGCCCTTGCGGAATACGGCGGAAATCACCCGGGTCAGCGCGACGATCCATTGGAAATGATCGAGATTCTTCGAGTTGATGAATACCTCGAACGGGCGGCGCTGCTCGTACGGCGTGCCCTCGTTGAGCACGATGTCGTTGATGGTGACGTACATGGCGTGATCGGAAACCGGTGTCTTGATCTTGTAGGTCGAGCCGATCAGAACCTCGGGCCGCTCGAGCTTCTCGTGCATCCAAATCACGTTGTCCTGCACCTTCGGCGGTTCCTTGGGCAGGGCCAGGGCCGCGGGCGCGTCCTTCGATTCCGGTTTCTGTACGCGGTACTTGGTGATCTTCTTGCCGATTTTGATGTGAGCCATGTTCAGAACTTCCCGTAATAGCCTTCTTTCAGCGCATCGAACAGGTTGGCGGCGGTATGCATTTCGCCGTCGTATTCAATTTCCTGATCGCCCTTCGCTTCGACTTCCGTGCCATCCTCCAGCGTGAACACGTAGGTCGTGCTCTTGAGGTCGTCTTCCTTGACCAAGACACCTTGGAACGCTTCCGGATTGAAGCGAAAGGTCGTGCAGCCCTTGAGACCCTGTTCAAAGGCGTACATGTAGATTTCCTTGAAGTCCTCGTACTTGTAGTCGGTCGGAACATTCGCCGTCTTGGATATCGACGAATCCACCCACAGCTGCGCCGCTGCCTGGATGTCGACATGCTCCTTCGGGCCGATGTCGTCCGCGGAGATGAAGTAATCGGGCAGCTTTTCCGCCGGATTCTGCGAATCCGGAATGGCGCGGGAATTCACCAGTTCGCGGTAAGCGAGCAACTCGAACGAGAACACGTCGATCTTCTCTTTGGACTTCTTGCCTTCACGGATCACGTTGCGGAAATAATGATGGGCGAACGAGGGTTCGATGCCGTTCGATGCGTTGTTGGCGAGCGACAGCGAGATCGTGCCGGTCGGGGCGATCGACGTGTGGTGCGTAAAGCGCGCGCCGACTTCGGCGAGTTCATCCACCAACTCGGGCGAAGCTTCGGCGATTCGCTGCATATACCGGCTGTAGCGCGCATGCAGCACCCGGCCGGCAATACGCGCACCGACGCGCCAGCCGTCCTTGACCATCTCGGGCCGCTTGCGCAGCATCGCGCGCGTGACCGTGAACTCCTCGTTCATGATCGGCGCCGGACCTTTCTCGCGCGCCAAATCGAGCGCGGCCTCCCACCCGGCCAGCGCCATTTCGCGCGACACGTTCTGGGAAAAGGCCACCGACTTCTTCGAGCCGTACTTCATGCACAGCAGGGTGATGGTCGAGCCCAGTCCCAAGAAGCCCATGCCATGGCGGCGCTTGCGGATAATTTCGTCGCGTTGCTGCGCCAACGGCAAGCCGTTGATCTCGACCACGTTGTCGAGCATGCGCGTGAACACCTTCACGACTTTGCGATAGGTCTCCCAGTCGAAACGTGCGTTGTCCGTGAACGGATCGACGACGAACTTGGTGAGATTGACCGACCCCAGAAGACACGAGCCATAGGCCGGCAACGGCTGCTCGCCGCAGGGATTGGTCGCGCGGATGTTCTCCGTCCACCAATTGTTGTTCATCTCGTTGACCTTATCGACGAGAATGAACCCCGGCTCGGCAAAGTCGTAAGTGGAGGACATGATCACATCCCACACGCGGCGCGCCGGCAAGCTCTTGTAGATCTTGCAGGCAACCAGGCCTTCGTCGTTCGCGACATACCCTTCCGTGTACGGCCATTCGCGCCACACGTACTTCGAGGCGTCGTCGAGATCGGGGCGCTCGGTCTCGAACTCCTGGCGTCCCAGCGGAAACGCCAATTGCCAGTCCCCATCGCTCTTCACGGCCTTCATGAATTCATCGGTGACGAGCAGGGACAAATTGAATTGCCGCAGCCGTCCGTTCTCACGCTTCGCGCGAATGAACTCCAATACATCGGGATGCCCGATATCGAAAGTGCCCATCTGGGCGCCGCGGCGGCCGCCGGCCGAGGACACGGTAAAGCACATCTTGTCGTAGATATCCATGAACGACAAAGGACCGGACGTATAGGCGCCGGCACCCGACACGTAGGCGCCGCGCGGCCTCAAGGTCGAGAATTCATAGCCGATGCCGCATCCCGCCTTGAGCGTGAGGCCCGCTTCGTGGACCTTGTTCAAGATATCGTCCATCGAATCGCGAATCGTGCCGGATACCGTGCAGTTGATGGTCGATGTGGCGGGCTTGTGTTCGAGCGCGCCGGCATTCGACGTGACGCGGCCCGCGGGAATCGCGCCATGACGCAGCGCCCACAGAAACGACTCGTACCACCGTTCGCGGGACTCCTCGGCCTCGACGTCGGCGAGCGCGCGCGCAACGCGTTTATAGGTATCGTCCATCGTGTTGTCGATGGGCGAACCGTCCTTCGCGGTCAGACGGTACTTCTTATCCCAGATGTCAAAGGACGCTTCCTGGAATGAGATATCGCTGACGTCTTTGGGCTGTATTTTGACCACGGTATTCATGGGTATTAAGGCCGCTCCCTTATAATTCTCGAGCTGACGACTGAACACAATTGCGGCGGTCCCTCGAAATAAAAGAGTTCGATATTGACATTACGGCGGATGGGGACTAACGCGAAAGCCGACCACAACATCTTGTGTGCGGGAAGAAAGGTTAAGTCCCGACGGCAACCACCGTCAAGATATTTTTCATAGATTTTTTGATATATAAAATTCATGTATATCAATTAGTTACAAATATCTCTCAAGAAATTAGCTGATTACACTTCGCGAAGGTTCGGTCAAGTGGAAAAAGCCCTAATCGCAACATATTGTGTTTGCACACGTTATCCACATTATGTCCCATTGACTTTGAACCACGTCTCACTTTGCCGGCGACCCGACTTGCGCCGCGGTCAGTTGAAAAATTTAGGAGGCGGCCCAACTTCGAGGTCACGCGCGTGATTTCACCGGCCTCGACGGCGAGGCCTACCAGCAAAATATATTGAGGAGTTAAGCAATGACCGTCGTACGTTATGAGCCGTGGGCACTCGTCAGCCGGCTCCAGAAGGATATCGATCGCTTGTTCGGCGCGCCGTTGACGACGGCCGCGGATTCCGGCGCCTGGCTGCCGCCGGTGGACATTCACGAGGAAGCGGACCACTTCGCGTTGCACGTGGATCTGCCCGGTGTGGATCCGAAAGCGGTGGAAATCACCGCCGATCAAGGCGTGCTCACGATTCGCGGGAAGCGCGAAGACGCGCGCCGGGAATCGCGCGAGGGCTATCGCCGCATAGAGCGCATCACGGGCGAATTTCAGCGCCGTTTCAGCTTGCCGGATTCGGCCGACGCACAGAACATCAAGGCGAAATTCGTCAACGGTGTGCTCGAAGTCGCAATTCCGAAGTTGGCGCAAGTGCAGCCGCACCGGATCACGGTGGAAGCCGCCTAAGAGGGACCGCCCTGCGCTGTCTTCCGTGTAATATCGCGGTCGATGGCGGCGATGGGGCCGGACGGAAACGTCCGGCCTCGTTTCGCTCGCCGAGAGAACAATTCGAACCGAAGGACTGCGCATGAATCTGCGTCTCAATCTTGCGGCAGCGACGCTCGCCGCCGCCGTCATCGCCGCCCCGGCGCTCAGTACCGCGCCCGTGTACGCCGCTACCGGCGCCGCGCTCATCGCAGATGCCGCGCCGATGCCATCGCTCGCGCCCATGGTCAAGCGCGTTTCACCCGCCGTAGTCAACATTGCAACGCGGGGCACCATTAAAGAGGAGCCCGGCCAGCGCAATCCTTTGCTCGACGATCCGTTTTTCCGCCGCTTCTTCGACGCACCGCCCGATTCGAAGCCGCGTGAGCGCCAGTTCCAAAGCGCGGGCTCGGGCGTCATCGTCGATGCCAAGAACGGCTACATCATCACCAATCATCACGTGGTCGAGAACGCGAGCGAAATCACCATCACCTTGCTCGACAATCGGAGCTTCTCCGCCAAGGTCATCGGCAGCGATGAAGGCGCGGATATCGCCGTATTGCAGGCCAAGCAGCCGAATCTGATCGCCATGGCGCTGGGGGATTCGACCCGGCTCGAGGTCGGCGACTATGTCGTCGCCATCGGCAACCCCTTCGGGTTACAGCATACGGTCACCGCCGGCATCGTCAGCGCGCTCGGCCGCACCGGCATCAACCCGGATGGCTACGAAGACTTCATCCAGACCGACGCTTCGATCAACCCCGGCAATTCCGGCGGTGCCCTGGTGAACTTGCGCGGCGAACTGGTCGGCGTCAACTCCGCCATCCTGTCGCGCAGCGGCGGCAATATCGGTATCGGTTTCGCGATCCCGGTCAACATGGTCAAGGGGGTCATGGACCAGCTGATCAAGTACGGCCAGGTCAAGCGGGGCGTGCTCGGCGTCAACATCTATAGCCTGACCCCGGATATCGCCAAGGAATTCGGACTAACTGAAACGAGCGGCGCACTCGTCGCCGGGGTGGCGCAGGGTTCGGCGGCCGACCGCGCAGGCGTCAAGACCGGCGACATCATTACCTCGATCAACGGCACCCTGATGAAAGACGCGGGGGAGCTGCGCAACACCATCGGTATGCTGCGCGTCGGCGACAAGGTCGAGATCGGCCTGCTGCGCGACGGCAAGCCGCGCAAAGTCACCGCTCTGATCGCCGAGCGCAACGAAATAGAAGCGGCCAACGCCGTGGATATCAACAAGGGTCTGGACGGTGCGGATCTCGCCGACGCACCCGACGGCGGCGTTTTGGTGAAAGCCGTGCAGGAAGGCAGCCCGGCGGCTCAAAATGGGCTGCGCGCCAACGATTTGATCGTGGGTGTGGGCCGAACGCCGGTCGCGAACACCAAGACGTTCAAAGAGGCGGCGAAGAATGCGAACGTCCTCGTGCTCAACGTACGGCGCGGTTCCACCGTGCAATTGATTCAAATTCGCTGATCCGATGCGTGCGCAATCCATAGTCGTTCTCGGCGGCACAGGCTTTCTGGGGACACGATTGGTCGCCCGCTTGATCAAGGACGGTCGCCGCGTCACGGTGCTGTCGCGTGATCGGGAACAGCATAAGCATTTGCTGGTGCTGCCCGGCCTGACGTTGGAAAACTGCGACGTGTACGAAGAAGGGCAGCTGAGCGAGTACTTGCGCGGCAAGGATGTGGTGATCAATCTCATCGGCATCCTCAATGAACGCGGATTCGGCGGCGCAGGCTTCCGGCGGGCGCACATGGAACTCACCCGGGGCGTATTGCAGGCGGCCCGCTCCGCGGGAGTCACCCGGCTCCTTCAAGTATCGGCTCTGAAAGCCGCCGTTGACGCGCCGAGCTATTACCTGCGCTCCAAAGGCGAGGCCGAACAACTGATCCGCGAATCGAACTTCGCACTGGATTGGACCATCTTCCAGCCGTCCGTGATGTTCGGCCCGGGCGATTCATTCCTGAATCGCTTCGCAGGTCTGCTCGCGGCGATCCCCTGGGCTTTCCCTCTGGCAAAGCCCAATGCGCGCTTTCAGCCGGTGCTGGTCGACGACGTGATCGAGGCCGTGATCCGCTGTCTGCACGGCGGCGCGTCCAGCCGTCAAACCTATGAGCTCGGCGGTCCGCAGGTTTATTCCTTGCGCGAAATCGTCGAATTGGCGGCCAAACTCACCGGCCGGCGCCGATGGATCATGGGTTTGCCGGATCCCGCGGCAAGAATGCAGGCGCTCCTCATGGATTTCGTGCCGGGGCGCCCCTTCTCCAGCGACAACTATCGCTCGTTGACCATCGACAGTGTCTGCACCGAGGACGGCTTGGCGAAGCTCGGCATCAAGCCGCAATCGATGCTGGCGAGCGCCCGCCAGTATTTGGGCGCTCTCGAGGACAACGCCCGTCTCAGCCACAACCGCGCGAACGCCGGCCGCAAGAGGGCAGTCCGGCCGTAGCCTTGGGCGACGGCGTCGTTGGGTTGGTCAGTACTCGCTGAACAAATCGATGTCGTCGATGCGCGAATCCGGTGAATAGCCCACCGTATAGAACTCGACCATATCCTTTTCTTCGACCCGATAGACCCGCCGCGCATCGCTGCCGCCGCGCGACTCCGCCAGCGACACGGTCAATATCGGTCCTCGTTCCCGTAAATCGCGCCGCAGCGTGTTCATGGCGGCGGGAACAAGTCGCGCGCTGGCGGCGGGGCTGAGGCGGCCGGGATCTCCCCCCTCCGTCGCCACTCTCTCGAGAAATGCCTGGAATGCCGCGGTCTTTTCGGGCTCCGAGTCCGGAGCGGACTCGGGGTATGGCTTGAGATCCGGGTCGATGAGCCCGGCCACGGTGTGGCCGAGCCGCAGGGCCCGGCACAGGGACCGGTTCGTCAATAAAATGATGGTCAGTTGTTTGTCGACGTAGCGCGACATGGCCGCCTGGAATCCCTGCCAGTTGCCGTCGTATTCCACGAGCCGATGATCGCGCAAGCGGTTGTTCTCCCAGCCATAGCCATAGTGATAGAGGGGCCGCTGGCCATTGCGATGGGGATCGATGCGCCACATGCGCTCGAGTTCTGCCTGCGGCAGAACCGCATCGCCGTACAGCGCACGATCCCATTGGATGAGATCCAGCACGCTGGAATACAAACTCCCGTCCGCGGTCCTGTTCAGTGCCGGAGACACGTAGGTCTGGTTGTACAAGGCGCCGCCCTCCGTCTGCTCATAGCCGCTGGCGCGATGCGGCACGATGTCCTGGTCGGAGATGACCCGCGTTTGCCGCATGCGCAGCGGCCCGAATATCCGTTGCTGCAAGAAATCGCCGTAGAACATCCCCGCCACGCGGTTGATGACGAACCCCAGCAGCACGTAACCTGTATCGCTGTACGACACGTCCGTTCCGGGTTCGAAGTCCAAGGGCTGCCCGGACGCGAGTTGTATCAATTCCGAATCGGTGTAGTCGTGGACGAGGTCCAGCAGCTGCCGCTCGGGGGTGGTGAATTGGGGTATCCCTGATTGGTGATTCAGCATGAGACGCAATGTCACCTTGCCCCAGCTCGATGGAATTTCGGGCAGGTACTTCGACAGCGGATCGTCGAGGTCGAGCCTGTGTTCGTCGGCCAGCATCATCACGGCGACCGCGGTGAATTGCTTGCCGATGGAACCGATCTGGTACACCGTCTGCGGCGTCGTCGGCACGGCGTGCTCGAGCGTGGCGACGCCATAGCTCTTGATATACAGGGGCTTGCCGTGTTTCACGACGGCGAGCGATATTCCGGGAATGTGCTGCCGGCGCATCTCGGCTTGCAGATAGCGGTCGATTGCCGCGGTAGAATACGCTGGCGAGGCCCGGCGCGACGGGGCCTGATGCTCGCCCCACGTGCTTTGGGATGCCAGCAATAAGAATATGGCGAGCGCGCTCGGACTATACATTCATGAATCCTTTGAACAGGACGGGATCGAACTATGCAGCGACTGCGTAAGCCCTATCTACTCTTTCTTGGCGATGTGCAAGACAAGCCGACGGCGAAGACCGCCTTCGGTCTCAAGGACTGGTGCCCCGACGACGTCGTGGGCGAGTGGAGCTTGCCGGGTTGCAGCGTCACCCTTGGTTTGGCGCGCCTCTCTCCGCGCGAAGCCGCCGCGCGCGGCGCCGGCTCCATCATCGTCGGCATTGCACCTACCGGCGGCACGCTTCCGGCTCATTGGGTGAGCGAACTGGCCGCGGCGGCCGATGCGGGCCTCGATGTGGTGAGCGGTCTTCACACGCGCCTCACCTCCTTCCCCGAGTTGGCAGCGGCAGCGGCGCGGCGCGCCGTTCGCCTGATCGACGTGCGCCACAGCGACCGGACTTATGGCGCCGCGAGCGGCCGCAAACGCAGCGGCAAGCGGGTCTTGACGGTCGGAACCGACTGCGCCCTCGGCAAGAAATACACGGCCTTGGCCCTCGCCAAGAACTTGGAAAAGCGCGGGATCGCCGCCTCCTTTCGGGCGACCGGTCAGACGGGCATCATGATTTCAGGAGCAGGCATCGCCATCGATGCCGTCATCGCCGACTTCATCGCGGGTGCCGCGGAACAGTTGTCGCCCGACAATGCAGCCGAACACTGGGACGTGATCGAAGGACAGGGATCGCTGTTTCATCCGGCTTACGCGGGCGTAACTCTCGGCCTGCTGCACGGGTCGCAGCCCGACGCCATCGTGTTGTGCCACGACCCGTCGCGGCCCACCATCGACGAGTATCCGGATTTTCCGATTCCCGATTTGCAAGTGGCCATCGACGACTATCTGCGTGCCGGCCGCCTGACCAACCGTGCGATACGCTGTGTCGGCCTCAGCATCAATTCCTCGAGCCTCTCCGATAGCGACTGTGCCGAGTATTTTCGGCGCCTGACGCGGGAGCTGGGATTGCCGGTATGCGATCCCGTGCGCACGGGGGTGGATGCGCTGGCGACGGCGCTGCTCGCGTCCTAGCTCGCCGGCAGAAAAATCTCGGCGATGGCGCGCGCCGTCGGATAGGGCTCCGGATCATTGCGATTCGTCAGAACGATGACCGAGAGGCGCCGCTCCAGGTAGCGCACGATGACGTTGCGAAATCCGATGGTTTCGCCCGAATGCCAACGAGTGTCGCCGCTGATGCGCCAGCCGAAGCCATATTGAACGGCCGGGTCGTCGGTCTGGATCGAAGGTTGGAATGCAAGGCGTAGAGATGCCGGCCGCAGGAGCCGGCCGGCGCCGAGCGCGGCGTCCCACTTCGCGAGGTCGTCGATGGAGGAATAGATACCGCCGTCGCCGAGGGTCGCGCTGGTCAGACTCTGATCCGTGCGCTTCCACGATTGCGAGCTCGCGCTATAGCCGAACGCGCGATGCATGACGGTTGAAATGCCTGCTTCGAACGCGACCGTATCGCGCATGCCGAGCGGTTGGAAAATGCGCTCACGCAGTAACGACGCGAAGTCCTTACCCGATGCGCGGGCGAGGATGAGCGCCAGCAGCGAATAGCCGCTATTGCTGTAGCGGTACCCCGCGCCCGGCGGAAAATAGCCGCGATTTTCCGCTTCGAGCAGTCCAAGCACATCGGCATCGCGCAAGGGCGAGGTCGTTCCCTCCGGAATCAGGTCCTCGTAGTCGAGGACCCCGGACGTATGCGTAAGCAGGTGACGAATGACGATTCCATCGGCGGCGACCGGCAGGGCCGGCAACCATCGGCGTATCGGCTCGTCGATGGACAGCCGCCCCTCCTCCGCCAGGAGCAGAATCGCGGCCGCGGTGAATTGCTTGGTCAGGGACGCGAGACGGTAGTTCGTGGCAGTCGTCGCAGCGGCTCGGCTCTCGAGATCGGCAAGACCGTATGCGCACCGAACGATGGGTACTCCATCCTGTATTACCGCGACACCGGCGCCGGGTACGGCGCCCTGGTAGGCGCGCATGAGGGCGTCGATCCGTGATTCGGGCTCGAGCTCATCGGACGAGCTTCCGGTAAACACCAAAGGCGCTCCAAATAAATGAGTGAAGGATCCCGCCCGCGATTCGTATGGCGATGCGCAATCCTAGCGCGTATCGGGCGCGCCGGGTCCCGGAAATTCCCGCGCGGCAGCTAAAATCCACTCGCGAAACTGAGCAACTTTGGGAACCGTCAGGAAGTTTTTCGGACACACGAAGTAATAAGCCGAGCCGTACGGCAGTGCCCCCGTTCCTGCGATCCGCAACGTGCCCTTCTGCAGCGCGCGGGTGACCAGCGTCCAACTCGCGAGCGCATATCCCAAGCCCTCTTCCGCCGCCGCCAGCAGACCGGCCGAGTCATCGATGCTGGGCGCTCGCGAAAGCCACGCGGCCTCCTCATCGGTCTGGCTCCAAACACTCCACGGTTCATCGCCGTTTTCGAGCAACGGGTGTTTGCTCAGGTCCGTTCCGCGCTCGAGCATTCCGTGTTGTTTGATGAGATCGGGGCTCGCTACCGGGACCAGCCAGTCGTCGAGGACTTTCTCGCTGTGTAGATTCGGATAGTTGCCGCGGCCGAAGCGGATGGCGACATGGTGCGTGCTGCGCGAGAAATCCACCAGTTCGCGCGAGGTATGAAAGCGCAGTTCGACGTTCGGGTATTTGCGCCGAAAGGAGCGGATGCGCGGCAGCAGCCATATTTGCAGGAACGATGACAACGTCGTGATTTGCAGCGGGCCGGCGCGGCGATGATGCTTGATTTGCTGCAAGGCGGATTCGAGCTTCTCGAGTCCGGTTCTCACGGCAGGCAGCAATTCGAGGCCTTCGTCGGTAATTTCCACCCGCCGGCCGTTGCGCCGGAACAGCGGCACCTGGATATACCCCTCGAGCGCTTTGATCTGCTGGCTGACGGCGGCAGGCGTGACATTGAGCGCATCGGCGGCGGCCGAGAAGCTCAAGTGAGCGGCCACGGCCTCGAATACCCGCAAGGCTCCCAATGGCAATCGATCGTATGCGGTCGGCACTTTAAGTCTTCCTTAACAGACTGTCAGGCATTGCATTTGTTGCGGATCGGCGCGCGGAGCAATGTGTTCCTCGTCGGAAACAATTGGCATTTGAGGAGCACATCATGAACGAAATCCATCTCGCCGCAAGGCTCGCGCAAGGGCTTCTTGCCGTTACCATCGTGTCCGCCATCGGGCTGGTGGTTCAGTTGAGTCTTGTGTACTAAAGGGGGTTCTATGAGTTGCCGCAGACGGCGGCATCGCGCGTCGCTTGATCGGATTTGGCGAGCTCGCGGACTCTGGAATAAAAGGCAGTAAGATCGCCGCCCACTGCCTCGAGCTCGCGTTGGAAGCCCGGTACGCAGTTGAAGTACGTGGCAATCGACGCCAGATGGGCATTGTTGAGGTCTTCGTCGAACCAAGACTCGAACGGAGCATGCCCGCCCCAACCTGCTTTGAGAAGCGCGAAGGACGAACGCAGGGCGGCGAACGCGGCGCGCTTCTTCTCGCGCTCGAGGTCTGGCGCAAGCCCGGATGCATAGACCGCGCGCAGCTGCGTGCGCGTCGCAGTCAAGAGATCGATGACCTTGGCATAGTGATCCTGCTGGACGAGATGGGCGGCCAAATCCGCGTCGCGCCCTCGAGCATGCAGCCAGCGGCGCACCCCCTCTTCCTCGACCGTCGTCGCCAGCGCTTCATTGAAAGACGAGTCGTTCGGCACGTATAGAAGCTGGTGGGTGAGTTCGTGAAATATGATCCCGGCGAGCTCGACGTCATTCCAGCCCATCATGGTGTTGAGCACGGGATCGTTGAAATGACCGAGCGTGGAATATGCCGCAACGCCGCCGACCATGACGTCGAGACCCTCGCCGCGCAATCGGGCGCCGAAGCGGCGCGCCCTCGTTTCGACGAAGTAGCCGCGATAGGCAACGCAGCCGACGATGGGGTAACACCACTCTTTTGCGTCGACCGAGAACTCCGGCGCGGCAACCACATTCCACACCACGAAGCGGCGACCCACGTCCGCGTAGCTGCGATAGCTGCCGTTGTCCGGCAGTCCGAGCTCGCGGCTGGCGAAGTCGCGGATGAGGGCGACCGCCTCGAGCTGGGCGCGCAAGGCGGGAGGCGTCGATGGCTGTTCGATCACGCGGGTGATGGGTTCGCGCTTGGACATCAGCGCCAGCTGGCCTTGGGCGCTTTGCAGCAGGTAGCAACCGCCGCTCGAGGCCGCGATCAGCGCAACCGCCAGGGCCGCGCGGATCGTTGCGGCTATGCTGCTAGTATTCACGTATGCAAGTGTATCTGGTCGGCGGAGCGGTTCGGGACGCCTTGCTCGGCGTAGCCGTCAAAGAGCGTGACTGGGTGGTGGTCGGCGGCACCCGCGAGGAGCTGCTGCGCCTCCACTATCGCGAAGTGGGGCGCGATTTCCCGGTATTCCTGCACCCCGACACTCACGAGGAGTACGCTCTGGCGCGGCTCGAGCGCAAGGTGTCGCCCGGTTATCGCGGATTCGTGGTCGAATTCGGACCCGAGGTCACGCTCGAAGAGGATCTCGCGCGCCGCGACCTGACCATCAACGCCATTGCCGAGTCGCCCGACGGCACGCTGGTCGATCCGTACGGCGGCCGGCGCGACCTCGAGGCGCGCGTGCTGCGGCATGTTTCTCCCGCCTTTGTCGAGGATCCGGTGCGCGTGCTGCGCGTGGCGCGCTTCGCCGCTCGCTTTGCGCCCCTGGGCTTTCAGGTCGCCCCCGACACGCTGGCACTGATGCGCGCCATGGTGGAGCGCCGCGAAGTCGACGCGCTGGTGCCCGAGCGGGTATGGCAGGAGACCGAGAAAGCTCTGCGCGAGCCCAAGGCCAGCGAATTCTTGCGCGTGTTGCGCGCCTGCGGCGCGTTGCAGCCGATCTATCCGGAAATCGACGCCCTGTTCGGCGTGCCGCAACCGGCGCGGTGGCACCCGGAGATCGACACGGGCTTGCACACCCTGATGGTGCTCGATCAAGCCGCGTTGCTGAGTTCCGACCCCAAGGTGCGGTTCGCCGCGCTGGTGCACGATCTGGGCAAGGGCACGACGCCGCACGAGGAGTGGCCGAGCCATCGGGGCCATGAGGAACGCAGCGTTTCGTTGATCGGGGCGCTGGCGGATCGCCTGCGTCTGCCGGGCGAATACCGCGACCTCTCCGTCATCGTGGCGCGCTACCACGGGATCGTGCATCGCGCCTTTGAACTGCGGCCCAAAACCATTCTGGAATTCATGGAGCGCGCCGATGCGTTCCGCCGTCCGGAGCGTTTCGCGCAAGCGCTGCTCGCCTGCGAGGCGGACTCGCGCGGCCGGACGGGATTGGAAGACGTGCCCTACCCGCAGCGCGCGTTCCTGCAAGCGGCGCGCGACGCCGCGGCGGCGATCAAGCCCTCACCCGAGGACATCGCCGCACACGCGGGAGCGAAGATCGCCGAGCGGCTGCATCAGCGGCGCGCACAGGCCATCGCCGATTTGCGCGAGCGCTCACAGGACTACCGATAAAAGGCTTCCCGTGAAAATGCGGTGTGCTTCATTTAGGCGCGACGCCCAACCGTCCTCAAAATTTGTACCCGAACGACGCGCCGATGACCCGTGGCCGAAGGGGCGTCTGCTCGACGATGAATTGATCGGTGCTGATGAAGGTGCTGGCGTTCGAGTTGGCGAGGTTCTCGCCGTACACGCTCGCCCACCAGGGATCCTTGGCGACACCGAATGATGCGCTAACGGTCGAGTAAGAGGGCATCTCGAACCGCCCCCTTGAGGTATTGACGGCTCCGCCGGGCAAAATCGTAGGGTTCGACCCCGCCTGCGTGAATGAATGGCCGGTGTGCGTGACGCCGGCTTGAACGAAAGAAGTGTACTCGGCCATAGTCCACTCGTAGCGAGCGCGCGCGCTGAACTGAACCGGCGGCGCATTGGCGCTCGGGGCGCCGATCGGGCCGTATGGATTGGTGACCGCAGAGCAGACGCCCGGCGAGTAGAAGGTGCCGCCGCAGACTTGCGTGATCGGCTTGCCGAAGTTCGCACTGGCGGGATTGTTGTTGATCAGCTGCGGCGAATTCGTCTGCTCGCTCTGGTTCCAGGAGGCCGCATACTGCAGCGTCAGCCCGGGCACGACCCGGGCCACCAACGAGGTCTCGATGCCCTTGATGCGGAAGTTCTGACCGTTGGTGTCATAGAACAGGTTGCCGACCACACCGGGGTTGAAGAACTCGACCTGGACGTTGTTCCAGTTCTCGCGGTACACCGCCCCGTTCCACTGCAGGCGATGGTCGAGCCATTCAGTTTTCCAGCCGATCTCGTTGTTCGTCAAGTCGTCGGATGAGTACGACCTGGGAATCACGTACTGCTGCACGCCATCCGCACCGTAGGTATGCAGCGCACCGCCGTTCTGGTTGAAGCCGCCCGGGCGAAAGCCCTGCGAGTACGTGTAATACACCATCACGTCCCGCGTGATGTGCCAGGTGATGTTCCCGCGGCTCTTGAAGCCGGATTCGGTGTCACGGAGATTGTTCGCATCGAGGTTGTAACTGTAATAGGGACTGGCAGGAGGAGTCACGTGGCAGCCCGTGGGCGGCACGCCCGCCTGGAAGCAACCGAAGCTCGATAGCACGCTCCCTTGCATGGAGTTTTGGAATAGGTAATGGCGCGTGCCGGCCGTGACAGTCAACACCTTCGGAAGGATGTCGAAGTCGGCGGACGCGAAGAAGGCCGTCTGCTTGGTATCGCGATACTGATCCTGAGAGAAAGAGGTGTTGTCGCCCTGAACACCGGGATTCTGGACGTACGTGCCGGGGATCGTGCCGACGTTCGACAAGCAGCCGGTATTGCCATTGCCCGGCGTGCCCGGCGTGGCGTTCGAGGTGCACGCAGGGATGTTCTTGTACATCCAGGCGGTCTGGTCATAGAGTTTGTTGTCCTCGTAGTAGGCGCCGGCGATACCGCGCAAACGCCAATTGTCCGGCGTGCTGAAGCGCAGCTCATGTTGCTGGTGCAGATTCTGCTCGGCGGAGTGCCAGACGGAACTCGGCGAGAAGCAGGTCGAGGTGAGTCCTGCGCCCTGTCCCGGACCGTAGCACTGATAGTAATCGGCATAATTGCCGCGCGCGTAATTCGTATAGTCGCCGACCTGATCGACGTTCCGAACGAGGTAGCCGCCGGTATAGACGGCCTTGATATCGCCGAACTTGCCATTCACCGTCCACGCGGTGCTCTCGAACTTGTCCTTGTCGTGGGCGTTGTTGAAGAGCGTGACCTGAAGCGGCGCCAGCGGCGCGCCATCCGAGGCATTGGGCTGCTGGTAGAACACTCCCTGAGAATTCATTTCCTGGTACGACTGCGAGAGCAGCAGGTTCCAGTCCTCGTTGAATTTGTACAGCGCCTCCACGCGTATTCCCTGGTAGACGACCGGGTTGATGTGGCTTCCAGCGATATTGCTGTTGTTGAGGACCGGGCTGCCGGGGGGTACCTGGCAAGGCGGCCCCGCAAAACTGGGGGGGTTGGGGCCGCAACCGGTCGGAGAATCGCCATATCCGAAATTTGCAATCCCGAGGTCGGTGTTCTTGCGCGTGAACGTCGCCGGCACGTTGTCGATGTAGCCGCCGCGATGGTCGTCGTAGATCACCGCGCGCACGGCCATGGTGCCCTCGATCAGCGGGAGGTTCAGCACCGCCGTGACATCGCTATTCTGATCGCCGTGAGCGGTCACTCCATAGCCGGCTTTGACGTTCCCCTCGGTCACGTCCAGCTTCGGCTCGTTCGTGATGTAGCGGATCACGCCGGCCTGGGCGCCGGCACCAAACAGCGTGCCCTGCGGACCTTCCAGTACCTCGATGCGATTCAGGTCGGCGGCATAGATGTCGAGGTTGCGGTTCGGCAGCTGAGCGGATTGATTATCTAGGTAGATGGCGACGTTCGGGAATAGGCCCGTCGAGCCGCTGCCCTGGCTGGCCTGTGAGCCTGCGCTGAGACCGCGCATGAAAACCTCGTTCTGGCCCGGCCCGTTGCTCGCTGCCGTCACATTCGGCAAATACTTGATGTAGTCGTCGAACGTCGAGATATTGAGTTGCTGCAGCGTTTGCCCGGTAAGCGCCTGTATCGAGATCGGCACGTCCTGGATGCTTTCGTTGCGGCGCTGCGCCGTCACCACGATTTCTGCGATCGCGTCCGAGCTGGTTTCGGCCGTTTCAGGTGCAGGCGCGGCGTGCGCGACGCCGGCGGCGGCGCCGCTCAAAATCACGGCGATTGCATAGGATAATTTCGTATGTGAATTCATGCTCGATCCCCTTCTCACGCGCTTCCGCCCGAAACGCCCGGGCGTCGCTAATTTCTTGTTGCCTTGCACAATAACATCAACTATTCACGGCGAAAATATTATTTCGTTGCCGCCGCGCAACGCTCTCAGAATCCGCCGCCCTCCCAATCGTACCTCGAAAACCGGCCGGCACCTGCTCCGGACTCGTCATGATCCAGTCTAAATCCGTCACCCTGCCGAAGGTAAGTCATAGCGTGTGGCTCAGATCCTGCAGTGCAAAGCCGGACAGCGGCAGTTCCAAGCCGCGCAGCCACGCCATGGCTTTGAAGCGCTCTCCCATTTCGCCCGGCAACATCAACTGCCGCGCTTGATTGGCGAGGCGCGCAAATTGATGGGCATCATCGCCGGCAATGCGCTGCATTTCCTGGTCTATTGCCAACCCTGCCAGGAAGTAGCTCTGGGTCGTGAAACCCGAGAGCGTGAAGCCGGCCGCGCGCGAGGCTTCGGCGAGCGAGGTAAAGTCCACCCAGGCCGTGATGTCCTGCAAGCCGGGATAAAGCAACGGATCGCCGTGCGCGCGCTGCCGGAAATGACACAGCAAGGTGCCCTCGTGCCGCTCGGGCAGGTAGTACTGCGGCCGCGGCAGACCATAGTCGAACCAGAGCACTGCGCCGCTGCGCAGCGAGTGCGTCACGCTGTGCGTCCACGCCGGGAGGCGCGGGCAATATTCCGACACGTAGCCGTCATCCCAACCACCGCCGGTCTTCGCCAGCCGCCCACAGGCCAGAGCCAGCGCGGGGCTTGCCGGCCGTGCTCCCCAGGCGAAGCGGCCGTCGTCGATCACCACGCCGAGTTCCTCCACGCGGTCGGCGTACCAGCGAAACCGCGTGACCGGCAGCGCATCCAGCACTTCATTGGCGAGGATGAGGCCGTCGAACGCTTCCCCGGGAGGCTGGTCGAGCCAGCGGATGCGCCCCTGCAGGCGCGCCGGCAGATGCTCCGAGAAGTAGCGGCGCTGACGTTCGCGCAAGTCCGCACTGAGGTCGAGAATGCTGTAACAATCGGGTAAAGCCTCCAGAGTCTCGAGGCGCAACAGAATATCCGCCGCCAACCGTCCGCTGCCGGCGCCTATTTCCAGGATGTCTCCTCCCCCCAGCGCGCCCAAAACCTCGGCGCACTGCCGTGCGACGCATGCGCCGAACAGGTGCGAAATTTCAGGCGCGGTGGTGAAGTCGCCGCCGGCGCCTAGTTTGTGCGCACCCGCGCTGTAATACCCCAGCCCCGGCGCGTACAGGGCGATATCCATGAATCGCTCGAAGGACAGCCAGCCGGCCGGGACAATCTGCCGCAAGAGATGCTCGTGCATGAGCGTGAGATGCCGTGCTTGGGCGTCATTCAGCATGGAGGCGCGCTGCGGAGGCGGTTGCGGTATCGTTGCGAAGCATGAAACCCAGTATCGAGAGTTCTTCGTTGCGGGACCAGGTCGTGCTGATTACCGGCGGGGCGCGACGGGTCGGCGCCGAGATCGCACGCACGCTGCATGCGGCCGGGGCGAACATTCTCATACATTATCGTTCCTCCGCGGCCGCCGCGATCGCCTTGGCGGACCAGTTCAATCAAGTGCGTCCCCATTCCGCGGCGATTCACTCGGCGCATCTGTCGACCGCAGAGGCCCCGGAAAAATTGGTGGCCGCCACCCTGCTGGAATATGGGCGCCTCGATATTCTAATCAACAATGCGTCGAGTTTTTACCCGACGCCGGTCGGTCAAATCACGCTGCCGCAGTGGGACGACCTCATGGGCAGCAACTTGAAGGCCCCGCTATTCCTGTCGCAAGCCGCGGCGCCCAGCTTGGCCAAGCAGCGCGGCCTCATCATCAACATGATCGATATCCATGCGTTGCGCCCGCTCAGGGCGCACCCCGTATACAGCACGGCCAAGGCGGGACTCGCGATGTTGACCCGGGCGTTGGCGCGCGAATTGGGACCGGAAATTCGCGTCAACGGCATTGCGCCGGGGCCGGTGCTTTGGCCCGAAGGCGACATGGACGATGCCCTCAAGCGCGAAATCATCGACAAGACTGCGCTCAAGCGCCACGGCACTGCGCAGGACATCGCACGCACCGCCCTGTTCCTGGCAAAAGATGCCCCGTATATCACCGGTCAAATCATCGCCGTCGACGGCGGCCGCAGTGTTTGATGCGCTTGTTTACATGCGCTTGTTTACATGCGCTTCGCAACTTCAACGGGGTCGAAACGACCCCGAGTTTGAGGCGGGGCCGCGGCGGCCCCGGTATGGCCATTCAGGGCGGCGCTTTGAGTAATTCTCGCGCACTTTGAATGTCGGCGCCCAGGGGGCGATCGTCCCTATATTGAGGAATGAGCGCGCGCACCCTGCGATAGACGGCGTCGGTCTGCGCCGCCCGGGAGAGAGAATCGCGCCGCAGCTCGTACGCCTGCGCCGCCGCCAGCAATTCGATCGCGACGATGATCTCGGCGTTGTCGATGATCTTGAGGAGCTTGAGCGCGGCGGGCGTCGCATGGGCGAGATGATCCTCCTGCAACCCCGAGGTGATCCCGCCGTCCAAGCTGGCCGGCGCCGCCAGACGGCGATTGTCCGCAGCCAGCGAAACGGCGGTGTATTGCGCAATCATGAAGCCCGAGCCCGCGCCCTCGTCGGCGGCAAGAAAGGCGGGCAAATTGCTCACCAGCGGATTCACCAAGCGATCCATGCGCCGCTCCGACATCGCCGCCATTTCCGCCACTGCGATGCCGAGCGAATCGACGTTGAGGCCGAGCGCGGCGCCGACCGCGTTCGCGCCGGAGAGGGCGCGGGGCTCATCCGGCGTGCCGACGACCACGGGATTGTCCGTCACCGATGCCAATTCGTCGTCCACGACTCCCGCCACGTGGGCGAACAGATCGCGCACGGCGCCATGCACCTGCGGTACGGCTCGCAGGCTCAAGGGATCCTGGGTTCGACGGCCGACGCTCTGCCGAAGAATGGCGCTGCCGCCCAGGAGGGTGCGCAACCGCTCACCGACTCGGGTCACGCCCGCCGACACGCGCAGCCCCAAGGCGCCGGCATTGAATGCTGCGACTTGGCCTTCCAGATTCTCGAACGTCATGGCGGCGGCCACATCCGCCCACTCAAGCAGGCGCTCGGTCCTTGCCAGAGCGACCGCCGATAGACCCGTGGCGCAGGGCGTTCCATTGACGAGACTCAGGCCCTCCTTGGCCCCCAGCACCAGGGGCGCAAGGTGCATGGCCTGAAGAGCTTCGGCACCGCTCAATCGTCGCCCGCGCGACAGCGCCCTCCCCTCGCCGATCAGCACGAGCGCAATGTGCGCCATATGCGTGAGGTACCCCACCGATCCCATGGCCGGCACTTCCGGCACGCAATCATGGGCGAGGAGCGCGAGCAGCCGGTCCACCACGTCCAGCCGAAGCCCGGAAAAGCCGTGGGCAAAATTATTGACGGCGGCGGCGATGATCGCGCGCACTGCCGTCGCCTCGAGCGGGGGGCCCACGCCCACCGCGTGACTCATCACGATATTCCGCGACAGCTGCGACTGTTTGGATTCATTCACCACCACGTCGCACAGCGCGCCCACGCCGGTATTCACGCCGTAAGCCCGCACACCCTGGCGGACGATGGATTCCACCAGCGTGCGCGCGGCTCGGATTCGGTCCTGCGCGGCGTGCGACAGTGCGAGCGGCGCGCCTTCGGCTACATCGCCAACCTGTCGCCAGGACAGAGAACCATCGAGAAGAATGCGTTGCGGCATGCCGGCGGGCGAGATGGATTGCGGTATCAGTATTGGGGGCCGCTAGGTCTTGGCGGCCGTTGCGGCTTGGCCCGCTGTGTGCGTGCGCCACGTCTCGAGATGATTGCGGTCGCGCTCGAGCAGCACCCCCACGTCGCGCGAGCTACGGATGGCGCCCGGCTTGCTCAAGGATATGCGCACCCAGGCGAGGCCGAAGTCCTCCAGAAGGAGCATGGCGAGGTGCTCGGCGAGGGTTTCCACCAAATGAAACTGCGATGCTTCGACGAAGGCCAACACGCGCTTCGCGACGCGCTTGTAATTGAGCGTGTCGTTGATGGAATCGGACAGGGCGGCCTTGCGCACATCGGCGCTGATTTCCAGATCGACGATGACGGTCTGTTTAACCTGCCGCTCCCAATCGAATATGCCGATGATCGCCTCGGTCTTGAGCGCGTGTATGAAGATTTTGTCCATTGAAGCGTCTCTTTAGCCCCCGTTGCCACTACCGCCGAGTTCCCAATTCGCACGCGCGGCCATGATGCCGCCGCCGTGCATGCCGGCCGCCAATCGCATGCATCCCGCCAGCGCGATCATTGCCCCATTGTCCGTGCAGAACTCGGCGCGCGGAAAATACAATTCCGCGGAGGCAGCCCGCGCCACGTCCGCCAGCCGTTCACGCAGGCGGCGATTCGCGCCGACCCCGCCCGCGATCACCAGGC
Source organism: Steroidobacteraceae bacterium (assembly GCA_036498345.1). Classification (GTDB taxonomy): domain Bacteria; phylum Pseudomonadota; class Gammaproteobacteria; order Steroidobacterales; family Steroidobacteraceae; genus Bog-1198. The sequence goes on from DASYFQ010000313.1 coordinate 47,242, forward strand.
GTCGGTGGCCCGTGAACTCGAGCGCACGGCGGCTTTTCTCCGCCAGGGTCTCGACCACTGCTTCTTGGAAACCGCGTGCGACGTCTGCCCGGATCGCGTCGTCCAAAACGCGGCCCCGCAAGGCTACTAGGGCGGCGGTCTTCAAGCCACTGAAACTAAAATCGAGGCCGGGTCGATCGAGCATGGGCCGCGGGAACACGAAGCGATCACTGCGTCCGGTTTCGGCCAGCTTCGCCAACGCCGCCCCGCCCGGATAGGGCAGCCCGAGGAGCTTGGCGGTCTTGTCGAAGGCCTCGCCCGCAGCATCGTCCAAGGTTTCGCCCAAAATCCGGTACTGACCGAGCCCCGCCACATCGACGAGTTGGGTATGGCCGCCGGACACGAGCAACGCCAGAAATGGGAAGTCGGGCGGATGGGGCTCCAATAGGGGCGCGAGGAGATGTCCCTCCAAATGGTGTATCCCCACCGCAGGTTTACCCCAGGCCAAGCTCAAGCTAGCGGCAAAGCCCACCCCGACCAATAAAGCGCCGATGAGACCGGGGCCGGCGGTGTAGGCCACTGCGTCGATCGAGTCCCGATCGGACTTGGCGTCGGCGAGGGCCTCCCGTACCAGGGGCAACAGCCGGCGAACATGGTCTCGGGAGGCGAGTTCGGGCACGACGCCGCCATAGGCTTGGTGCATTGCGACCTGGCTGTGCAGGCGGTGCGACAGCAACCCCAAGTCGGCGTCGTAGACTGCGACCGCGGTCTCATCGCAAGAGCTCTCAATCCCGATTACACGCATAATTCCTACTCATTCGACTTCGATATTGGCCCATCGGCTCCCCGAGCCCCGGGCCGGGCTCCCGGCTCCTATCCGCGCGCAGCCTTTGCCTTTTACGGGGGCGCACCTTAGAATGCGCCCCCCGTGTCGCCGAATGCCGGCGGCTGCGCCATATATTTGAGGTTTGAATGCCCAGCGTTCGTGTTCGCGAGAATGAGTATTTTGACGCCGCCTTGCGTCGCTTCAAGCGTGCCTGTGAAAAAGCGGGCGTCCTCACCGAGCTTCGGCGACGTGAATTCTACGAGAAGCCTACCCAAGAGCGTAAGCGAAAAAAGGCCGCTGCGGTAAAACGGCATTTGAAGCGCCTCTCGCGCGAGAACATGCGCGGCACGGGCGGCGCCCCGTCCAGCCCGCCGTCGGCACCGTCGGCTCGACCCTCCTACTAGGGGTCGTCCGCCCAAGGATGTCTCTCAAAGAACGCATTACGGATGACATGAAGGCGGCGATGCGCTCCGGGGAAAAGGAGCGGCTTGGGCTGATCCGCATGATTACGGCTGCCATCAAGCAGCGCGAGGTTGACGAGCGAATCACGCTCGACGACTCCCAAGTGTTGAGCGTGCTCGAGAAAATGATCAAACAGCGCAAAGAGTCGCTGGTGCAGTTCCAAGCCGGCAATCGGCAGGATTTGGTCGATAAGGAAGCGGCGGAAATCCTGCTGCTGCAGGGCTACCTGCCGTCCCAATTGAGCGATGCCGAGATCGACGCACTGATCGGCGATGCCATCCAGGCAACCGGCGCGGCCAGCATCAAGGACATGGGCAAGGTCATGGGCCTAATCAAGGGCAAGGCGCAGGGCCGCGCCGACATGGCTGCCGTCGGGGCGAAAATCAAAGCCAAGCTCGGCGGTTGACCGCAGGCGGTCCATGACCGGCCGCATTCCACAGGCGTTTATCGACGAGATTGTCGCGCGGTCCGACATCGTCGACATCATCGGCGCGCGGGTACCTCTGAAAAAGTCCGGGCGCGAATTCAAGGCCTGCTGTCCGTTTCACAACGAGAAATCACCCTCTTTCTGGGTCAGCCCCGACAAGCAGTTCTATCACTGCTTCGGCTGCGGAGCGCACGGCACGGTGGTCGGATTCCTCATGCAGTATGAAAAGCTGGGATTTCTCGACGCCGTGGCGGATTTGGCGCAGCGTGCAGGACTCGAACTGCCGCGCGAGGCGTTGGGACCCCGCGATCCCGACAGCGCCAACCTGCACGATGTCATGGGGCGCATCGCGCGCTTTTTCGAACAGAACTTGGCGGACAATGCCCGCGCGCAAAAATACCTGGGTGCGCGCGGAATCGATGCGGCAACCGGCACAAAGTTCGCCTTGGGTTATGCGCCCAATTCCTGGGACGCGCAGCTCAACCGGTTCGGGGCGCAGGAAGACGACCGGCGCCAACTCCTTCAGCTCGGCATGATCATCGAGCGTACCGCCGCGCGCGCGGGCGCTGCCGGCTTCTATGACCGCTTCCGCGATCGACTGATGTTTCCGATTCGCGATTCGCGCGGACGGGTCATCGGTTTCGGCGGCAGAATCATCGATCAGGGGGAGCCCAAGTACTTGAATTCCCCGGAAACGCCGCTATTCCACAAGGGGCGCGAACTCTACGGACTGTACGAAGCTCGGCAGGCACGCACGGATTTCAAGCGATTGATGATCGTCGAAGGCTACATGGACGTCGTGCGCCTGCATCAAGCGGGGATTACTTATTCCGTGGCCACTTTGGGCACTGCCACCACTCAAGAACATCTCAACAAGATTTTCAGATTGACCAGCGAAGTGGTGTTCTGCTTCGACGGCGATCGGGCCGGCAGGCAGGCTGCCTGGCGGGCGCTGGAAAATTCCCTGCCCCTGGCGCGCGACGGCCGAGAGCTCAAATTCATGTTTTTGCCGGAGGGCCACGATCCCGACTCGCTGGTCGCGGAAGAGGGCTCCGAAGCCTTCGAAGGCCGGTTGAACACAGCCCTTCCCTTGTCCGAGTATCTGATCCAACATCTGATGGTCGAGGTGGACCTCAGCCACATCGATGGCCGCGCCAAGCTCAAAGCCCTCGCGGCACCCCTGTTTGCCCGAATGCCCGAGGGCATTTATCGCGAAATGTTGGCCGAGCGCCTCGCCGCGCAGGTCGGCATGCCGGCGGCAGTGCTCAAGAAGGCGTTCATGGGGGGTGACGGTGCCCGGGGTGACGGTGCCCGCAAGCCCGCAGATCGGCCGGAACCCTCTCCCCGGCATCGCGGTCGAATCAGTGTCGGGCGCGGCAATTTGCTCACCCAGGCCATTACGCTGGTGCTCCATCACCCCACGGCGGCGGCTGCGATCAACGGCTCCGAGGCGCTCGACAGCGTCGATAAACCCGGTGTTGCGGTGCTCAAGGAGCTGCTGGCACAAGCGGCGGCGGCATCCCGGCCGAGCACGGCCATGCTGCTCGAGCGCTGGCGGGATCTTCCCGAATATGACCGCTTGGCTGAGCTCGCCATGGCCGAACCCCTGGTGGCCGCGCCGGAAGCAGCCGCGAAGGAGCTCCAAATGGCGATTGAGAAACTGCGGGAAGAATACGGTCCGGGTCGGAGAACGGACGAATTATTGCGAAAAGCGGAGGAAATGGGCTTGAATTACGACGAAAAGGCCGAATTAAGCTTACTTCTCAAGTCGAAGGGCCGCTCCTGAGCGCCCCTTGAGCCCCAAGCATCTATGGCTACGGAATGGCCAGAATCGTATACTTGTCGGCTTGCATTTAAATGTCCAGATCTCTAACGAGGCGTCCACCTTGATCAAAAAAGCGCCAGCAGGCACAGCGACTCAAATCGCGGACGAGCGTCAGTCGCAACTGAAATTATTGATTGCGCGCGGCAAGGAGCAGGGCTACCTCACTTACGCTGAAGTCAATGATCATTTGCCGAGCGAAATCGTCGATCCGGAACAGATCGAAGACATCGTCAACATGATCAACGACATGGGTATTCCGGTGTACGAAAAGGCACCGGACGCCGAGTCCTTGTTGTTGACCGACGCCACCGCGGCCCCTGACGAAGAAGCAGTGGAAGAAGCCACCGCGGCGCTCGCCAATCTCGATGCGGAGTTCGGACGCACCACCGATCCCGTGCGCATGTACATGCGCGAGATGGGCACGGTGGAATTGCTGACCCGCGAGGGCGAGATTCGCATTGCCAAGCGCATCGAAGAAGGCTTGGAGGCGGTCAAGATCGCGCTCGGCAGCTACCCGGGCACGTACGATTTGTTGTTGCGGCACTACGAGACCGTCAAAGCGGGTCAGATGCGCCTCGTCGACGTCATCGTGGGCTTCGTGGACCCCAACGCGCCGGATGAGATCGCCCAGCCTCAGAATCCGAAAATGATGGCGCTGGAGCGTGAAGAAGCCGCCAACGACGACGAGGAAGCTGACGGCGATGAGGACGAGGAGGCCATCGACACAGGCCCGGATCCGGAAGAAGCCGCGAAGCGCTTCAGCTCGATCGCCAAGGTTCACCACCAGTTCCTAAACGCGCTCGACAAGCTGGGTTCCAAAGACCCCAAGACCTTGAAAATCCGCAAGAAGATCTGCGGCGAACTGATGGAATTGAAGCTCTCCCCGAAGATGTTCGATCAATTGATCGACAATCTGCGCCAGCACGTGACCGAAGTGCGCCTGCTCGAAAAGGAAATCATGTTCCTTTGCATCAAGCAGGCCGGAATGCCGCGCAAGGATTTCATTTCCACGTTCCCGAAGAACGAGACCAGCACGCGTTGGCTCGACAAGCACATCAAGGCCAAAAAGCGCTATTCGGCGCCGCTCGCCAAATTCAAGGATGAAGTGGAGCGCCGCCAGAACAAGCTGAAGGACCTCGAAGGCTTGTTCCACGTGCTGATCAGCGAGATCAAGGAAATCAACCGCGAGGTCTCGATCGGCGAAGCCAAGGCGCGGCGCGCCAAGAAGGAAATGGTCGAAGCCAACCTGCGCCTGGTGATTTCGATTGCGAAGAAATATACCAATCGCGGCTTGCAGTTCCTCGATCTGATCCAGGAAGGCAACATCGGCTTGATGAAAGCCGTCGACAAGTTCGAATATCGGCGTGGCTACAAGTTCTCGACATACGCGACATGGTGGATTCGCCAGGCCATCACGCGCTCCATTGCCGACCAAGCCCGCACCATCCGCATCCCGGTGCACATGATCGAAACGATCAATAAGCTGAATCGCATCTCCCGGCAGATGCTTCAGGAGATGGGCCGCGAACCCACGCCGGAAGAACTCGCGGTGCGCATGGAAATGCCGGAAGACAAAGTACGCAAGGTCCTCAAGATCGCCAAAGAACCGATCTCCATGGAGACGCCCATCGGCGACGACGAGGATTCGCACCTCGGCGACTTCATCGAGGATACGTCGGTCTCCTCGCCCATCGACTCGGCGACCACGGAGTCCTTGCGCGAAACCACGCATTCGGTGCTGGCCCAGCTGACGCCGCGCGAGGCGAAAGTTCTGCGCATGCGGTTCGGCATCGACATGAATACGGACCACACGCTCGAAGAAGTGGGCAAGCAATTCGACGTCACCCGCGAGCGGATCCGGCAGATAGAAGCCAAGGCGTTGCGCAAATTGCGGCACCCCAGCCGCAGCGAGCAGCTCCGCAGCTTCCTGATGGACGATTAGTCCTGCGCGAGCGTCAGCCGACGGAAACTTCGGCGGTCAGATGGCGCTCGCTGTTGAGCGAGTTCGCGACCAAGCAGGTGAGTTCAGCCTTCTCGAGCAGCTTCTTTGCGCGCTCGACGTCCGCGCCCTCGGGCACGTGAAGTTTGGCGTGCGTGTCGAACCGGGTGAAGCGCATCTTGCCGTCGATGCGATCCAGGGTGCCTTCGGTGCGCGCCTCGAGGCTGAGCCACGCGTACTTCGACGCCGCCGCAATCGCCCGAAAACTCAACACGAAACAGTCCGCCACGGCCGCCGTCAAAAGTCCCTCGGGCGACCATTGATTGCCGGGGCCGTCGAATTCCTTGGGCGGCGCCGATTCGATGATCCTGACGCCGTCGGTGGACAGCGGCACGTCTCCAACGGGACGCACGGAGGCATTGACGACGTAGCGATGGGGGAAGGGATGCATAGGCAACTCCGCGAGAACGGTTCAATAGACGCCCGGAATCAAGCGCTGAGTGCGATACCCAGTCAGCCAGGCACAGCGCCAAACCCGGAGATGCCATTAAAGCACCTGTATGTGACGGATGCCGGACAAACCGATGGAGCCCCGTATCGCCGTCCCCGTGGCCGCCGCCCCTTCAGGTCAGGCGGGTCCAAACAATTTGAGTTCGGGGCCATGCTCCGCGAGCCTGATCATTCTTTCGAACTTGAGTCCGATTTTCTCGAGTACGGCGATCGACCCCCGGTTCTCGGGTGACGTGATGGCGACGATGCGCTGCAAGCGCAACACCTGGCTTGCATGGACCAACACCGCCGACGCGGACTCGGCGGCATATCCCTTCGAGCAGTGCCGCGACAGGAACGCGAAACCCACGTCCACGTCCGCCAGGCCGTCGCGCTTGACCAATCCGCAAATCCCGATGGGCGTGCCGTCGAGCAGACAGGCCGCGTACAACCCGAAGCCATGCCGCGCGTAGCTGTCGATCGGACCCTTCAGGATATATTCGCGAGCGCCGCCCAAGGTTCTTACTCCCTTGTCGCCGATGAATTGCAGGAACGCGGCCTCGTTCAACAGCTCCAGAATGAATGCGGCATCGTGCAACTCGAGCTGGCGCAGCACCAGACGTTCGGTCCGGATGACGTTCCTGCAAGCGGCCGCGGGTTCCTGTCCGCCGGAGTCAATCATGCGGCTCGTCGCGTCGTTCATCCTCCAATGATGACAGCATATCCGCGACTTGACCGGACTCCGCGTCGCCGGCATCGCGCAAGCCCTTCATCACACCCTGCCGGTTCGCGATGGGATGATTTTGGCTGAGCTTCCATTTGCCCGTCAAACTCGCGATCGAGAACTCGAATCCGACGATCAGCGACAGCATGCGCTCGATGTAGGGCTCCGGCGCGTCATCGATCTTCCAGGGAATATGCCGCGAGGCCTCGCGCGCGTCGGTCAACCGAGACACCAGTGCCCGCAGCCAAACGCTGTCGTGCACGAACCGCAACGTGCCGCGCGCGTGTACCACGGCGTAGTCCCAGGTCGGAACTACCTCGCCGGTTTCCTGCTTGGCGGGATAAAACGAGGGCGAAATGTATGCCTGCGGCCCGTGAAAAATCGCCAGCGCGTCGGAGTCGGCTCGATATTCCCGCCACAAGGGATTGGCGCGCGCGATGTGCCCTCGCAGCACGCCGTGCGGACGAGGCTCGTCCAGCGTCTCGAGCGGGACATGGTTGGCCACGAGCCCCGATTCCGACAGCGTGATCAGTGTCGCCAACGGGCGGGCACGCATCAGTGCCTGCAGCACGTGCGTGCGGGATTCCTGAAAATACGCAGGTAAGTACAAATGCCGTCCTCGGCAGAGCCAGGCGCGTCTCTGCCAACAGTCCACTCCGGTGTAAGAATTATCGCAAACCCTATAGGTGTTTGTCCGATGGGGCGATGCTTGCCCCTATGAAATTATTGTTATATGGAACATCGCTGGGGCAAGCGCGTGCAGGTAGATTTTCCGGTCCGGGTAATGGCCCACCGGTTCTCGGTAAGGGAAGGCCGGCTCGCCGATCTCAGCGTCAGCGGCGGGCGGGTCAAAGCGGACTTCGAGGCACGGGTCTTGTCCCGCATCCAGATCGCCATCGATTTACCGCTGTGGCCGAAGCACCATTCCCCGCTCGTCGAGGCGTACGTGACGCGCAGGTACAAACACGAATTTGGCGTCGAGTGGTGTGAATTTGCGCCGCGCGCCGTCACGGAGCTGCTGCGAGCCATCGTTACCCGCCCGCACGCTCACCTTCGCCGGCGCGCCGCCTCGACGTCGCTGAGCCTTTCTCGCCTGTCGGCGCCGCTGCTGAAGCACGGCGCCTGACAGGCGCGCTGATTCCGGGCTCGAGATTTGACGGCCGGAAAGGGCGCAGAATGTGCGTTTTCGGCTTAGAGGAGAGGACGACGTGACGGAGACCGAAACGACACATACCGGCGGGTGCCTATGCGGGGGAGTTCGCTACCGGATTCGCGGCGAGTTGCGCGGCGTCATTGCCTGCCATTGCGCGCAGTGCCGCCGGACGAGCGGGCACTATGCAGCGATGACGAGCGCACCATCGGCAAATATCGAATTGACGGCTTCCGGTCCACTGGTCTGGTACAAATCATCCGACACCGCCGAGCGCGGATTCTGCGGCGTCTGCGGCGGCAATCTGTTTTGGAAGCAGGTGGGCCGCGATGCGCTCAGCATTACGGCCGGAACGCTCGATACGCCGACCCGCCTCTCGGTGGAGCAGCACATATTCGTCGCCGACAAATCCGACTACTACGCGATCAACGACGATTTACCCAAGCAACAGCAGTGGTAATCGCGCCGCGAGCTTAGGGCGCAATCGTTCCCTGCACGAACTGCCCGAGCGCCGCTCGGCCGTCTTCCCATAGCACGAAAGGCACATCGAGGGTTTCTTGCGGCATACGCACCGTGAGCGCGCGGCTCGCGGCGATGAAGCGCAATGTCGGCGCGTCGATCGTGTACGCGTGGGTGACGACGTCTCCGTGCTCGGGCAGGTGCAGTTCCCGGCCGCGTGACAGGCCGACGGGCACCCGTTCCAGCGGTTGCAGATCGATCGTCCGTCCGTCCGCAAAAATCCGCAGCGCGCCGGCGCCCGGGTCCGGCGGCGGAGACATGCGCCGGTCCACCGTGGACCATCGGTACAGCAACAGATAGTCGCTATATTTTCCGGAATGATCGACTTCCACCGCAACCAAGGTCGCGTAGTCGCGGGCGTGCGCTGCCACGTCCGTACGCTCGCGCGCGAACACCAGCGGCGAGGCTACCACCGACAATGTATTGCCGCTTTGCTCATCGAGAATCTCGCGCGAAGCCGCCGGCCGCGGCAAACTCGAGCATGCCGGCAGCGTGAGCAGCGCCAGGATCAAAGCCGCGCGGATATGCATGAGTATGAAGCGTAGCCTTTAGAAGCGCATCCGGTATGCCACCGAAATATATAGAGAACGCTGATCCAGCGCACCTGTCTGCGGCTGGCCGGTGAGCGTTTGCTGTTGCTGCACGGTCTGCTGGTGCTGAAGCTGGTAGCCGCCGATGATCTCGAACACCGATCGCCTGCTGGTCCAGTCGGCGCGCAGTTCGGGTAGGTAGAGCAATTGCTTGCCGCCCAGCATCTGATCGTTCAGCTGCTCGACGCTGAATCGCGGCCCGAAGCGCCAGGCGCCGGGCAATGCGAAGCGCGCGTCCCAGGACAGCGTGGTGCTGCGTGAGGCGGGAGAATCATCGAAGCGCACGCCGAAGATATGCAAATCGCTCGCCTGTAAAAGGCTCAACCCGGACACCTGCACGGCAATGTTCTTGTCGAGCCCGGTCGACGGCGTCGCATCGATGGCGGGCGTGCCTCCGAGGGCCGGGGAGGCCGGAGTCCCGTTGAGCTGCAATGCCGCGACGTCGATCATGAATTGCCAGCGCTCGCCGAGCGGGCGGCTGGCCGAAATGACGAAGGTTTCACTGGTGGACGTGCGGTCCAGCGCGAGCTGCCTGATTTGAGACGGCGTGAGCTCGTGCTGCAACGCCGACAGATCCGACACGCTTTGGCCGATCAGCGCATTGGTGAGCTCGAGCAACGGACTGCGGCGGTAGTCGGCGTCGAATCCCAGAATCCAGACCTGCCCCACCTTGAGATTGCCGATCAGCGTGACCGAGTTGAGCTGCCGAAAGGCGATGTCGTAGTCGGCCAGGATGACGGCGGTGCGGCCCGGGACCGTGTAGCGGGTTTGGAACCCGATGGAGCGCCGATCGGTGGTACCGGCGGTCGTCTGATCGAACAGATAGGCATCGAAAACCCAGGCTTGGCGGAAGGGGCCGTATTCGGCGGTCACCGTGCCGAATTTCTGTTGGCTCGACAGTGCCGAGTAGCTCGTATAGGCGGGGAGCCCGGCAGCGGCGCTCACCGAGAACTTGGAATTGACCTGATAGCCGACATACAGTCCGTCGAAAAGCCCGATCACTCCCAAGCTGGCAAGCGACTGGCGCCCCACCCGGCCGGTCAGGCCCATCATGCGATCCGTCAATTCCACGTAGGCCGCAGTCGTGCGGTCCTGGCTGCCGCCGAAGGTCGTGACCAGATTTTTGGTATAGCCCGCATCCACGCGGGCGGTGAAATCATAGCGCTCCCCGCGATCGCGCAACAGCAGATCACCATAAACGAGCGCAGCATTGGCCGAGGTCTGGCTGGTCGTCGTTCCCGCCGAGACGGTCTGATTCTTGGCGTATTGGTATGTGACCGCCCCGCTGCCGACCATGGTCCAGCGGTTGTCCCTCGACGCGCCGAAGTCGCCGGTGGGCTTGGGGGCCAGCGAGGCCGCGGCCAGCGTCTTCAATCGGCCGCGTACGCGCGCGGCTCCGGGTCCATCCGGGTAGCGCTGCAGATAGGCTTGGTATTCGGCCTTGGCCTGCGCCAGCTGGCCGGCGCGTTCGCGAACCAGGCCCATGAGCTCCTGAGCATCCGCGCGCGCCGCATATTCGGGTTGGCGCAACAGACGGCCCAGCAAATCGATCGCTTCCGGATACTGTCGTTTTTCCAGCGCCGCGCGCGCATCGCGCAGAATCTGCGTCCGCTGATCATCGGGGAGCGGCGGGTCCGTCGGCGAGCTTGCCGCCGACTGCACGCCTGCGCGTTCCACCACGGTAAGATCGGTTTGCTCATCGTTGATCGCAAGCCACGCGCGCGGGTAGCTCGCCTGCGCGATTTGCAGCACCCGCTCCGCTTCCGCGCGCGATGTAAACGGCCCCACCCGGAGGCGGAACCAGTGCGTATCCTCGATGTCCGTTTCGGACACGTACGCCTGCGTCTTGAGCGCGGCCGCCGCCGCCTCGACTGTGTCGCGTTCGAACTTGGTCGACGAGGATTCGAGATTGACGGCATAACTTTGGGCCGCTTCCGTTTCGGATACCAAGACTCTGCCTTTGCGATGGCCCGTGCCGATCAAGCGCACGCGCAAACCCAGCCCGGTCGCGGTGGGCGCCATGACAAAGTCGAGCTCTCGCGTCCACGTCAGTTCGAGGCGTATCTCGCCGGGCACGAACGATTCGACTCGGGCTCCGGTCACGAGCTGGCCGCCCCCGCCGACCAACGGGAACTCCGGCGGAAACGCATTGATCAGCGAGCCGCAATCCGGCCCGAGCCGCAGCGTGATGAGGGTGCTGCTGCCGTGGTTCATCGGGGTATTGGAGATGTAGCGCACGGAACAGGAGAACTGAACCGAGATGTCGGCGTGGTCCTCACGCTCATCGGTATCGATGAATTGCACCAGCGGTCCGAGCGGCATCCCGGGAGCAATTGCAGCCGGCGACGTACCGTGCGCCATCAGCCCCAGCAATAACGCGGCCGCACGAAGCAGGCGCGCCTGCGCGAGCAGACTTCCGTACCGCGCTCGGCCAATCACTTTGTCGGACCGGTGATCGCGCCGCGCGGGCTCGGAATCACGGGTCGCGGCCGTACCGGCGCGGCCGGCACGACGGTCCAATTGAAAGTATTGTGGCAACTGCCGCAGTCGAGCGTGGTTCCCACGTGCTGGACTTGTTTCCCGATCGCCGTGATGCCGTTGTGGCAGCTCTGGCAGGTCGCGCTGAGCCCCAAGTGGCTGAACGTCGCCGCAGCCCAGGTCATCGTGCCGTGACAAGCGCCGCAATCCCGATTCGTCTGAATGTGCTTCGTCGGTTTGCCCGATGCCAGTACGCCGTTATGGCAGCTGGAGCAGATTGCCGTGACGCCTTGGTGCTCGAATCGCGCGGGCAGCCAGGCGGTGACCGTGTGGCAGTTCTGGCACGTGTTATTGCTTGCGATGTGGTGGGGTCCCTTGCCCGTCGCGAGCGCGCCGTTGTGGCAGCTGTAGCAGTTGCCGGTGACCCCGGCGTGCGAGAGACTTAGGTTGGCCTTGGAGATCACTTCGTGGCCGCTCAACGCGGCCGCTCTGGCCGCAGCCATCGCAGGGATCGCGCTCGTCGCCGGCGCACTGACCACGGTGCCGACCGTGCTGCGCGTCGCGGTCGCCGCCGCGACGGTCTTTTTCCCCCTCCCGCCGCCCCAGTTGTTGGGATTGTGGCAGCCGTTGCAATCCTTGCCGACATGGTGGCCGTTCGGCCGCGTGGTCAAGTTGTTCACGCCATAGAATTTCAAGCTGGACAGGTCGTGGCATTGGTCGCAGGTTCCGCCGGTAACCGAGAGCATCACGGTGTGCTTGGTCGAATTCATCGTCGTGCCGCTGAACGCGGTGAAGCTGATCGCGTGGCAATTCTCGCAAGGCGTGGAGCTGGTCGGGATGTGCACGGGCGAGAGCACCGCGTCCTTCGGCGTGTAGTTGAGATAGAAGACCGGCGGTGTCGCGTTCGGCGCGCCGTGACAAGTGATGCAGCCGGAGCTGATTCCGGTATGCAGCACGGCATTGGACGCGAGAGTTGCGTAATTGCTCGGCGCTCCGGTGTGGCAGACGGTGCAGGCCTGATTTCCGGGGTTCGGCATATGGCCCGCCGGCAGCGCCGTGCTGTTCCAGTTGGCGGTCGTGTGGCACAGGCTGCAATCGTTCGGCGCCACCATGTTTCCGGAGACGTGATCGGGCGGACGACCCTGCAGCTTGGGATTGGCCGCACCCATGTAGAAGCTCAAGGCCTTCTCATGGCAGGCGGTGCAGGTGGTCGTGACGAAGGCGTGCGTGGCCTGAGTCATGTTCATCGGACCGAAACCGCCCACGGCATAGTTGCCGGAGGAATGGCAGGAGCCGCAGCTGGTTCCGGCGAGGAACGGGATATGCGAGGGCGTGAGCACCGCGTCCTTCGGCGTGAAATTGTTGTACCAGGTGAGGGCCGTCGTGGCGCCGTGGCACTGGGCGCACTGGCTACCGCTGATGCCGGTATGCAAGACCGCATTGGCGGCAAGCGTGGTGTAGTTGGTCGGAGCGGCGATGTGGCAGACATTACAGGCCGCGTTGGCGGGATTGGGCATATGCCCCGCCGGCATCGCTGTGCTGTTCCAGTTGGCCGTCGTGTGGCACAGGCTGCAATCGTTCGGCTTCACCATATTTCCGGAGACGTGATCGGGCGGACGACCCTGCAGCTTGGGACTGGCCGCACCCATGTAGAACGACAGGCCGGCCTCGTGGCAGCTGTTGCAGGTGGTCCCCACGCCGGCGTGCGTCGCCTGGGTCATGTTCATCGGACCGAAGCCGCCCGCGGCATAGTTCGGCGCGTGGCAGGAGCTGCAATCCTCGCCATTGAAGGCCGGGATATGGGCGGGCGAAAGTCCCGCCGCCGCCTTGGGGTTGTCGTTATTGTTGTAGAACGTCAGCGCCGCGGGGCCGCCGTGGCATTGGGCGCAGCCGGTAGTAATACCGGTGTGCAGGACCGGGATGCTCGCCAACTGGGCGTAGCTGTTGGGGTCGGCGGTGAGCGTTCCGGTATGGCAGACCGAGCAGGTCTGGGTGCCGGGAATCGGCATGTGATTGTTCGGCAGCGTGGTCGGCGTGGTCCAGACCGTCGTGTTGTGGCACAGCGAGCAGTCGCCGGCGGCCTGCGAGGCCGGGTTGGGCGCCGAGACGTG
>DASYFQ010000314.1:0-5401 GCA_036498345.1 Steroidobacteraceae bacterium
CTCGACGTGATCTTCCGCGATTTCTGCATCGGTAAGTAACCCACCCGGTCGCCGACTGCCCGAATGACCCTTTCAGAACATCGCGGTCCCGACGAGTCCAACAGCCGAAGTCGATCACGACATCTAGCCCCAATTCCAAACGTCTAGGGCGAGACCTCTCCGATCTGCTCACAAACCCCTCGGTAAAATTCCGCGAAATGCTCTACTGGCGGATCATCGCCGTATAGGCGTGGGATCCACTCGTCATGCGAGAAGCGGATCGCCGATATCCTCCGCTCAAGCTGCCGAGCAAAGATGGTCTTGCCTGCGCCAAGGAAGCCGTGACTCAAGTGAGCTGTCACCAGTGTTGCGCTTGAGGGACCTGGCGAGTAAAGGGCTGCCAACGGTTATGTTGAGGGTGGCTCGCGAGGCGGGGAGTTCGGCACACTTCAGGTCTCTGGTGCTGCGCAAGTTTTGAGTTCTGCACTGTCCGGTTCTAGTGGAATGCAGACACCTGCAGCAAACAGCCACGCTTGCGGAAAATCTCCGAAAGGGCGATGCTTCTGAGCCGCGCGCGTTTGGCGCGAGAGCAACGGAGAACGCCAATGGCAATGAGGCTCACGCCACGATCACGAAAATGGCTCCAGTGGGCAAGCGGTCTGTTGCTGATCGCGGCGGGCGGCGCCCAGCCGCTTGGGATGGCGGCCGCGGCACCGCAGATCCCGGCGGGTGAGGCTCGCGTCTGGTTTTATCAATATTACGAGACCAATCACGCCTACTCGTCCGCGTTGATACCGACTGTCGTCGCCAATGGGACTTATGTCGGGCCGGCGCCGCCAAGGACGGTGTTCTACCGTGATGTCCGCCCTGGGCACTACGACATCACGATCCCGGACCCCCATGGCTTTAAATTTGGATCGGCGCACTTCGACCTCGCCGCGGGCCAGCAAGCCTTTGTTAAAATCCTGTACTGGCGTCTGCCGCTCTATCACGACCCAGGTGCACGGGGCACCGGGTTTCACCGCCCGGCTCGTCTCCGAACAAGTTGCGCAAGCAGAGCTCGCGAACTTGATACGCGACGGCGAGCAGCGGTGAAGAAGGAGCGCCGGCAGCTGCCCCGTCGATGAAGATCTTAAGCTGGGGCTCTACGCGCCAAACTAAGTGCATCTGGTCTTCGGGCCCCGGCTCGGAGCTGATTGGACGAAGGGCACGCGGAGTGACGCGAAAATCGTCGCGAGCGTTCGCCGTCGGCTTAATGCTGGCGCTTTTTGGCTGCGCCAATGCGATCGATATAATCTGCTACCCGGCGGGCCAGTGTCCGAATACCCGCTCAGGGCATGGAGGCGGCTACTGACGCTCCAAGGGCTGGTTACTATGACAAAGAGCAACGGATGGTTGGCGATCGGCGGAATTTTCAGTTTGTTTGCTATTGCGGAGGCGCAAACCCTGGCGCTTTCGACTGCCACGTTCGCCAGCGCCGTGGCGGCATTGCTATGCGTGGTCGCAGGCGCCGCCGTCCAGGGACAAACCGGTGCCAGCGTCGCTGACGATCGCGCCGCCGTAATGGTATCAATCTGCCGGCAATACGCGGCCGCGCTGACCGATATGCCAGCCGATCTCATGTTCAAACAATGCATGTCCGAGCGGCACTGCCGGCCAATTCCGAGCCCGCCAGGCTATTGGTGCGAGCCGCCCCAGCCGATGCAGGTTAAACCTGGTTAATGACAGCGAGCGTAGAGCGCAGGGCGGGAAAGCGCAGCAAAACCCATCGGATCATCCGCCCGGCCTGCATGCAAGAATGGTCTCCTATCGGCGCAATCTCCTACCCGGCGGCACTATTTCTTTACCGTCAATCTGGCCGAACGTCGGCTCGGGCTGTTGACCGAGAACATCGGCCTGCCGCGGACAGCGTTTCGCCACGTGCGAGCGCGTCATCCCTTCACCATCGAAGCCGCTGTGATCCTGCCCGATCACCTGCATGCGATCTGGACTCTGCCCGAGCACGGCGCGGATTTCGCTCTGCGCTGGCGTCTGTTCAAAAGCGCGTTCTTGCATGGTTTGCCGCGCGGCGAAGTGCTCTCCACCGCCGAAGCACCAAAGGCGAACGCGGCATTTGGCAGCGGCGGTATTGGGAGCATACGCTGCGTGACCAAGACGACTTTGCCCGCCATCTTGATTACATTTGCTTCAACCCGGTGAAACGCGGGTACACGCCACGAGTACAAGACTGGCCGGATTCCTCGTTTGGCCGCCGGGTGCGGCTCGGGGCTTACCCTGAGGACTGGGCGGGCGACACCGTCGACGACCTCCGCGGCTTCGGCGAAAGGTGATGGGTTTCCCTTCCGCTCAACCATCCTACGCGCCCTGCGCTACTGGGCGTCAGCTAGCCGGACCCGTCTGCCAGCCGGTATTGCACTGGGTTACATAGGGGTAGTAGCCGGCCGGATCGGAGCAGTAATAACCCCACTCCGGATATGCGTAAAATCCACCGAAGAAGCCCCGCCTGTGGACTCGATCGCCGTCGAACCTGCCATCGTGATCGCCGTCGAACCCGCGATCGTGATCGCCGTCGAACCTGCCAGCGTTAAATCCACCGCCGTGAAATCCATCGGTGTGGAACCCGCCCCCGCCCTGGAACCCGCCACCCCCGCCATGCGGTCCAGCATAGGCGAGATTTGGCTGGCTGAGCGCGGCAGCGCACAGCAAAGCAGTTGCAAGGATTCGCGGCGCCCTACTTATCCTCTGCCGTGGTTTGTGTTGACTTAACGCAGATATCCCGGCCAAAACGCTAAGGGATACGGCAGTCGCTATTTTACGCATTTGAATCTTCCTTTCAGGATACTGTGCTTCACCGCTGTGAAGTGCCCCTTACATAAACGCGACCCGTTCCTTTAGGGTGTGAGCGGGTTCACAGACGACTATGCGAAAATCCCCCACGAATATTGGCACCCTTCACCCCATAGCTGCTGAAGCAAGTTCCCTTTGCGTTCGAAAAGCGGATGACCGACCGCACGGAAGGGCCGTTCGCCTGCAGAAATTAAGAATTTTAGCGCAGGTGTGAACTAGGTCACACTGCGTTTTAGAGGTCTTCACCGTAAATACTCGCGTGGTGACTCCGGATCGGGTCATCATTGCTGACGACGGGCACCACGACCAGAGATAGGCTATGGTCAGGAACAGATGAGGAAGCGCCATGAAAAGGGTTTTTAGCTCCTGCGTTGGTGATGTTTCCGCTGCTGGGCGGGGTTCCAACGGTCGCGGCGACCGCCGCGATGAACGGCCACGCGCTGCTGATCAATCAGACGGAAACAGCGCGATCGTGAAAGTTGCCGAATGGTGTGGCGCGCGCAATTTCCGTGACGAATATGGCCATTGTCGTCCTTGGTATGGCACCGACCACGAAACGTGCCCACCGGGTAGGCATTTCGAGCCGTGGGTTCATCACACCGGAGGACGTTGCGTGCCGTAGCGCGGAATTGCACCCCCAACGGGGGGTTTCTCGCCCATCGCCAAACGGATATAAACCAGTCCCATGATCGCTGGCTTTGCTAATACCGTGAACCGGCGCCGACGTTCCTTCCCCCCGCTGCGCCGGTAAGCGTGCACGTTTGACGAGGCGACGACGACAAGGCTGATCGTCCACTCCCGTCCCAGAACGATTCAACCACCGCCGCCCAATTTCCGGCGGCTTTTTTGTTGTCGAAAGGGCATCGCCATGCCGACCAGCCTTTTCACGCCAACAATCCACCGGCCCTCTGGCGGGTGCCGACGCATTCCGCTCGGTCCATTCGCATTCCGCCGAAGTCCAGGCCGCCGCACGCTTATTGTTCATCTCCGGCCAATTCGGGGCGGCGCCCGACGGAAAGTTGCTCGGCGAGTTCGCGCCGCAATGTGAGCAGGCGGTGGATAATGTCGAGGCGCTGCTCTCCGCCGCAGGTATGACCACGGTAAATATCGGAGAAGCGGCACACTGCCGCGTAGCGGGAGAATGTGTCCGCTCCTGGGAAGAAACGGTAATTGCAATTTATTCCGCGTAAAGTCAAAAATTTTGTAAGGAAATTATTTGGGCTCGGAAGGAAGAACCCCACTGTCTCGCCGTTTTGGAGCGCGACGGCGTATTTGCCGCCTATATTGGAGATAAAGATGATAAAGTTCTCGCGACTGCCCATGGGGCTGTTGGCGTTGACTATTGCTGGGCCGGTGATGGCTCAGCCAGCGACGACAACTACTCCCAGCACCACCTCGCCCTCATCGACTATGGCGCCGGCCGTCACGGCGACGCCAAAGGCGCCGACCTCCGATGCGCGGAGCACGGCGGCTGCACCGAAAATGGACACAGTCGACGTCAACAGTGCGACTGCGGCCGAACTCAAGACGCTCCCTGGTGTCAGCGACAGCGATGCCGCCAAAATCATCCAGGGCCGCCCCTACAGCGACAAGAGCCAGCTCGTCTCGAAGAAGGTCGTCTCCGAGCCGACCTATGAGAAAATCAAGGACCACGTGGTCGCCAGGCAAACGAAGTCGTAAGGCGCAACGATCTGCAGCGGTTTGGCAGAGCCACGGCATTGGCCGCGACTCTGCCGGCCCTTCAACCGGATTGCGCTGCCGCCAGGCCGCGCTGCTGCAATAATGCAGCGATCGCCGGCTCGCGCCCGCGAAAGGCGCGGTAAAGCTCCATCGGGTCGCGCGTGTCGCCGGCGCTGTAAGTCGCTTTGAGGCGCGCGGCGAGCTCGGGATCGAAGGCGTTGCCCGCCTCGGTAAACGCAGCGAAACCGTCGGCGTCCAGCACTTCGGCCCAAACATACGCATAATAGCCGGCGGCATAGCCGCCTCCGGCGAACAGATGCTGGAAGTGCGGGAGGCGATGACGCAGCCCGATTTCCTTTGGCACCTCCATTCGGTCCAGGAATTCCCGCTCGAAGCGAGCGGGGTCGAGAGGCTCGCTCGCCGCAGCGCGGTGCAGATCGAGGTCTATCAGGGCAGAGGCCGTATACTCCACTGTGGCGAAGCCCTGGTTAAAGTTCCGCGCCGCCAGAAGCCGGCGCAGCATTTCCTCGGGTAGAGGCTCGCCGGTCCGGTAGTGGCGGGCGTAGGTCCGCAATGTTTCCGGCACCGACATCCAGTGCTCGAAGATCTGGGATGGAAACTCGACGAAATCGCGTCGCACGGCAGTACCGGATTGCGAGCGGTAGCGTACCCGGCTCAGCAATGTATGCAGCCCGTGGCCAAACTCGTGAAACAATGTCTTGGCGTCGTCAAAGCTCAACAGGGCCGGTTCGCCCGCAGCGACATCGCCGCGGGCGAAATTGTTGTTGTTGACGACGATCGGCGCCAGCGCCTCGTCCATGTTCTCCTGATCTCGGTAGCGGCTTGACCAGGCGCCCGACTGTTTGCCGCGCCGGGCAAAGTTGTCGTGCAGAAA
>DASYFQ010000315.1:0-9023 GCA_036498345.1 Steroidobacteraceae bacterium
ACCTCGGCGAGGTCGGCACAGTCGCGTAGACAGTCGATAGCCCGACGCATCTCGTGCGCGGCGCTCGATTGCTCTTCATCCAGTGCCATCCGTCAGTTAGCGGCCGGAAACCCAGGTTTCTTTAGCTTTGGGGCGTTATGAACAGATCGTTGGGCACCGTGGTGTTCTCACATGGCAAGGAAAGCGGCCCGTGGGGCGCGAAGATCACGGCCATGGCGGCCGTGGTCGGCGACTTGAGGTGGGCGGTGGAGTCGGTGGACTATCGCGGCCTGGACGACCCGGCGATCGGGTCCGCAAGCTCATCGGCAGGGGAAAGGAGCTCGAGCATCCCTTGGTGCTGGTGGGCTCGAGCATGGGCGGGTACGTGTCCGCCGCCGCGGCGAGCACGCTTGGAGCCAGCGGCCTGTTCCTATTGGCGCCCGCCTTTTACATGGCGGGTTACGAGGAATACACCCCGCAGGACGTCGCCTGTCCGACTGTCATCACGCACGGCTGGCACGACGACATCGTGCCGGTCGAGAACAGCATCCGGTGGGCGCGCGAGCACCGGGCGGCCCTGCACTTGCTCGACTCCGGCCACCGGCTGGAGGATCAGATCGAGGCGATTTGCCTGAGTTTGCGGGCGTTCCTGCTCGCTCTCGCTCAACCTACCTGACCGGAACCGGCGCCGCGATGGCCGGCGGCGGGGGACCCACGCTGGGTACATCTACTTGCGCCTGGGCCAGTTCGCGCAGGCTTTCGCCCAGTTGTTCGCCGCAGCGTCTGCCCATGGCATCGAAACCGGCGCCCAGTGAGGCGATGTAGGCCGACACGTAGCGTTTGCCCGGCGGGGATTCGAGAAAGCTCAACAAATGCTTGAGGTCCGCATCGCTGAGGTCGCGATAGCTGTAGGCGAGATAACGGCGCAGCGGCTCGCGCATGCTCTGCTCCAATTCCGGACGGCTGGCCTCGCCGGACTTGCGCGCGCTCTGTGCCACGGCCGCTTTGTCCCTCCCGGACCCGACCGCGGTGCCGATCGCCACCGCTTGCCCCATGCTGAGGAAAATCTGCACCGTGGATTCGGTGGAGTGTGACGCACGTTCCAGTTTATCGAACAGGGCGTCGCGCTGCGGGGTCGAGGGAGCGCTGATCTCGCCATTCATGATCTTGTCGATTTTGGATTCTTCCAGCGTGGCGGTGGCCGTGTCCGCGGCCACCATGCGGCGGCCGAGATCGCTCTCGAGGAACGCGTCGACCTTCTTCACCGTCGGAGGGTCGAGATTGGCGGCGAGCGCGCTCAAGGCAGGCGCTTCGAACACGTCGATGCGAAATCCACGCTTTGCGGCGGCGGTCACGGCGTTCAGCTGCTCATCCGAGAGCTTCGCCGCAGTGTCCGCCGAAAACAGCTGGCGTATATGCGCCGGCATCGATCCCAAGGAGGCACGCACCTGTTCCCGAATGGCGGCATCCTGATAGATCTTCGCCGCGGTCTCGATGTCGACGGCCGACTGCGCGGCATAGAGGCTGGTGGACAGGAGCATCAGAATGGCGAAACGAAACATGAGCGAACTCCGAGTGACTGCAAGTCCGGAACGATTGTACACTTGAGGCCCAACGGGGCTGGGAGGTTCCGAGGTGCACATGGGCTGGCTTAGGGTTGTGACAATGTCACTGTCGGTTTTGTTCATCACGAGTTGCGGGTCTCCTGAGCCGCCGCCCAAGAAGACCGTGTTCGAGCCCCTGCTGCAAAACGAAGCGCGCGCGAAAGAGGTGCAAAAAACCGTCGACGCGAACGCGGAGGCCACGCGCAAAGCGGTCGATACTCAAGAACGCGGCGATACAGCTCCTTAACTTGAGCCGGCCGTGGCAATGGAGCGTCCGCAAGCTCTTGAGCCTGTGGGTACGGGTGACCATCAAGCCCGATGATGCTGCGGCCGCGATCGCGGCGCGCACGCGGCCCCTGTGCTATGTCCTGGAACGCGAGAGCCGGACGGATCTTGCGGTGCTGAGCATGGTGTGCGCAACGCTCCGGCTGCCTCGTCCCGACAAAGCCTATTTCGAATTGATTCGGCCCGCGGGCTTGTTCACGACCCGCCCGGCCGCGCGCGCGCCGCGCTACCTGGTGCAGCTGGTCGCGGCGGCGGCGGCACACCCTGAGATCGATGTCGATCTCATACCGGTCGCCATTTTCTGGGGCCGCGCGCCGCACAAGGAGGCCAGTTTCTGGCGGCTGTTGTTCGCCGAGGACTGGATGCTGGTGGGACGTTTCCGCAAGGCGCTCAGTGTGCTGGTCAACGGCCGCAATACCCTGGTGCACTTCGGCGAGCCGGTACGGTTGCGCGACGCCCTCGAGGACGGCATGAGCGAGCCGCGCAGTGTGCGATGGGTACTGCGCAACCTCCGCGCCAGCCTGCGTGCGCAGCGCGCGTCGACCATCGGACCCGATCTCTCGCACCGCCGCACCCTGGTGACGCAGTTGCTGAAGACCGCGGACGTACGCGGCGTCGTGCGCCGTGAAATGCAGGCGCGCGGATGGTCTCGCCGAGTCGCGCTGCTCGCGGCGCGGAAGTACGCGGTTGAAATCGCCGCCAACTATTCGCAATCCTTCGTACGTTTCATGTCCTTGATGCTGGGTTGGCTGTGGAATCGGCTGTATGACGGCGTGGATTTCGAGCATGTCGACAAATTGAACGAGATCGGCGACGGGGCCGAGATCGTTTACGTTCCCTGTCACCGCAGCCATATGGACTATCTGCTGCTCTCCTATGTGATCTACCGCAAGGGCTTCGCGGTGCCCCACGTGGCGGCGGGCATCAATCTCAACTTGCCGGTGATCGGACGGTTCCTCCGGATGGGCGGCGCGTTCTTCCTGCGCCGCACCTTCAAGGGCGACGACCTGTATGCCGCGGTATTCGCCAAGTATCTGGGCATCATGATCGCGCGCGGACATTCGCTGGAATATTTCATCGAAGGCGGCCGCAGCCGCACCGGCCGGCTGCTCTCGCCGCGCACCGGCATGCTGTCGATGACCGTGCGCGCGTATCTCCGCGACCCGAAGCGGCCCGTGGTCTTCATGCCGGTGTATTTCGGCTACGAGCGCATCGTCGAAGGGCGTACCTACATCGGCGAGCTGTCGGGACAACCCAAGGAAAAGGAGAGCGTGCTCGGCCTCATCAAGGCAGTCGTGTCGGTATTGCGCAGCAAGCTCGGCAAGGTGCACGTCAATCTGGGCCAGCCGATTTCGCTCGACGAACTGCTGTCCAAACGCAATCCGGATTGGCGCCACGCCCCCGCTGACGGCTCGGAATCGCGGCAGGGATGGATCAGCGACGCCGTGGGGGATCTTGCCGCCCGGATCAATACCGAGATCAATGCGGCCGCTGCCGTGACGCCGATCAACCTGGTGGCGATGGCGATTCTCGCGACCCCGCGCCAGGCTCTGCCCGAGGTCGACCTGGTGCGCCAGGTCGAGCTCTATCAGTTGCTGTTGCGCGATGCGCCGTACGGGCCGCTGGTGACGGTCACGACGGACAGCGGCACGCAAATCGTTCGCTACGCCGAAGCGATGGGCGTGCTGGAAAGGGAGGCGCACGCGCTCGGCGACATCATGCGCATGAACGCCGAGAACGCGGTGCTGGCCACGTACTACCGCAACAATATCTTGCATTTATTCGCCATGCCGTCGGTCCTCGCCTGTTGTTTCGTGAGCAACGCCGGCATGCGCACCGACGACATCCACCGCTTGGTGCGGCGGGTCTACCCCTACATTGCAGCCGAGTTGTTCCTGCACTGGGGCGAAGCGTCGGTGAGTGCGGTCGTGGATACCTTGCTCGAGACCTTCAGCCGGCTGAACCTCCTGCAACCCAACGCCGATCGCAGCGAGTGGCAGCGTCCGGCTTCGACGTCGCTCGAAGCCATGCGGCTATCGGTGCTGGCCCAGGCGACCATTCAAACAGCGGAACGGTATTACCTGGCCATCGCGTTATTGCTGCAGGCGGGCAGCGGCAGCATCACGCAGGAGGCGCTCGAGCAGCGCTGCCATTTGATGGCCCAGCGCATGTCCATGTTGTACGCGTTAAATTCACCGGAGTTCTTCGACAAGAGCCTGTTTCGCAACTTCATCGATCTGTTGCGCCGCCGAAACGTGATTCAAGCTTCCGAGGATGGCCGGCTCTCATTCGGCGAGCCGCTGCTGGCGGTCGCCGCGGATGCGCAGCTGGTTCTCTCCGAGCAGATCAGGCACAGCATTCTGCAAGTCACGTTAGGCTCATCATGAGTCCCACCCCTGTCCGCCACGCTGCTGCTTGGTCGCGCCGCGGCGCTTCTTCGTTTCGATGCGGCGTTCCTTGGAGCCCTTGGTCGGGCGCGTCTTCTTGCGGATTTTGGGTTCGACCAGCGCCGCGCGAATCAATGCTTCGAGGCGTTCGAGCGCGGCGCGGCGATTCTGGTCCTGGCTGCGTTCGCTCATGGACTTGAACAGGATGCTGCCGTCGTCGATGAGCTTCTGGCCTGCGAGCCGGCGCAGGCGATTTCTCGCCGCGACGGGCAGAGAGGTATTTTGCGGCAGCAAGAAGCGCAGTTGCGCGGCGCTCGCGACCTTGTTGACGTTTTGACCCCCAGGACCCGAGGAGCGGATGAACTTCCATTCCAATTCTTCGTCGGGGATGACGATGTCCGGCGCGATGATCAGAGGCATGGGAATCGCGCGCCGATCAGTCGAGGTCCGCCGGCGCGGAGTGCACGCGGACGTCGTGCTGCGCCACGGGGATGGTGATCTTGTGTTCCTTGAACAACCGCCAGATCGCGCGATTCACTTCCGAGCGCACATTGTTCACTCCTTCCTGCGGATCGGAAATCCAGAAGCGCAGTTCGAGTTCGATGCCGCTGTCGCTGAAGTGCATCAGGCGCGACACCGGCGCAGGGTCGGGCAGCACGCGCGCTTGTCCCTTGCAGGCGGTGAGCAGTATTCCCAGCGCCAATTCCGGATCGTCGCGGTAACTCACGCGGATGGGTAATTTGAGCCGAATGCGCGGGTCGGTGTAGCTCCAATTGATCACGGCATTGGAGATCAGTTGCTGATTGGGCACCAGCATTTCCACGCCGTCGCGGTCCCGCACCACGACGTACCGGCCGCGCAATTCCTGCACCCAGCCGAAGTTCTCCGTGCTGGTGCCGCTTTGTCCCGACAGGCTGATGACGTCGCCCGGTTTGATGGAGCGATCCATGAGCAGTACGAAGCCGCTGACGAAATTGGCCGCAATGGACTGCAGGCCGAAGCCGAGGCCGAGCCCGATGGCGCCGGTCAGCACGGTGAGCGCGGTCAGATCGACGCCGGCGGCATTCAGGCCCATGAGGATGGAGAGGGCGATCAAGAATGCGTTGGCGAATTTTGCGATGCCGATGCGCGTGGACGGCGCGAGGGTGTTCAATTTCTTCAAGCGCCGCTCGACCCAGCGGCTGATCCACGCCGCGACCAGCACGAACAAGGTCAGCGTGAACAAGAGCTTCAGTATCGACCATAGCGTAATGCGGCTTTTGCCCGCCGCCACGCCGATGCTGTCCAAGGTGCTGATGAAGGGATCGAGCCAACCCAGGTACTCGGCGGCAATTGCCAGCCAAATGAACAGCGTGACGCGATTTTCCCAATGCTGCATCCACGACTTGTTGCCGAGGCTCGCCGCAAACAGCAGGACGGCGACGCGTACCGCCACGTAGGTGCCGATCAGGCGCGCCGCCGCATCCAACACCGTGACGTCAAAGTGCGCCGCCTGCAATCCGCTGCGGGCCAGGAGCACCAATACCAGCGCGAGAATGGCCGGCGTCGCCACGACGCTGCCCTGCGAGGCGAAATAGGTCCAGGTGAGTGCCGTCGGCGTCTTGTATCGGCGCCGCTCGTAACGGCTGCGCAGTCCCGCGCCGACGAATCCGCCGGCCAGCAGACAGAGGCTCACGGCGCCGATCTCGATCAGTACGTTGCGCGTCGACAAAATATCGAAGAATGCCGCGATACGGTGCAGCATCTCGGTCATGCGTTGAGATCCGGAATGAGCTGGCTCTCCAGCCGCGCGATCTGATCCTTGAGCAGGAGCTTGCGCCGCTTGAGGCGCTTCATTTGCACTTCATCGACTTTGAAATCCATGGTGAGGCGGGAGATGATGTCGTCGAGATCCCGGTGCTCGATGCGCAGCTGGCGCAGGCGCTCGATGTTCTTGAACAGATCGGTATTGACGTTGCTTTCTTCGTCGCTCACGGCGTCGCTGCTTCATTAATATAGCTGCGCCACACCGGGGTGACGCAATCCGGTAGCTTAAGGGAGCGGCCTAGCGGATTCCAAGTCAGTTGTGGATCGTGAAAGTCCGAACCCACCGATCCCATGAGACCGTACTTCACCGCGAGGGCCGCAAGCGCCTCGACGTGCTGCGCACCATTGCCGCCGGTCACGACTTCGAGCGCGGCGCCGCCGGCGGAAACGAAATCGGCGAGCATCTGCCGGCGGGCTCCGGCCGATAGGGCATAGCGTGCCGGATGGGCCAGCGCCGCCACGCCGCCCGCGGCGCGGATCCAGCCCACCACGACCTCGAGGGCAGGCCATTCGGCCGCGACATTGGCGGGCTTGCCGGCTCCCAAGAACTTGCGGAATGCCTGGTCGGCACGATCGACGTGACCGCCGGCGACCAGGGCGTTCGCCAGGTGCGCGCGCGTCGGCAGTCCGGGGTGGGCCTGAACGGCGGCAAGGAGTTCCGCGCCCGGCAGACCCAATTTTCCGAGGCGGTCGCACATCTTTCGCATGCGCGAGCGTCGGCGTTCGGCCTGGGCTCCGAGCACGCCGCGAAGTTCCTCGGAGGCGGGGTCGATCCACAACCCCAGCACGTGAATGGCCTGCGCGCGCCACGAGGCGGAGATTTCAACGCCCGGGACGAGGCGCAGCCCATGCACGCCTGCACTATGTTCCGCCTCCTCCAGCCCGGCCACGGTATCGTGGTCGGTGAGGGCCAATACCTGGACCCCGGCCGCCGCCGCGCGCGCCACGAGGTCAGTGGGTGTCAATGAGCCGTCGGAGCAATTGGAATGGGTGTGCAGGTCGATATTGAGGCCGGCGTTCACGATGGGTTTCCGGCAAGCCCGACGGCCTCGAGCCGCTGACCGGACAGCACGATGAAGCCCTGCGCACGTTCGAAGCCGTCGCTGGTGTAGTCGAAGGTGTAAGTGCGAAGCAGGCGCCGGCCACCCCGGATGCCGCGTGCCACACGAAAGCCGGCAAAGGCGACGGTGCCGTCCAGGAATTGCACCACCGCGCGCGAACAGGCGTCTTTGGCGATGCGGTTCGCCGTCTCGCGGGCATCCAGCGAGGTTTGCCAGAGTTTATAGCCCCCGGCCAACACGCCGGCGGCCAGAACCAGCCATATGAGATCATCCGTCATGCCGGCAAGCTTAACCGCATTCCGCGACGCCATGTGCCGCCGCGCTGCCGCTGCGCGCCATGCCCGGTGCGGCATATGTCGAGCCCCTGGAATTCCCCGGGAGACACCCCATACTCAGGTAAGTCAACGATAAGACCAGGCGAAGGAATATGACCAACGATCCGCAACCGAACCTGACCGTACGCGTCGATCCCAATGAGATGGTGCAGTACGTTCAGAATTTGATGGCGACGCCCGACAACGCCACCGCGCCGGAAACGACCATGGCTCTGGCCCACCGCCAATGGGGCGGCGATACGCCGCTGGCGCGTGCCGCGCAGTTGCGCTGGAGCGCGCTCAACCGTGCGTTCGGCGATGCGCGGGTGAGCACCTGGACGACGCACCCGAGGCGCGATCAGATTCACGTCCCGGCAGCATTGATCGCGGCCGCAGGGGTCGCGCGGCTGACCGTCTCCGAGCAAGAAGTGGTGTTCGATATCCCCACCTTGCTGGATGCCACTTTGGAATTGTGCGAGGCGGTGGGGCACGCCTGAGCGCAGGCCTGCGGGGCTCAGGCCGGCAGCACGCTCGCATGACCGAATGCCAGGAAATCGCCGTTGATCAAGCTGGCGCGGCAGTTGTAGCGTAGCCGGTGGCCGTCCAGCCGGGTGACGCGGCCGCCCGCAGCTTCCAGCAGCGCTTGTCCGGCGGCGGTGTCCCACTCCGAGGTGGGACCGAAACGCGGATAGAGATCCGCCTTGCCTTCCGCCAGCAGACAGAATTTCAGCGAACTGCCGATGCCCGTCATCGCGTGGGGTCCGACCCGCGCCAGGTACCCTGCCGTTTCCGGGCTCGCGTGCGAACGGCTGCCGACCACGCGCAAGGGGTTCGCGGGCTGCGACACATGGATGGGGACCTCGGCCGCGCCGCGGTGCCGGCTGAATGCGCCCACGCCCGAGGCACCCCAGTACAGGAGCCCGAGAGCGGGCGCCGCGACCACTCCGAGTACGGGTTCGTGGTCCAGCACCAGCGCGATGTTGACGGTGAATTCACCGTTGCGTTTGACGAACTCGCGCGTGCCGTCGAGCGGATCCACCACCCACAACCGGCGCCACGTTTTGCGCTCGTCCCAGGGAGCCTGCGCAGACTCCTCGGACAGAATCGGTATGTCGGGAGTGACTGCGGTCAGTCCCTCGATGATGACCCGCTGAGACTCCAGGTCCGCGAGCGTCAGCGGTGAATTGTCTTCCTTCCGTTGTACGGTGAAGCCCGAGTCGTAGATTCGCATGATGGCGGCGCCGGCGCGGTCGACGATGGGCATCAGGGCGTGGGCCAAGGCACTAAGTTCTTGCATCGGTGGGTATCATACGCAAATGCATACCTCACCCGCAGTCGACTGGTCGGCCATCGATACGGTACTGCTCGACATGGACGGCACCTTGCTCGACCTTCGCTTCGACAATTGGTTTTGGCAGGAGCTGATTCCCCGGCGTTACGCGGCCGCGAACGGGCTCGAGCTCGAGGAAACGCAGGGACTGTTGGGTCCCAAGTTCGTCGAGGTCAGGGGGACTCTGCAATGGTATTGCATCGAGTATTGGACCCGGGAATTGGGGCTCGACATCGGCAGCATCAAGCGCGAGGCGC
>DASYFQ010000316.1:0-9604 GCA_036498345.1 Steroidobacteraceae bacterium
GTCCGCGGGCCAGCAAACGCGGCTATACGGCCATATTCGGGCGCGACGCCGCCGTTTGCGCGATCGGGATGGCGCTGTCCGGCGATGAATCGTTGGCGCGTGCCGCCGCCGCGGGTCTGCACACGTTGGCGGAACACCAGGCGCCGAACGGACAGATTGCGAAATTCGTGGACTTGCAGAAGCAGGAGGCGGATTTCTGGTACCTGGGGTGCATCGATTCGACGTTGTGGTGGCTGATTGCGCTGGCATTGCTGGATCGGTATCGGCCTCCCGGCGGGTTGCGGCGGCGATATGCCAAACGCATCAAGCTCGCGATTCAATGGCTGTTGGCGCAGGAGCATCAGCGCTTCTTCCTGCTGCAGCAAAATGAAGCCAGCGACTGGGCCGACATCATGCCGCGCTCGGGATTCGTTCTCTACACGAACGCATTGTGGTATTTCGTGAAGCGGCTCTACGACATCGAGCATGCGCGGGAGACGCACGAAAATTTCAACGGACTCTTCCATCCGTTTTCGGCGGGTATCGCGGAGTATCGACGGGCCCGGCTGCTCAACGATTATGTGTTGGAACGTGGGCGGAATCGTGATCTTTATTTGAGCTTCGTCAATTTCTCGTTTTTCGGCGAGGAGGGGGATGTGTTCGGCAATGTATTGGCCGTTCTACTCGGGCTCGCCGACGCGCGTGCGAGCACACGTACGCTCGATGCGCTCACGAAGGCGCGCGTGAACGACCCGTACCCTGTGCGGGTGGTTACGCGTCCCATCAAACAGAGCAACTCGCTGTGGCGGCCTTACATGGCGCGTCATCGGCAGAATTTCGTCGGGCAGTACCACAACGGGGGCATCTGGCCGATGGTGGGCGGGTTCTGGATCGCGGCGCTTGCGGCAGCCGGCCGCGTCGAGCAGGCCAAGGGAGAGCTGGTAAAGCTGGCGCGGGCGTGCGCGCTTCGAAACTGGGCGTTTACGGAATGGCTGCACGGGAAGACGCTGGCGCCAAGAGGAATGCCGGGGCAGTCGTGGAACGCCGCGGCATTTCTGATGGCGGAACGCGTGGTGTCGGACGCGACTGCAAAGGGCCCACGCCGAGCCCTGTTCATGCGCTCGTGAGCGTCACCGCTCACGAGCGCATCGGATCCTCATACCCGTTACGTAGTTGCTGTGCGCTAGGCGTCGAGAGAATCAGCGGCAGTGTTCGTCGCGCTCAGTGCACTCATGCCACTCATGTTCGTGATAATAGCGGTGATGATCGTGATCATAGTAGCCTTCGCGGTAGCCTCCGCGCGGCTGCTCAACGACGCAGGCCGATGCAACCACGATCAACCCCAATAAGAAGCTGCCTTTGATAAAGGGTTTGGCGTTCATCATGAGATTCCCCCGGAAGTTTTGATCCTAGAAGCATAGCCCACAGACGTCCGCGCAAAACGTCGCTTTTTTCGACAATTCGTGTGGGTCAAGCTCCTACACGGCGCATCTTTGGCATGGCGTCCGGCAGCATTCGGCGGGCAGGACTGGAAACGCATTGGGCTCTCACGTTAATGTAGACAATAAGTTCCCGAGCACCCATCCGGCGACATGATGTCGCAACAAATCCCGGATCATTGGTCGGTAAAAAAATGGAGATCTGAGGCGCCATGAGTTCCAAAAAAGCAGCGACAGACGTGGCGTCCGGAATTGCCGCCTCTCAATGGCGCCAGATCGTGAATAGCGCGACCGACACGGCCATCATCAGCACCGATCCGCACGGGTGCGTGACCAGCTGGAACGAAGGCGCGCATCGAATCCTGGGCTGGAGCGAGTCCGAGATGCTTGGCGAAACGCTGGAGTGCATTTTCACTGCCGAAGACAGGGCGCGCGGGCAACTCGCGCGCGAAATGGCGGATGCAGTCGCCCGCGGGCGCGGAGGCGGTGAGGAAGGTTGGCGCGTGAGGAATGACGGAAGCCGCTTGTGGGCGGCCGGCGAGGTGACGCCGATCCTGGATGCGTCAGAAGGCGTCGTCGGATTCATCAAGATCTTGCGCGATCGAACCGCGCAGCGGCAGGCCGAAGAATCCATCCGCGACGAACGGCAGGCGCTCTCGGTTCTCAACCGGGCCGGATCTGCCCTGGCCGCTGAGACTGACCTCAATCGCGTAGTGCAAATCGTGACGGATGCGGGCGTTGAACTCATCGGCGCCCAGTTTGGCGCTTTTTTCCACAACGTGTTGGACGAGAGCGGAGAGAGCTACATGCTCTATACGCTGTCGGGCGCGCCGCTCGAAGCATTCTCGAAATTTCCCATGCCGAGGAAAACCGAGGTGTTTGGGCCAACTTTCAATGGGGAGGGCATCGTCCGGTCCGACGACATCACTCAGGATCCGCGATATGGCCACAATGCGCCGCGCAAGGGGATGCCTGAAGGTCATCTGCCGGTTCGCAGCTATCTCGCCGTTCCGGTGATTTCACGCTCGGGAGAAGTGATCGGCGGATTGTTCTTTGGCCACGCTGCAGTCGGAGTCTTTACCGAGCGGTCCGAGGAGCGCCTGGCCGGGCTGGCGGCCGAGGCGGCGGTCGCGGTCGACAACGCCCGTTTGTCCCAAGAGGCACAGCGGGAAATCATCGAGCGCAAGCGCGCTGAGGGAGCACTGCGCGATCTCAATGCCACCCTCGAACAGCAGGTCATCGAACGCTCGGAAGCGCTGCGCAAAAATGAGGAAGCGCTGCGTCAGTCGCAAAAGATGGAGGCGGTCGGGCAGCTTACCGGGGGCGTCGCGCACGATTTCAATAACCTGCTGCAGATAATCATCGGCAACCTGGATACCTTGCGGCGCAATTTGCCGGCGGAGTCGGGGCGGCTGCGGCGGGCTGCGGAGCAAGCAATGAACGGTGCACGCCGGGCGGCCTCGCTCACGCAGCGTCTGCTGGCCTTCTCGCGCCGCCAGCCGCTGGATCCGAGGTCGATCGACATCAATTCCTTGGTCAACGAAATGTCAGAGCTGCTCCATCGCACGTTGGGTGAAACCGTCGCCGTCGAGACGGTGCGCGGCGCCGGGCTGTGGCGCATAGAAGCCGATACCAACGAACTCGAGGCTGCCATCCTCAATCTGGCGGTCAACGCCCGAGATGCGATGGTCGAGGGCGGCCGGCTGACGATCGAGACCGCCAATGCGCATATCGACGAAAGCTACGCCGCAGCGCAGGCCGAGGTGCTGCCCGGCCAATATGTGGTCGTTTCAGTCTCCGACACCGGCACGGGAATGGACGCGAACACGGCCGCAAGGGCTTTCGAACCGTTTTTCACCACGAAGCCCGTGGGCAAGGGCACCGGCCTCGGTCTCAGCCAGGTCTATGGTTTCGTCAAACAGTCCGGTGGGCACGTGAAAATCTACTCGGAAATCGGCCACGGCACCACCGTGAAGATCTATCTACCGCGGCTGATCGGAGCCGAGAACGTAGTCGAGGCCGTTGACCCACTGCCGTTGCCGGAGGGGACGCACGAGGAAACCGTGCTCGTTATCGAGGACGACGATGAGGTGCGGACATACTCTGTCGAGACGCTACGCGAACTCGGCTACCGTGTGATCGAGGCGCATGATGGTCCTTCCGGGCTGCGTCTTCTGGAGCGGCAGTCGCGTGTCGACCTGTTATTTACGGACGTCGTCCTGCCTGGAGGCATGACCGGCGCTCATGTCGCCATACAAGCCCGCGAGCTTCGGCCGGAGCTCAAGGTGCTGTTCACTACCGGTTATGCGCGCAACGCCATCGTTCACCATGGCCGCCTGGACAAAGGGGCGCAATTGATCACCAAGCCGTTCAGCTATGCGGAACTCGCGGCGAAGGTGCGCGATGTGCTGGACGGGATCTGACAACGCTGATCGCGGCCAAGATCGGCCAGGCGCCCTGCATCGTCAACGCGTACTGGCATCGCGTGTGAGCAGCGTGATCGCCATGGTCATCGGCAGTGCAGTTCCCGGCGCTACCGTGAACACACCCGGCTTGGTCCTGAAGTCTCCGGAAAATCCGTCAGGGTCCGCAATGCCATGCCAGGGCTCGATGCAGATGAAATTCGCCCGCGGCTTTGACCAGAGGCCGAACAAGGGCATGTCAGGAAAACTCACTCGTATCCGGGGTCCGTCATCCGCACCGTAAGTAACAGAGCGGCTGCGAATTTCATCGAAGATGACGACGTCGTCTTGAAACAGCGTGTCCGCGAGTTCGAGGCGACGATGAGCGACCGGCGTGGGGTGACGCTCGGTCGTCAGCAATCCATTCGCATTGAGACGCCTGATCGGAGCGGGCTCTTCGGTCTCGAACTCGATGTAATGTGTTGACCGCGCGCGGCCAAAAGGCAGAGGCCAGCGAAACGCGGGGTGGTAGCCGAAGCTCGCCGGCATGGCTTCGCCGCCCATGTTCCGCACGGATGTCGCCACCGTAAGCGTCGGGCCGTCGAGTGCGAAGTGGACCTCCAATTCGAAGCGAAAGGGATAAATCCGCAAACTGGCCTGGTCCGCCGTCAGCCTGAAGGTCGCGCTGGAGGGCGCGGCGCCCGCGACGTCGAAAAGTTTGCCGCGAGCGAAGCCATGCCTCGGCAGCGGATAGATTGTCGAGCCCAGGCGATAGCCGCCGCCGGCGAGGGTTCCAACGGTGGGAAAAAGCAGCGGCGCCCGTCCGCTCCAGACGGAGGGATCGCCGTCCCACAGGAGATCGCGCCCCGTGCGATCCCGCAAAGTGGATAATTGGGCGCCGAGCGGGTCGATCTCGGCGGTCAGGTCGCCGGACGTGAGGGATAGCCACATGATCACAGACCATACACGGGCTGCGCGGGGGGTCAATCCCTCGCCGATGTCACGACGGGATGGCGTTTGCATACGCGCCTGCTGTCTGATCGAAGGCTAAGGAGGCGGCGATGAGTACCATTCTGGTGACCGGCGGATCAGGCTTCATCGGCAGCCATTGCATCTTGCAGCTGCTGGCCGCGGGCCATCGAGTTCGCACTACGGTGCGGAGCCTGAAGCGCGAGCAGGATGTGCGCGCCATGTTGAAGGCGGGCGGCGCCGAGCCCGGCGATCGCGTGTCCTTTGTCGCAGCCGATCTCGCCCACGACGCGGGCTGGGCGGAAGCGGCCGCCGGCTGCGATTACGTGCTGCACGTAGCGTCGCCCTTTCCACCAAACGTACCCAAGCACGAGGACGAGCTGATCGTACCCGCGCGCGACGGCGCGCTCCGCGTGTTGCGCGCATCGCGCGATGCCGGCGTCAAGCGGGTGGTGTTGACGTCGTCGTTCGCGGCAATCGGCTACGGCCACAAGCCGCAGAGAGCGCCCTTCGACGAGACGAACTGGACGGATCCCAGCGGCAAACTGGCCGCCTATGTGAAATCGAAGACGTTGGCCGAACGCGCGGCCTGGGATTTCATCGCCAAAGAAGGCGGTAGCCTGGAACTGTCCGTCGTCAATCCCGTCGCCGTGTTCGGCCCGGTCCTGGGCCCCGACTTTTCCGCTTCGGTCCTCTTGCTGCAACGGCTGATGGGCGGCGGCGTGCCCGCCTGCCCGCGGCTCTATTTTGGCGTGGTCGACGTGCGCGACGTGGCCGACTTGCACGTCCGCGCCATGACTCATCCCGCAGCCAAGGGCGAACGTTTCCTCGCCGTCGCGGGGGATTGCATGTCGATACTGGACATCGCCCGGGTGCTGAGGCGGCGCATGGGTGCGTCGGCCAAGAAAGTGCCGAGGTTTCAACTGCCCGACTGGCTGGTACGAATCGCGGCGATGCGTGTTCCGGCAGTCGAGCAAATCCTCCCTGAGCTCGGCAAGATGAAGAACTCCACTCACGCAAAGGCCACGCGCATGCTGGGCTGGACGGGGCGTTCCAACGAGGAGGCCATCGTCGCCACCGCAGAAAGCTTGGTGCGGCTGGGGCTTTGCGCATGACGTCCCGGACGCGTATGAACCCGGCACGTCCCGACGCGATCCTGCAATTTGCCGAGGGCGTGGACTTGCGCAATCTGCCGCCGGAATTCTACGAAAACCCATTCCCTTATTACGCCGCGCTGCGCGCGAGGTCGCCGGTCAAACGCCTGCCCGACGGCACGTACTTCGTCACGCGCTACGATGACGTCGAATTCGTTTACAAGAATCCCAGGATCTTCAGCTCGGACAAGAAGCAGGAATTCGGTGCAAAATATGGTGCTGCACCGCTGTTTGAGCACCACACGACGAGTTTGGTGTTCAATGATCCGCCCTTTCACACCCGAGTACGCCGGCTCATCAACGGCGCACTGACGCCCCGTGCCATTGCGCAAATCCAGCCGGAGCTGGCCGCGCTGGTGGAACGTCTGATCGACACCATGGCGACGCAGGCGTCGATCGATCTCATCGAGGATTTTGCCGCCGCCATACCGATCGAAGTGATCGGCAATTTGCTGGGCGTGCCGCGCGCAGAGCGCGCGCCGCTGCGCAACTGGTCATTGGCGATATTGGGCGCGTTGGAACCGCGCTTGGCTCCCGACGCGGCGAGCCGCGGCAATTGTGCGGTACGGGAATTCGCGGCGTATCTGGACGCACTGATCGAGCGTCGTCGCAAAACGCCTCTGGGACCCGATTCCGACCTGATTTCGTGCCTCCTGCACGGTGGGTTCGATGGCCAGAGCCTGAGCGGGGCGGAGCTGATTCATAATTGCATTTTCCTGCTGAATGCCGGCCATGAGACGACGACCAATTTGATCGGCAACGGCTTGGTCGCGCTTGCCGAACATCCCGGGCAACGCGATCGATTGCTCGCGGATTCAAGCTTGATCAGAAGCGCCGTCGAGGAGTTCTTGCGCTACGAAAGTCCGAACCAACTCGGCAATCGCATCACGACGCAACCCGTGCAGCTCGGCGGCGTCGACATGCCGGCGGGAACCCCCATCACACTGTGCATCGGCGCGGCGAATCGCGACCCCGCGCAGTTCGCCGCGCCCGATGAACTGGACATCGGGCGCTCGCCGAACCGGCATTTGGCCTTTGCCAGCGGGATCCATCAGTGCGTCGGCATGAGCGTTGCGCGCCTCGAAGCGGCGACCGCGATTTCGGCGCTGCTGAGGCGCTTTCCCGCCTATTCGTTATCGGCTGCGCCGACGCGCGGCGGGCGCGTTCGATTTCGCGGCTTTCTCAAAATCCCCTGCAATCTCGGCGGCTGACGCGCCGCACGGGGCTCAAGCGGTGCGCTGACGATCATATCGGCTGAGAATCCACAATGCGCCCGGCAATGCGGTGAAATCGGCGATGAGTGCGAGGACGAACGCCGACGAGGCAACGATGCCGAACTCGCGCATCGGCGGAAGGTCCGACAGCGCCAGCGCGAGAAAGCCGCTGGCGTTGATGAGCGTCGCAAACAGGATGGGGCGGCCAGCCACCAGCATGGCGTGCTGCAGAGCGCCGCTCGTGGTGCCGGCCGAGCGGCCTTCCTGAAAATGGTAAAAAAAGTGAATCTGGTCGTTCTCGGTCGCGCCCAATATGGTCGAGCCGATGAGAATCGTGGCAATGTTGAGAGAAATACCCGTCAAACGCATCACGAGAAACACGGACAGAATGGCGAACAACGACGGAATCATCGTCATCAGCCGCGCCGACGGGCTGCGAAATACCAGCAGGAATGCGAGAAAAATGACGCTCGCCGTGAGTGCGAAGCTCTCGGTGAGAGTGGGAAGAAGGCGTTGCGTGATTTCCGCGCCGAGCACTCCCTTCCCGACCACGCTGCCGCGCACGGCGCGCAGCGCCGGATCGGCCGCCTGAGCCTTGGCCCACTCCCGCTCCACGAACGTGCGCATCGCGCCGACGGGGCCGAAGAGCTTCGCGCGCCCGCGGATGCTGACCCGCGCATTGGCGAGGTCGGCTACTTCGACATACTTTCGCGCTCCGGGCTCGGTCAGCATGATCTGTTCCAGATCCGCGGCGAACTTCGGCCAGGCGGACGGCGTTGTCGGCAGCTCATCGGACCCCGTCTGGACATAGCGTGCCCATCGCAGCACCGACGTCGGACCATCGACGGCGGTGATACGGGGATCGCCCTCGAGTTGGCGCGTCAACTGCTCCAGACCGCGCAGGAAGTCCGGGTCCAATGCGTGGCCGGGCCGCGTCTGCAGCCAAAGCTCGACGACATCGAGCCCGTTCGATTGCTCGAAATGGCGCGTATCTTGCGCCACGCGTTCGCTCGGATTGACGTAGGTCAACACGTCCATCTCGAGGGCAATGGGGGCAAGGACTCGGGGAATGCCGAACAATGCGATCACTCCGCACAGCATCAACGCGAGGGCGCCGCCAACGAACGGCCAACGGTACCGGCGGCTCGCAGGGACCAGCGCATCGACGAAACCCGGAAACCACTTGCCGGCAGGCGCTTGCTCTGTGCGCATCGGGGTACGCAACAAGGACTGCAACGCCGGAAACAGGGAGAAGCATCCTATCCAGGCCACGATGAGCCCGGACGCGGTCCATAGACCCATCTCGCGCACGGGCCGAATGTCCGAGATCGCCAGCGCGCCGAAGCCGACCGCGGTCGCGAACATCGAGGCGGTGCAGGGCAGAAATTTATTCGCGAGCACGCGCGCGTGATGATCGAGAAGGCTGGGCGAATCATCCGGTTCGATATACCGGGAGTGAACGTACACGAGGGTGGCGGTCGTCGTGACCATCACGGTCAGCGGTACGAGGGTCGAGATCACCGTGTGCGACCAGCCGAAGAGATGACCCAGCCCCATCGCAGTCGCGACGAGCGCGCCCAAGGTGATAATAATGGCCGCCAGCGCGCGCCAGGAGCGGTAGATGATGAGGACCAGCGTCATCAGAAAAATGCCGAACAAAGGCATGAAGCGCGCCGTCGCAGCCCCGGTTTGCCGTTCGAGCCAGGCGTCGAGCCACGACGATCCGACCCGCCGGACCTGGGTGAATGGTCCGCCGGACGTCTCGAGGGGCAGGGCCAGCGCATCGATCGCCCTCAGCGTGCGATCGCGTTCCTTAGCTGAATTCACGGCGAGTTCGAGCGCAATGCCGAAATAATGGTCGCCCAACAGCCCCGCGCGGCGGAACAGCGGTGTTCCGGTGGCGAACGTGCGCAGATGCCCGGCCTCGTCGGGACTGATCTCTGCTGCCGAGCCCGCGCGGCGGTAGAGGTCGATAAGACTGTGGGCCTCGACGTGCGGAATCTTGGCGAGTCCGTGCTCGAGCCCATCGGCGGCGCGCAGCGCGGCAAGGCTCAAGGGATCCGGCGCTTCGAGCTGGATGAGTGCCTGCTCCCCTTCGGGAAACAGACGATCGAATTCGAGCGTGGCGCGCGCGACCGGATCGCCGGCTACGACCAGCCGCTCGATCGCGGGATCATTGGGTATTTGCAGGGCGCCATAGATACCCGCCGCGGCGAGCACCAGGAATGCGCCGGACACCCAGGCTCGCGCCCGTAGAACATGGACGAAGAATTGAACAACCTTGGGTGAAGCAGGCACACTCATGGATGAAGGCGCATTCCTTTCGGCCGGGGAGGCCCTTGGCGCCGGAGCATGATAGCCTAAAGACATATGACTACAGTGTTCGCAGCAGCACTCGCAACCCTGGTGTTCTGCGCTCCCGGATATCCCGGCGGGGCGGGCGACGC
>DASYFQ010000317.1:0-11798 GCA_036498345.1 Steroidobacteraceae bacterium
GAGTCGGTCCTCCACTACGTCGTGCGGACACAGGAGAGTGTGATCCTGGACGACGCCTCGGCGCAGAACGCGTTTTCCGCCGATGAGTACCTGCGCCACAATCGCGTCCGCTCCGTTCTCTGCCTGCCTCTGAGCAAGCAGACCACACTGATCGGGGTGCTCTACCTCGAGAATAACCTGGTGCCCCGCGTGTTTACGCCCGCCCGCAGCGCCGTATTGAAGCTGCTCGCTTCCCAGGCCGCGATCTCTCTGGAGAATGCCTACCTCTATACGGACCTTCGGCAGGAGAACAGCGAGCGCCGGCGCGCTGAATATGCCTTGCGGCGAAGCGAGGCCTACTCGGCTGAGGCGCAGAACCTGAGCCACACGGGTAGTTTCGGCTGGAATGCCGACAGCGGAGAGATCTGGTGGTCGGCGGAGACCTTTCGAATCTTCGAACGGGAGCGAGCGAACCAACCTGACCTCGCGCAAGTAATTCAACAAACGCATCCGCAAGACAGAGTTTTCCTCGAGCAAGCACTCGATCACGCACGACACGAGAAGAAGGGTTTTGATCTGGAGTATCGGCTGGTGATGCCCGATGGTTCGGTCAAGCATCTCCGGGTGGTGGCCCGTGCCGTCGCGGACGAGTCGGGCACCCTCGAGTTCGTCGGAGCCGTGATGGACATCACCGGGCGCAAGCGTGCGGAGGAAGCGCAACGAGTCCAGGAGCGCGAGCGCGATAAGATGCAGCGACAGCTGCAGCAGGCGGCGAAATTGGAAGCGATCGGCCGGCTTGCCGGCGGCATTGCGCACGACTTCAACAACATCCTCGGCGCGATCTTGGGCTACGGCGAACTCGCGCAGTTCACCCTGATCGAAGGTGGCGACGCGCGCCGCCAGCTCGACCAGGTGATGCAGGCGGGCGCGCGTGGGAAGGCGCTCGTCGACCGCATCCTCGCGTTCAGCCGTAGCGGGATGGGCGAGCGCGAGCCCGTGCACGTCGAGTCGGTCGTCGAGGAGACGCTCGACCTGCTGGCAGCCTCGCTACCCCCCGATGTGCGCCTCGAGCGGCAACTCGATGCGGCCGATATCGCGGTCGTGGGCGACCCGACCCAGTTCCACCAGGTCGCCATGAACCTCTGTACGAATGCGGTGCACGCAATGGGACAGGGAGGCGTGCTCACAGTAGTGCTCGATCGTATAGGCATCACCGAGCGCCGCTCACTCTCCCGCGGCACGCTGTCCACCGGCTCCTATGTGCGGTTGTCGGTCACCGATACCGGCAGCGGCATACCGGCCGCGGTGCTCGAGCACATGTTCGATCCGTTCTTCACGACCAAACGCGTCGGCGACGGTACGGGCCTGGGTCTGTCGGTCGTTCATGGAATCGTAACCGACTTAGGCGGAGCAATCGATGTCGCATCGCAGGTGGGCGCGGGCACCACGTTCGAAGTCTGGCTGCCGGCCGCGGGCGGGACCGGCGGTTCGGCCGTCGCGGCCGCGTCCGAGCTGCCGCGCGGCAGCGGCGAGTCGGTGATGATCGTGGATGACGAACGTGTACTGGTTTCCCTCGCTGAAGAGACGATTGCCGGGCTTGGCTACGAGCCGGTTGGGTTTGATTCGAGCGTCGCCGCATTGCAGGCGTTTCGCGGAGAACCAAAGCGCTTCGATCTCGTGCTGACCGACGAAACGATGCCCGAGCTCATGGGGACCGAACTCGCGCGCGAGATCCGCCGCTTGCGGCAGGATATTCCGATAATTCTCATGAGCGGCTACAGCGGCACCCAGCTGAGCGAACGCGCGCGGGCCGCAGGGGTAACCGACATGCTGCGCAAACCGCTCGTGCGCCGCGATATCGCTGAATCGATTGCGCGTGCGCTGCGCGCCGGCGGCTAGCTCCCCTCGAGTTCCCGGCGAACGATGTGCGCTCCTTCCACCATGGCGTTCATTTTTGCAGCGGCTACATCTCGAGGCAGATACTTCATGCCGCAATCGGTGCAAACAACTATGTTCTCAGCTTTCATGAACGGAAGCGCACGGCGGATGCGCGCAGCGACGGTCGAAGGGGTTTCGGGCTGCATGTCGGATAGATCGATCACGCCAAGCATGATCGTTTTGCCGGCGAGCGCGGTGAGCACCGAGCAATCGAGATTGGATTGTGCGGTCTCTATCGAGATTTGACTGCAAGCGCAGTTCTGCAGTTCGGGCAGGAATGAATAGCCGCTTGGGCGCGTGTGAATAATCGCGGCATAGCCAAAACAAATGTGCACCGCCGTGACTCCGTCGACGCCCTCCAGCGCGCGATTCAGCACTCTTTGGCCCCAGGCGCGTGCCTCGTCGGGGCGCGCCTGCATATACGGTTCGTCGATTTGCACGACGTCTGCGCCTGCATCGAACAAGTCGCGAATTTCCTCGTTTACTGCGATTGCGTAGTCCATGGCTGCCAATTCCCGGCTGCCTCCATAATGATCGATCTGGGCTTGCTGAGCCATTGTGAAAGGGCCGGGTACCGAGATTTTGATCTGCCGTTTCGTGTGTCGACGCAAGAAGATGACGTCGTCAACTTCAACGGCGTGCCGGCGCCGAATTTTGCCGGTGACTCGCGGAACCGGGTTCGGGTGACCGCTGCGATCTAGCGCGCTGCCGGGGTTGTCGATATCCACGCCGTCCAACGCGGTTGCAAATCGATTCGAGTAACTCTCGCGCCGCATCTCGCCGTCGGTAATGATGTCGATACCCGCGTCTTCTTGTGCCTTGATCGCCAGAATCGTGGCGTCGTCCTGCGCCTCCTGAAGAAACTCAGGCGCGATGCGCCACAAATCCCGCGCCCGCACGCGGGGCGGAAAGCGGCCTGCAAGCCTGGCGCGATCAATGAGCCATTCGGGCTGTGGGTAGCTGCCGACGATAGTGGTGGGAAGTAGTTTCATACGCTATGCCGCCGCGGAAGATGCAAGCCGGCTCGTGATTCGGGCCACGTGCTCGCCTTGAAAGCGGCACATTTCCAGTTCCAATGCCGATGGCATTCGTGACTCGCCGCCTGAGCCGGTGACGCACGTTGCACCATACGGCGTGCCGCCGGTGACCTCCCGCATCGTCGTAATTCCATCACAGCTGTACGGCAGGCCGACGATGATCATTCCGTGATGGAGCAAGGTGCTGTGAAAAGACGTCAGCGTCGTTTCCTGGCCGCCGTGCTGACTTGCAGTGCTGCAGAAGGCGCTGCCGACTTTCCCGACCAACGCATTGCGCGACCACAATGGTCCGGTTTGATCCAAAAAATTGCGCATTTGCGACGCCATGTTGCCAAAGCGCGTCGGAGTTCCGAAAATGATGCCATCGTAGCCCGCAAGTTCTTCGGGTTCGGCGATTGGGGCCGCTTGATCCAGGCGAAATCCCGCCGCCGCGGCGATCGCCGGCGGGGTCAATTCCGGTACCCGTTTGACCGACACCCGAGTGTTGGCCACCCGGGCGGCCCCCTCAGCTTGGGCTCGCGCCATGTCCTCGATGTGTCCGTAGCTGCTGTAGTAGACGACGAGGATGTTGGTCATGAATGGTATCTCTCAGTGAGGGGACGGCGAGGCCGCGTGGCGCTCGAGGAAATTCCGCAGAGTGGCGTTGTACGCCGGTGGATTATCCAGATTGCACACATGCCCCGCGTCGGGAATCTCTGCGTGCTCGGCAGACGGAAGCTGGAGCATGATTTCATGCGCGAAGCGCTTGCGGGCCTCGAGGTCGAACTCGCCACCGATCAAAAGGACGGGCGGCACGATTGATCGAATCATGTCGAGAGTTGTGACTATTGAAGGCGAGGGCAGTGGATCGGTGAGGTCCTTCCCGGGGTAGCGCGCAATCATTCGGGCGACCAGGTCGCGAGCTTGAATGTCCCTGGTTCTGAGTTTTGCGAGGGGATGCTCCGCCCATTCGCGTCGAAACGCGGCCATGCCGCGCGTTTGCGCGAGCCGGCGGTACTCCTCGTAGGGCAGGTCCGGCGGGCTGCGCGCGCCGCTCGCCGGCCCAATCCGCGGCGCGCCATCCAGAACGAGACAAGAAACCATCGCCGGCGATTCGCCGGCAAATTGCAGCGCGACGCGAGCTCCCTGGGACATGCCGACCAGCGTGACTCGCTGAAGCTGCAAATGCCGGCACAGCGCATGCAAATCACTGACGTCGCGAGCGATCGATGGGTCGCCGGAAGATAGCCCAAAGCCACGACGGTCCAGACGGATGATGCGGTAAGCGGCTGCCAACGCCGCGGCTTGCGGGTCCCACATGTCGAGATCGAACGTCCAGCCGTGGATCAAGACGAGCGCAGGGCCAGTACCCTCATCTCGATAGCGCAAATTCGCGCCGTCGATCTCGACGTATGAGTCCCGAGGCTGCGCGCGCGCATGATCATCCGACCGTAGCTTGCCTTGGACCATGGGAAATTATTCGTATAGCGAAATGAATTTCGCAATAAGGCTACGCGGCCCTGCGCATCATCGTCAAGTTCCGGCAAGGCCATCCGCAATCAGACGTTAGCGCTGAGCGACAACCCCGGTACGCTGGCAAGATCCGCGGAGATGCGACGGCTCACCTCCTGCAACATGGAGAAACGTTCGCGAATCAGCTTGCTCTTCGTGACGCGCCGGGAGTGGCCTGAGCTATTGAGCGCCGCTACTACCCGGCCATACTGATCGAATACCGGAACGGCAAGCGCCACTACGCCGTAGGCCAATTCATCTTCGACTGCGGAATATCCGGTGCGCCGACACTCTCCGATGAGCTGGCGCAATTTGACCGGGTCAGTCACCGTTCGATCCGTCAGCGCTTCCAGCGTTGCGGTGTCGAAATAGCGCTGCAGGCTGTCAGCGCTCAATCCCGCAAGCAAGGCACGGCCCGTGGACGTGGCGTGGGCGGGAAAGCGGCTGCCCACATGAGCTTCCAGCCGCAGGAGCGTGCGGATGGACGCGCGAGCGACATACACGGTCTCCGTGCCGTCGAGCACACACAGGGCAGCCGAGTCGCCGGTTTTGCGCGCGAGTTCCTCCAAGTGTGTTTTGGTGAGCAATTCGATATTCATCGATTCGAGGTACGCCGCGCCCAGTTCCAGCACTTTTGGGCGCAGAAGAAATTGGCGGCCGCTGCGTGTGACGTAGCCCAGTTCTTCGAGCGTCAGTAGGCAACGTCGCGCGGTCGCCGCCGGCATTTCGGTAATGCCCGCGATATCGCTCAAGCTCAACGCGGCGCGATCGCGCGTAAAGGCGCGAATGACCCCAAGGCCCTTTGCCAAACCACCCATCGCCTCACGGCGCCCTTGTACCGCTTTGTCCTTGATCATCTGCTGCAGTGTATTTCGATATGCGAAAACAAGAAATGTCTTTTTCCCGCCGGACTTGACGGTCGGATGGTTCGCGCTCAGGATATTCGTTATACGAACAGCTTTTCGATATACGAAATAATAGCGCGGGCAAAACAGGAGCCAGCCTCTCGTGAAGATTGGGTCACAAATTCATCGCAGCACTGCCATCTCGACCTCGAACGA
The DNA here is from genome assembly GCA_036498345.1 of Steroidobacteraceae bacterium. Taxonomy (GTDB): domain Bacteria; phylum Pseudomonadota; class Gammaproteobacteria; order Steroidobacterales; family Steroidobacteraceae; genus Bog-1198. The sequence continues at coordinate 5,507 of DASYFQ010000317.1, forward strand.
AACTACGATCCTCGTTCGCGGCCGGGATCTAACCCAAGAACTCATCGGTCGAATCGACTTCACTGAATACTTCTGGCTGTTGCTTACCGGCGCGTTGCCGACCGCCCCCCAGCGACGCGTTCTGGATGCCACCTTGGTAGCCATTGCGGAGCATGGCCTCGTTCCCAGTGTGCAGGCCGCCCGAATGACGCTCGCCGCTGCACCGGAGGCGCTGCAGGGCGCGGTAGCCGCCGGGATTCTGGGATGCGGCTCCGTTGTCTTAGGTTCGTCGGAGGCCGCCGGTAATTTCCTTGCCGCGATCGCAACCCGGATCGACACCGGCATTTCCATGGAGCAAGCAGCAAAGGCTGTCGTCCTTGAATATCGCGCGGCGCGGCGACCGATACCGGGATACGGACATCCCTTGCATAAGGATTTCGACCCGCGTGTGCGGCGCCTGTTCGACGTCCAAAAAGAAAACGGCGGCGTGGGATTGCACGTTGAGATCGCGCGCCAGGTCGAGCTTCTGATCCCCGAACTTCTCGGAAGACCTCTTGCGCTCAACGTGTCCGGTGCCATTCCGGCGGTGCTGCTCGACGCAGGCTATCCGCTGCAGGCACTGAAAGGCGTACCCATCCTGGCCCGGACCGCCGGACTCCTCGCGCACCTTCTGGAAGAGCAGATGCGCCCCATTGGATTCGTTCTATCCGACGCGGGGGCCGTCGCAATCGAATACGACGGCGAAATGCCGTCGGGATTTCCAGGCGCGCCGTGAGCAGTGCACCAAGCTTGTTTCGCATGGACGGTGTATTGAGCCACATCCGGGTCATCGAGCAGGGTACGTTCATCACGGGGCCCTGTGCCGGCATGATGCTTGCCGATCTCGGCGCCGATGTGATCAAAGTGGAAAGCCCCGACGGCGATCCATATCGCAGTTATCGAGGCGACCACTATTCGCCCCACTTCCAAGCTTACAACCGCAACAAGCGCAGCATCGTATGCGACCTGAAACACTCTGCGGACCGCGGCCTATTCGACGGTTTGATCCGCGAGGCTGATGTCTTCATCCAAAACTTCAGACCCGGTACTGCGAGTCGTTTGGGCGCAGGGCCGGAGCGGCTGTGTGCAATCAATCCGCGGCTCATTTACGCCTCGATCAGCGGTTTCGGATCGAGCGGTCCGTATGCGGACCGACCGAGCTATGACTCGGTGGCGCAGGCGCTGAGCGGCTTCTTGAGCGTCGTGGTCGATTCCAGCCGTCCTCGCTTTTTGGGTCCCGCGCTCGCCGATGCAATCACCGGGATCTATGCGGCCTACGGCGTATTGGGCGCGTTAGTACAACGGGGACGCACCGGAAAGGGTTGCCACGTAGAGGTCTCGATGCTGGAAGCCATGGCGCATTTCGCGGTCGAACCCTTCGCCGCATTTTTTGCGCTCGGCGACACGCCGACGTCGAGCGACAGACCTCGGCTAGCGCAGGCCTACATTCTGCGCACTGCCGATAGGCGCTTGATCGCCCTTCATCTCTCGTCGCTCGAGAAGTTCTGGGAAGGGTTGTTGGCGGCTCTGGACGCGCCGGAACTGGCTTCCGATGAGCGATTCAGCAATCGCCAGGCACGAATCGTGAACTATGAGTCGCTGAATTTGGAACTCGATCGACGGTTCCTGCTGCACGGCCTGTCGCATTGGGCCGAAAAGCTCGGCCGTAACGATGTTCCATACGCGCCGATCAACGCCATTGACGAGGTCGTTCACGATCCGCAAGTCCAACACTTGGGTCTCATCGTCCCGGTTGAAGCCGCGCACGGTGGGAAGGAAGCAATCAGGCCGCCCGTGCAGTTCGCAGGCGCGCGCAGCCGTTCGGTTCGTGCGGCGCCGCTGCTCAACGAGCACGGCGCAGCGATTCGAGACGACGTGGCCCGGGGTGAATGCTGGCCGCGCGCCGATGGCAAGAGCACCGCCGCGCAGAAGACCGAGGACTGAAACGGGAGGCCGCCGCCATATTCCGTCTGCGCGGAGTCTTTCGCATCAGGGGTCCTGTATTTAAACAATAAAGCAATCAGGGGAGAGCGATATGGATACATCAAGGGGGAAATGGATCGCAGCGCTGCTGACAGCGATCGTGCTGATCCCTGTTACGGTGCCGGCGCAGACCAGCGATCTGGGCGAAATCGTGGTCACGGCGCGCAAACGCGACGAGTCATTCCGCGATGTGCCCATCACAGTCAGCGTTTTCAACGAGCAGGCGATACAGGCGGCCGGCATTCAAAAGCCCGGCGATTTCATCGCCATGATTCCCAATATGACGATCGTGGAAACTCAGAACGCAGGAAACGCGTTCGTCGTCGTTCGGGGAATCTCTCAAGCGCGCAACAGCGAACCGTCCGTGGCGGTGCTGGTCGACGGGGTGCTCGAGACCAACCCAGCCGAGTTCAATCAAGAGCTGTTCGATATTTCGCAAATCGAAGTCCTCAAGGGGCCCCAAGGCGCACTGTACGGCCGCAACGCCATCGGCGGAGCGATCATCATTCGCACCAAAGACCCGGCCGATGAATTTAGCGGAACCGCGCGAGTCGGGGTGGGTAATGGCGTGTCAGAGCGGGCGCAATTGGCGGTGAGCGGGCCCTTGAACGACGCAAAGACACTGAAATATCGCGCGTCGATCAACTTCTACAATACCGCCGGCTATTTGCAAAACGTCTATCTCGATCAGAAGGCGGATCCCGCGCGAGACTATTCCGGGCGCATACGAGTGACCTGGGAACCCAGCGACGCATTCAAAGGTGATTTGCGCGTCTCCGCGTCTCGACTGGAAACCCGAGCGTTCTATTTCGTCATTCCGCGCGACGATGAAGCGAACCCCTTCAGTTCCTTTACGACGCCGCCGAATGCCAACAACGTCACTACGCCGATTACCGTCAACAATACAGGCGAGGACAACCGCGACCTATTCAATACGTCGCTCAAGCTCGACTTCAACGTAGGATACGGCACCGTTACGGCCATCTCCGCCTATGACAAAACCAAAGAGATTGCGACCGGCGATGCATTTGATTTCCGGCCGAGGGCGGATTCCATTTTTCAGGCTCTCATTGGAACAGACCTCAATCAAAGCCAATTCCTGGACGTCAAGGCATATAGCCAGGAATTGCGCTTTACATCGCCCACCAACGATCGTCTCAATTGGCTGGCGGGCGCCTACTTCGTGCACACGGATCGATTCATATCGACCGGCAACATGGTCGATACCGGTGCAGGGGTCTTTCCCGTCTATCAGACTCCTCGGCTAACCGGTTCGAATCCAAGCGCCACATTTCTCGCCGACACGCAGCACAATGACGCCTGGGCCGTCTTCGGCGACGCTACTTTCGAGTTGACGAAGGAATTGGAACTCGACACCGCGATTCGCTACGACAGCGATTCGCGAAAAAACACCACGGACACGCCCACCGCGTTTCTGCCGGACCCCGCGTCATTCACCGGCGAGATTCGTAAACACACCTGGAGCGAGACGCAGCCCAAGGGAACATTGCGATACAAGCCGTTCGATGACCTGACGATTTACGGCGGGTGGAGCCGCGGATTTCGCAGCGGCGGCTTCAACCAGACGGGCGTCGGCGCGGTCGCGCAGGCAAGCGCCATCGCGGGCGTGCACGACCTCTTCAACGCGGAAGTCGCGGACACCTACGAGATTGGTGCGAAGGAGCAGTTCCTGGACCGCCGCGTGAACGTGGGTTTGAGCGTTTTCAGTACCCGGTCGCGCAACGGCTACTTCTTCGTGTTTCTCGCCGCAAACTCCACTCAGAATTTGGGCAACCTGGATGCGAACTACAAGGGAGTGGAGCTGGAGTTGAATGCCAAGGCCACGGATCAGCTCGACGTTTACGCCAACTTCGGCTACACGGACAGCAAGATCACGCATATGCAGGACCCGTCGGTGACCGGCAATCAGGCGCCGCTGGTGACAAAAGACACGTTTCACGCCGGCTTTCAGTACCATCAGCCGATCGAGGACAAGATCAACGGCATACTGCGGGTCGATTATCAATATCTCGGCCGGACGTGGTGGGATCCGTACAATGTGACCTCCCGCGATCCGGTGTCGCTCGTCGATCTGCGCACGGGTCTCGATGCGCCCCGGTGGTCGCTCATCGCATGGTCGAAGAATCTGACGAACAAGCAATACAACGCGGAGTTTTCCACCGGGGGGTTTCTCTGGAAGGCCCAGCCCCGAACTTACGGCGTCGACTATACCTACCGCTTCTGATCCGGAGACACATGCATGGCTACTACCCTGAAATTGCCTTCGCGACTTCATCACACGGCTTACGTGGCGCGGGACTTGGAGACAACGCGCAAATTTTACGAAGACATCATTGGCCTGCCGTTGATTGCTACGTGGTGCGAGGTAGACGAGCTGTTTGGCGCCGAGCGGGTCTATTGTCATCTTTTTTTCGGACTCGCCGACGGCAGCGCGCTGGCGTTCTTCAAGTTCGCAAATGCCCAAGATCAAGCGCTGTTTGGACCGAAAATGCCGAGTTCTCCATTTCACCACATTGCGCTCAATGTCGACCGCGAGACGCAGCAGGGGATCGAGAAGCGTCTGGTCGCCAGCGGCTACCAGGAACCGCAAATGTACGTGCTCGAGCACGGATATTGCCGATCGGTTTATGTCGTTGATCCGAACGACATGGTTCTGGAGTTCACGCTCGATAATCCGGAAGCAGAGAAGGCCGCGCTCGATCGCCGGAAAAGCGCACGCGCTGAACTGAAGCGATGGTTGGCGGGGGACCATACATCCAATAACACTTATCGTTGACCCCACCGCCATATAACCCGGGGCGCAAGTCCCGACCGCGGAGCCTGGCTCCGCCGGGCCCTTACTCCGCCTCGCGCAGTGCGCGCGCTGCAATGACGCGCGCGATAGGCAAGCTCGCGGTGGCCGCGGGTGACGGGGCGTTGAGCACGTGCACCATGCGCGGCGTGTCTGCGAACATGAAATCGTGCACCAGAGTACCGTCCGCGAGCACCGCCTGGGCGCGGATGCCGGCGGGATAGGGCTGCAGATCCTGCAGGCCAAGCTCCGGGCAGTACTTGCGGCATTCCTGCAAGTAACGGCTCCGAATCAGCGAGCCACCGAACTCGCTGAGCGCCGAGCGCCAGTGCTTGCGCGCTACGCCCCAGAATCCCGAAAAACTCAGGGTTTCGGCCGCATCCCGCAGATTGAATGAGAAGTGAGAGTATCCTTCGCGGGCAAACCCGAGCACTGCGTTCGGTCCCACCGTTACGCGGCCGCTGATCATGCGGGTCAGGTGCACGCCGAGAAATGGCAGTTCGGGGTCGGGCACGGGATAGATCAGGTGGCGCACGATCTTCGACTTGGCCGTTGGCAGCTGAAAATATTCCCCGCGAAACGGAATGATCCGTAGCCGTACATCGAGACGTGCCGTGCGCGCCAGCCGGTCCGCCTGCAGGCCGGCGCAGGCAATGAGCTGGCTCGCGCGAAGGGGCTCACCTTCGGTCAGGACGACTTCCACTTCGGCGGATTGCTCGGTGATGCTGCGCACGCAGGAGCGCAGCCGCACTTCGCCGCCGTGCCGGCGGATGTCCTCGGCCAGCGCCAGGGCGACGCGCCGGTAGTCGACGATGCCGGTGCTGGGCACTAACAATGCCGCGAGCCCGGCGATGCGCGGCTCGAGCGTGGCCAGATCCGCGCCGGCGACCTCTTGGTTGGCGATGTCGTTGAGATCGCAGCGCAGGCGCAAATCCGCGAGGCGTTGCACCTCGATAGGCGTGGTCGCAACGATGAGTTTGCCGCACTCCTCTATCGGAATGCCGTGCTCGGCGCAGAATTGCTTGGTTTGCCGATTCCCGGCGCGGCACAGGCGCGCTTTCAGGGACCCAGGCGCGTAGTAGACACCCGCATGAATGACGCCGCTGTTGTGGCCGGTCTGATGGGTGGCAAGCTCTGATTCCTTCTCGAGGAGCACCAGGCTGGCGCCGGGCCGGCGCCGCAGGATTTCGCGAGCGGTTGCCAAGCCGACGATGCCACCGCCCACAACGCAAAAATCATAACGCATGCGTAGGATAGACAATCAACCGGCCTTTCAGCGAGCGATGCTCGTCTCTATGCCAACGCGCGAGACGCTCCAGTGCACGATCGCCTTTCGCGCTCAGCGTTAAGTAGACCACGCGTCGGTCCTCCTCAGCCGCCCGGCGTACTCATATCGGAAATCCGCGAGCGCTCGGTACTGCCGCATAGTCATCGGTTTGTCGTTGGAATTCATTGGTGGCAACCCTGATTCACACTGTA
>DASYFQ010000318.1:0-20148 GCA_036498345.1 Steroidobacteraceae bacterium
CTGAATCGCTGCGCGTGCAGGCGTATTTCGACGCCGAGGTCGATGCGGTATCAGCCGCGGATATCGAACGTCACACCGAGCATTGCGCGGAGTGCCGCGCGCTGCTCGAGGACCTCGAACAGGTGCGCGGCGTCCTGCGCCGGGATTCGGCTTACGTGCGTACTCCGCCGGCGCTGCGTGCCAATATCTTGCGCGCCTTGGCTCAAGAGAACGCAGCCGACACCCCAGTCGCAGAAGGATCTTCGGCCGCAGAAGGCTCTGCCGCCTCGGAAAGAATGCCGGCCTCAGACACAGCTTCGGCCGCGGAGAGAACTTGGGGCGTAAATCGAAAAGAGCGGGGCTCGCCGGCTTGGCGCATGCGGCCGTTTTGGGTGGGCGCTCTCGGCGGCGTGAGCGGCGCGGCCATTGCGGCGGCCTTCGCGTTTCTGCTGCTGGTGCCGCGGCTCACGAATCCATTGCTCGACCAGTTGGTGAGCGCTCATGTGCGCTCGCTGATGCCGTCTCATCTCATCGATGTGGTATCCACCGATAAGCACACGGTGAAACCGTGGTTTGCGGGTCATGCGGACGTCTCGCCGGTGGTCGCCGATTTCGAACCTCAAGGGTATCGGCTGGTCGGCGGACGCGTGGATTATCTGGATCACCAGCGTTCCGCCGTGGTGGTGTACCAACATGGCGCGCACGTCATCAACGTGTTCAGCTGGGCCGGCCACGATCGCGTATTGCCGGCCGACGTGACCCGCAGCGGCTATCACCTTGCCTTCTGGCAGGCGGGAGACCTCACGTACTGCGCCGTCTCGGATACCGGCCGGGACGAGCTTCTGGGGTTGGTGCGGCTCCTCAAGGAATAAAATCTCCCGATCCGAAGTCCTCTCCTGAACTCAACAAGGAGATGAACGTGTCGGATGATAGATCGCTGCACTCGCGTCGCAATGCTCTGAAATGTCTAGCCTACGGCGGAGCCGGCACGCTGTTCGCCCTGTCGGGCGGCGTATTCACGCCGATCGATCTGGCGATGGCCGGCACCGACAAGCAGGGCGTGGCCCGATTGGGTAAGCCGCTGTTCGTCCAGATTAGCGACACCCACATAGGCTTCAACAAGGACGCGAATCCCGACGTCAACGGAACGCTCACGCAAACCATCGACCTCGTGAACGGGATGACCGGGCAGCCGGCGCTCATCATCCACACGGGCGACATCACGCACCTGTCCAAGCCTGCCGAATTCGATCTGGCACAGCAGCTGTTCTCGCGGTTACGCACCACCGAGATGCATACGGTGCCGGGCGAGCACGACACCACCGACCCGACCGTGACGGAATATTTCAATCGATTCGGCAAGGCTTCCGGCAACAAGGGGTATTACAGCTTCGATCACGGCGGCGTTCATTTCATCGGGCTCATCAATGTATTGCAGTTCAAGCCGGGCGGTCTCGGCACGCTCGGCGCCGAGCAGCTCGCGTGGGTGGAGGCCGATTTGAAGGGGCGCTCCGCCAGCACCCCCATCGTGGTGTTCGCCCATATGCCGCTCTGGACCATTTATGAGCCTTGGGGCTGGGGGACCGGGGATGCGGAACTGCTGCTCGACCGCTTGCGCCGCTTCGGCTCGGTCACCGTGCTGAACGGCCACATTCATCAGATCGTCCAGAAAGTCGAAGGCAACATGACTTTCCACACGGCACGCGCGACATCCTATCCGCAACCCGTCGCCGGGGTGGGTTCGGGACCCGGTCCTCTCAAGGTACCCCCCGATCAATTGGCCGCGATGCTGGGCGTCACCAGCGTGTCGGAAGTAAAGCACCCGCGCTCATTGGCGCTCAGTGACCGGACGATCGCTTAGATGACCGTTATGTCAAATCAGGAGAACGCGCACATGAATATCGGGCGATGCCGACGGTGGTTCGCGGCCGTCAGCGTAGCGGCGCTTTGCGGGATGGCAATTTGCACTCCGTGCACCGCGGAAACGCCGGATTCGAACCGGATCGTGGTCAAGGAGTTCATGTTCACGCCGAATTCATTGTCGATCAAGGCCGGCTCCACGGTGACCTGGGCCAACATGGATGCTGAGCCGCACACGGTGGTCAGCGATAGCGGGTTGTTCCGCTCCGGCGCGATGGACACGAATGACAGCTTCTCGTTCAAATTCGACAAGCCCGGTACATACCACTTCACGTGTTCGATTCATCCGCGCATGGTCGGGACCATCGTTGTCCGGTGAATGCCTTTTGCGCCAACGAGGACGGAGCTTGCGCCTGCGAGGACGGAGCTTGCGCCAACGAGGACGGAGCTTCGAAGATCAGTCTCGAAAATTATTGAATTGCAGCGGAACTCCGAGTTCCGCCTTGCGCAGGAACGCGATGGCTTCCTGCAGGTCGTCGCGCTTCTTGCCGATGACCCGCACCTTTTCGCCCTGTATCTGCGCCTGTACTTTGAGCTTCGAATCCTTGAGCAGCCGCGACACCTTTCTGCCGGTATCAGCGTCGATCCCGTGTTTCAGTATGACGAGTTGCTTGGCTCTGGCGAGGTTGACCTCCGGGTCCTTCACCTCGAGACAGGCGACGTCGATGCCGCGCTTGGCTACCTTGAGCTTCAAGATTTCGAGCATTTGTTTGAGCTGAAAATCGGCCGGCGCAATCATCGTCACCGTGGTCTCTTCCAGCTCGAACCTCGCGTCCGTACCCTTGAAATCGAAACGCTGCCCCAGCTCGCGGACGGCTTGATCTACCGCGTTGGTCAACTCATGAGTATCGATTTCGGACACGACGTCGAACGAGGGCATTTTCAAGACTCCGCGAGTAACTGGTACATAGGCGCCCTCAACGATACCCGCGCGCCTGCAAGGTGAACAGCTTCGCGTAGCGGCCGTCGGCCGCCATCAGCGATTCATGGCTGCCGCGTTCGACGATGCGGCCTTCTTCGAGCACCAATATTTGGTCCGTCATGCGCACCGTCGAGAATCGATGTGAAATGACGATGGCGATGCGATTTCGCGTGAGTTCGCGGAAGTGTTCGAACACCTCCGCTTCGGCCCCCGCATCGATGGCGGCGGTCGGCTCGTCGAGCACCAGGATGTCCGCCTCATTGCGCATGAACGCGCGGGCCAAGGCGATTTTCTGCCATTGGCCGCCCGACAGCTCGCGTCCGTCCTTGAACCACTTGCCCAATTGGGTGTGATAACCCGCGGGCAGGGTGTCGACGAATTCCGCGGCCAAGCCCTGGGCCGCGGCGCTCCGCCAGCGGCCCTCATCGTCGAAGGCGCGCACGTCGCCCGCACCGATATTCTCGCCGACCATCATTTGGTATCGAGCGAAGTCCTGGAAGATGACGCCGATTCGCTGGCGCAACGTGGTCTCGTTCCACTCCCCGAGATCGAGCCCATCCAGCAGGATTCGCCCCCGGGTGGGCAGGTAAAGCCGAGTCAGCAGCTTGATCAAGGTGGTTTTGCCCGAACCGTTTTGCCCGACCAGGGCGAGACTCTGCCCCGGGCGAACATGCAGATCGATGCCCGATAGCGCCGGGGTGGCGGCACCCGGATAAATGAACTCGACGCCTTCGAAGCGGATGCCGTCCCCGGGACTCGGGCCGTGCTTCGCATCGCCGCTGCGGCTGCCGACGGGCTGCTCCAGGTATTCGTAAAGATTCGACAGGTAGAGATTGTCCTCGTACAGGCCGCTGACTGCCGACAGAGCGGCGCTCACCGCCGTCTGCCCCTGGCGGAACAACATCAGATACATGGTCATTTGACCCACGGTCATGGCACCCAGCACCGTTTCCGCGGCGATCCACGCGTAACCGCCATAAAGCGTTGCCGTGCCCAACAGACCCAAGGAAAAGCCCCAGGCATCGCGGCGCAGGGTGAGATCCCGATCCTCCCGATACAGGCGCGTGAAGATGTCGCGGTAGCGATCCAGCAAGCGCGGTCCCAGTTCGAACAGTTTGACTTCTTTCGCGTTGTCTTCGCGGGCCAACACCGACTCCAAATAGATTTGCATACGCGATTCGGGCGCGCGCCACCGGAACAGGCGAAACGCCTCGCCGGAGAATTTCGCCTCCGCCACGAACGCGGGCAGTCCGGCCAGAATCAGGAGCACGACGGCCCAGGGCGAGAAGCGGATGAGCAAGCCGCCGAAGGACACCAGCGAGATCGCATTTTGCAGGAGCCCGAACGTGCGCATGACCAGGCTCAAGGGGCGGCTCGAGGCTTCGCGGCGCGCGCGCGTCAACTTGTCGTAGAACTCGGAATCCTCGAATTGCGTCAGATCCAAGGTCAGCGCCTTTTCCAATATCATCACGTTGACGCGCTGGCCGAGTTGTGCGCGCAACAATGACTGCGCCAGCGAGATGCCCCTTTGCGCCATCGAGGTGGCGGCAACCAGCACGGCCTCGAGCGCGACATACTTTATTACCGGCGTAAACAGCATCGTGCCGGCGTGCCGATGCAGATCGGCGGCATGGATGACCGCATCGACGATCTGCGCACCGACGTAGGCGACCGCCGCCGGCAGCACGCCGGCCACCAGCGTGAGCAGGGCGAGCACGACGCTGAGCGCTTTGTTGGTGGTCCAGACGAGTTCGAGCGCGCGGCTGCTGTAAGCGAACACGCCGAACAAACTGCGCTGCGAACCGCTTGGGTCGGCCGCCGCCGGCGCGCGGCCGAGGGGCGGTGAGCCGGCGCGATGGGGTGAGGGCTGCGCCGCCAAGATCTTGCTACTTCACCAGGCGCCAGGAGAATGGATAACGGTACGGCGTGCCGTCGCTCACCCGGACCGCCGCGATGGCAACCAAAACCAGGTTGACGATGCCCAGAATCCATAGCAACACAAAGCCGACGAGCACGATGGCCAATAGGGCGAAGATCAACCCCAGCAGCCACACGGTAATCTGGAAATTCAACGATTCCTTGGCTTGGGCGGCTACGAAGGGCATGGACGGCCCTTTCGACCACAAGATGATCAGGGGACCCAAGATGGTGAACAGCACCAGACCGCCGAAGGGCAGAAAAAGCAAGCCCCCGCCGCCCAACACCCAGAGCAAGCCGCACAAATGGGCGGCCATGGCCCAACCCCGTTCTTCGCTGCTCACCGCTTCGTTCATGTCCCTTCCCTTGCTTCGAGGAATGATATCTGGTCGCCGGTCGGCCTCCGCACTGCGGTCTATAATGCGCGTACCCTTGGTATGGCGGAGCAGTCGTGAAATTCAAGCCCTTACTCGATCGCTGGAAGAAGGACGCGGTCCCCGTGCGGACCGCGCGGGAATACGCGATACGCTTGGATCTGGACGATGCCGCGCGGCTGCAAGCCCTGGTCGAACTGTTCCCCGGGCAGCCGATCGAAGCCATCATTACCGACCTGCTGCATGCCGGCCTCGACGAAATTGCCGCCGCCATGCCCTATGAGCGAGGCCCGAAGGTCATTTCGCGCGACGACCAGGGCGATCCGCTCTACGAGGACATTGGATTGACTCCTCGATTCGTCGAGCTCACCCGCAAGTTCAAGAAGACACTCGAGGCATCGGCGAAGGAATAGGGCCCGAGCGGCCCCGCTTGACGCTGCCGGCTCAGGGCGGCGATACTCCATCCATGTTGACCGCACGCATCCTTCGCAAGGCTTGGTGGTGGCGCACTCCCTTCTGAGGAGTGGGGCTGGTCTATCTCTTAATTTTGTTCGTCGGTATCCAGAACCCATCTCCGCCTCAAAGTCGGTGGTGGGTTTTTTGTTGCCCGTGAGATTTGCAGAAGTGAACCCATGAAGCCTCCTTTTGACATCGCGGCCGATCTCGATACGCCGGTATCGGCCTATCTGAAGCTGGCAGCCTTTCGCCCGAGATTTTTGCTGGAAAGCGTCGAGGGAGGAGAGCGGCTGGCGCGTTATTCCTTCATCGGATTCGGCGATTGTCTGGAAGTGCGTTTCGATGCCGCGGGGCTCACCATCGGCGGCGTACATTCTCCCCGGCCGAGGTCCAAGCTCGAGTTTTTGGCTGCTTTGCGCGGCGCTCTTGCGCAAGCGCCGCGGCCGCTGCCGGAGGTACCGGGAGTGCCGTTGCTCGGTGGACTGGTCGGCTATACCGCATACGATGCGGTCCGCTACTTCGAGCGCGTGCCGGGACGCAGCCTGGATGCGACCGAAACGCCGCACGCACATTATGTCGCGCCAAGGTCCTTGCTGGTGTTCGATCACCTGACTCGCACCGCGGCGTTGCTGCATGACGGTAGCGAGGCCGAACGGCAAGCTCTGCGCCGGGATGTCGTGCAGGCATTGCGCGGCGGAATTCCCGTAGTTCTCTCTCGCGGAGGCTTTTCGCCCGCCACTCCCTCGTTGACCGAGGAGGCGCACGCGGTCCGGGTGCGGCGGGCGCAAGAGTACATCGCCGCCGGCGATGTCTATCAGCTGGTGCTCGCGTCTCGATTCGAGGGGCGCCAGCAACTCGCGCCATTCGAGGTGTATCGAGCGCTGCGGCTGCTCAATCCCTCGCCGTACATGTATTTTTGCGAACTGGGCGATATCACGGTGGTTGGCTCTTCCCCCGAAGCGCTGGTCAAGTGCCACGATGGGTATGCTCAATTGCGGCCGATCGCAGGCTCCCGCCCACGCGGCGCCGATGCAGCGCGCGACGCCGCGTTGGAAGCGGAGCTGCTGGCGGATCCCAAGGAGAATGCCGAGCACGTGATGCTGGTCGATTTGGCGCGCAATGACTTGGGGAGGGTCGCCACCGCGGGGTCCGTGGCCGTGAATCCCTACCGAGTCATCGAGCGCTACAGTCACATCATGCACATCGTCAGCGGCGTCAACGGCCGCCTGCGGCCGGGACAGGATGCGTTCGACCTGTTTGCCGCGACCTTTCCCGCCGGCACCTTGGTGGGCGCCCCGAAGGTGCGTGCCATGGAAATCATCGACGAACTCGAACCGGTGGGCCGGCAGCTCTACGGGGGGACCATCGGCTACTTCGGCCGGTGCGGCGACATGGATCAAGCGATCACCATCCGCACGCTGGTCTTTCGAGGCGACACGTACAGTTACCAAGCCGGGGGCGGTATCGTCGCCGACAGTTCCCCGCAAGCCGAATACGCCGAGTTGATGGCGAAGAGCGCCGTGCTGCGGCGTGCGCTCGAACTCGCGGCGGAAGGTCTCTAGCATGCGCCCGAAGATTTTGCTGATCGATAACTACGATTCCTTCACCTATAACCTGGTGCAAGCATTCTTGGTACTGGGAGCGGCGGTCGAGGTCTATCGCAACGATGCCATCACCGTCGAGGAGGCGCTCACGCTCGAGGCTTCCCATTTGGTCATTTCGCCGGGTCCGGGCACGCCTCGGGACGCGGGTGTGTCCATGCGGATGATTGACGCGTTCGCCGGGCGCATACCGATTTTCGGCGTCTGCCTCGGGCATCAATCCTTGGTGGAGGTATTCGGCGGCAAGGTCGTACGCGCGGCGCGGCTGATGCACGGCAAGGTGTCGCCCGTTCAGCATGATGGCAAAGGTCTGTACGCGGGCATGCCGCGCGAATTCGACGCCGGCCGCTACCACTCGCTGATCGCAGCCGCCGACAGCATTCCTTCCGTGCTCGAAGTCACGGCACGGACCGCGGAAGGCGAAATCATGGGGGTTCGGCACAAATCACTACCGATCGAAGGCGTGCAATTTCATCCGGAAAGCGTGCTGACGCCGGACGGTCCGATGCTCATGGGCAACTTTCTAAAGACTTGATGTCGTGACCAGCCTCCATCACACGCTCGATCGCCTGGTGCAAGGCCGCGACCTTGCCGAGAGCGAAGCCGCGACGCTGCTGACATCGTTGACGACTCCCGAAGTCGCGCCGGCGATGGCGGGCGCGCTCCTCTCCGCGCTGCGCGCGAAGGGCGTCACGGCGGCTGAGGTGCGCGGTTTTGCGGGTGCCATGCATTCGCTTGCGCGAAAACCCGCATTGCCGGAGGCGCTCGATGCCATCGACATCGTCGGTACCGGCGGCGACGGCTCGGGCAGTCTCAATCTATCGACGGGGGCAGCGCTGCTGGCGGCCGCGTGCGGCCTGCCCGTGGTCAAGCATGGGAATCGTTCCATCTCCAGCCGCAGCGGCAGCGCCGACTTGATCGAGCGCCTGGGATTTACGCTGCCCCTGGACGAGACCCAGGCGGTGCGCTGTTTTGCGGCCACCGGATTCACCTTTCTGTTCGCGCCCTATTTTCATCCGGCGATGAAGGCTCTCGCGCCGATCCGCGCGGCGCTCGGCATCCGCACGGTATTCAATTTGCTGGGCCCGTTGACCAATCCCGCCGCGCCGCGCTTTCGCTTGATCGGCGCCTACGATGCGGCGACCGCGGAGCTGATGGCCGGCACGTTGGCCGGGATGGACATCGAGCGCGCCTGGGTGGTGCACGGGGCGGCGGGTTGGGATGAAGCCACGCCCATCGGACCCTTCCTCGCCTTCGACGTCACCCGCCATGCGATCCGCCGGTGCGAAATCGATCCGCGGGATTTCGGCCTCGCGCCCTGCGACTCGAGCGATTTGGCCGGCAGCGATGCGGCCGCCAACCTCAGCGCATTGCTCGGCGTATTCGAAGGCAGCGATCGTGGTGCGCATTGTTCGGCCCTGGTGCTGCAAAGCGGGCTGGCCTTGTTCATCGCCGGCCGCGCCGCGAGCATTGCGTTGGGAATCGACATGGCGCGATCGGCGCTGACCAGCGGGCGGGCGCACGCATGGCTGCAACGCCTGCGGCAATTCGCGGCAGAAGGTCAATGAGCGGCTTCCTGGACGACATGGCTTCTCTGAGCGCGTCGCGCGTGGCCGAGGCGATTCGGCATGAATCCGCCGACGCGCTGGAACGCCGCGCGCGGCGGGCGCCACGGAGCGCACCTCTGCGTTTGTCGACCTTGGGGTTCGACGTCATTGCGGAACTGAAACTACGTTCTCCGGCCGCGGGCCCATTGGGCAATGAACGCGACGATTGGCTGGCGCGCGTCGCCGCCTACGCACGCGGCGGTGCCGCGGCGGTATCGGTTCTCACCGAGCCCTCCCGATTCGATGGGTCTCTCGAGCATTTGCGAAAGGCCGCGGCGGCACTGGTACCCTTCGGCGTGCCGGCAATGCGCAAGGATTTTTTGGTCGATCCTTACCAGGTATTGGAAGCGCGCGCCGCGGGCGCGGGCGGTGTCTTGGTCATCCTGCGGATGTTGACGCGGCCGAGAATCGAACAGTTGTTGGATGTAGCGGCGGAGCATGGCATGTTCGTGCTGCTGGAAGCCTTCGACGACGTCGATCTCGCCGTGGCGCACGATCTTGAGTCGTCGCGCGCCGCTCGGCGCGCGGGCTCCCGTGCGGTCGGTGCGGAGCGGGCTGGCGGCAAAGTACCGGCGGGCGGCGACGCGCCGGCGGGCGGCGAGGAGATGATATTGATCGGTGTCAACTGCCGCGACTTGCAAACGCTACAGATCGTGAACGAGCGGTTCGCGGCGCTCGCGCCTCTGTTGCCTTCCGGCTGGCCCGCGGTTGCCGAGAGCGGCGTCGCCTCGGCCTTGGATGCGCGGCGCATGCAGCAGCTGGGATATCGTCTGGCGTTGATCGGCACCGCCCTCATGGCCCGCGAAGACCCGTCGCCGCTGCTGCGCGAAATATTCGATGCGACGCGGACAGTGCAGTCTTAAATGGCTACACTCCGCAACATGTGGATAAAAATCTGCGGCATCACCAGTGCGGACGCCGTGGCTGCGGCCGCGGAGGCCAATGTCGACGCGATCGGTTTCGTGTTCGCCCCCAGTCCGCGGCAAGTGACGCCCGGCCAGGCGGCGCAGCTGGCCGCGCTCGCGCCCCCGGGAATATTGCGTATCGCGGTTGCGCAGCACCCCTTGCAAATGAAAGTCGACGAAATTTGCCGGATACTCAAACCGGATTACTTTCAAACCGACGTCGAAGATTTGCGCGAATTGAAAATCCCGGCGCACATCAAAGTACTTCCCGTCGTGCGATTCGGCCGCAAGACGCCGAGCCCCTTGCCGGCGCGCATGTTGTTCGAGGGTCCGTCGAGCGGCATCGGCGAGCTGGCCGATTGGGGCCGGGCGGCGGAGCTCGCGCGGCAAACAGAAGTCATTCTGGCCGGTGGCTTGTCCGCGCAGAATGTGGCCGAGGCCATCCAGGCGGTGCGCCCATTCGGGGTGGACGTGAGCAGCGGGGTGGAGGAAGTTCCGGGGATCAAGGACCCGGCAAGAATTCGCGAGTTCGTCCGCGCCGCACGAGCCGCCGCGGCGAGCCTGGAGCAAGATTCATGAACTCATTGATGCGCGGCGATGCGGCGGCGTCCGGACTTCCCGATGCCCGCGGTCGATTCGGGGCCTTTGGCGGACGCTATGTTCCTGAAACCCTGGTGCCTGCGCTCGATCGGCTGCAAGCGGGTGTCGAGCGGTATTTGCACGATGCCGAATTTCAAGCGGAGTTCAGGCATGAGCTCAAAACTTGGGTTGGCCGCCCGACCGCACTTACTCATGCGGCGACCTTGAGCAAGCGTTGGGGCGCCGACATCTGGCTCAAGCGCGAGGATCTCGCGCACACGGGCGCGCACAAGATCAACAACGCCGTGGGTCAAACCCTGTTGGCGAAGCGTTTGGGCGCCAAGCGCATCATCGCCGAAACCGGCGCGGGCCAGCACGGCGTCGCGAGCGCGGCCGCGGCAGCACGCCTGGGAATGCCCTGCGTGGTCTACATGGGGGCGGTGGATGTGGAACGGCAGGCGCCCAACGTCGGACGCATGCAACTCCTGGGCGCCACCGTGGTGCCGGTGACAGGCGGCGACCAAACGCTGCGCGCGGCCATCGACGAGGCATTGCGCGATTGGGTGTCCGATCCCAACGGCACGTATTACGCATTGGGCTCGGCGGTCGGGCCGCACCCGTATCCCTACCTGGTGCGCGAGCTGCAGGCGGTGATCGGCCGCGAGGCGCGCGCACAGATGCTGGAGCTGGCGGGCGGCTTGCCGGATGCCGCGGTGGCATGCGTGGGCGGCGGCTCGAATGCCATCGGCTTGTTTCATCCTTTCTTGAGCGACAGCGGGGTGAAACTGATCGGGGTGGAGGCGGGCGGCCGCGGCTCCGGTCTCGGGGACAACGCGGCCTCGCTGACTTTCGGAACTCCGGGTGTTTTACAGGGCAGCTATACGCTGATATTGCAGGACGCCTATGGCCAGGTGCGCGAAACGCATTCGGTGTCGGCCGGTCTTGATTATTCCGGCGTCGGTCCCGAGCATGCCTACCTGATGAAGAGCGGACGCGTCGCCTACGAGTCGGCGACTGACGAAGAAGCCTTGGATGCGCTCGCAGAATGCGCCAAATCCGAGGGCATTTTGCCGGCCATCGAAAGCGCCCATGCGTTTTTCGGCGCGCGGCGCTACGCGGAGGCACACCCCGGTGCGCGAATTCTCATTGGCTGCTCCGGCAGGGGCGACAAGGACATGCCCATCCTGCTGCGCACGCTGTTGAAGGACATCGGGCGATGAAGGGCGCGCTGAACGCGGCGCCGCGCGACACGATCTCCGCAGCCATTCGATCGGCGGTATTGCAGGGTCGGCCGGCGCTGGTGGGTTTTCTCACGGCCGGATTTCCGACTCGACTCGGGTTCAGAGACAGCCTGGCTGCCGTTGCCGGTGTCTGCGACGTGGTTGAAATCGGGGTGCCCTTCACCGATCCCATGGCCGACGGAACCACCATTCAGCGGGCGAGTTTTGCCGCGTTGACGGGCGGGGTCACGCTGCCGTGGATACTCGAGGAACTCGCCTCGTTGAAGGAGCGGCATCGGGCGCCTATTCTCCTGATGAGTTATTTGAACCCGCTGCTCAGTGTCGGCTTGGATGCGCTGCCGCGCGCGGCCGCGGCGGCAGGTGTGGCCGGATTCATCGTGCCCGACTTGCCCTTCGAGGAAAGCGGTGATCTCAAACGGGCGCTCGAACTCGAGGGCCTGGCGCTGGTGCAGATGGTGACGCCCGTGACGCCTCCCGAGCGCCTGGCGATGTTGTGCCGGGAGGCACAGGGCTTCGTGTATGCGGTGACCATTACGGGCACCACGGGGACGGCCAAAGGGTCGTCCGCCGGCGTGCCGTTGGAGGTGCTGGAGTACATGGACCGAGTCAAGCGTTGCTCGAGCGTGCCGGTGTGCGCCGGTTTCGGCATCCGCTCGCGGGAGCAGGTTGAGGCTTTTGCGGGCCACGTGGATGGCGTGGTGGTTGGCTCCGCTTTGGTGGAGGTCTTGGAGCGAGGCGAGGATGTCGGGACCTTCCTGAGATCATTGCGTGGGGCCCCGTGAGCGCTCGATGACGCGCGGCACGAGGCATGCGGATCCATGAAGCGAGTGTTCCGCGCCGCGTCGCTGATCCAGGTGGCGCATGCGCGCAACGTGCTGTTGACCGCCGGCATCCAAAGCGAATTGCGCAATCAATATCTGGCGGGCGCCCTGGGTGATTTGCCCATGCTGGAAACCTGGCCGCAGCTGTATGTCGAGGATGCCGATGAATCGGCCGCCCTGCGCGCCCTGGCGCGGGCCGCGGCGGCACCGGCCGGTGCTTCCTGGACCTGCGAACACTGCGGCGAGGTGCTCGAACCGCAATTCACCAGCTGCTGGCGGTGCGGCGCGCATGCATCGCATGTGCCATAGATAGATGGCGGCAGCGCGAGGCCGGTCAGAGCCATGCGCAATCCCCTATTCCGCAAGCCCAACGATCAAATGCTTGGATAGCGTGTCGGACAAACACTGACACAAAATCGCGCGAATTCCGAGCCGAGGTTCAGCGCCTACCCCTGGCGACGTCGGTCTGCACAGGTTACAAATCCAGCGGTGTCCAGTGTAACGATTACACGGGCGCGACCAAAAGGAGATTTGTAATGAATAATGTCAGCCACGTTTTTTCCGAGCAACGGGTGTCCTTGACGGCGGTCGGTTCCCTGTTGGGGGCTTCCCCGGCCATGCAACAGGTGTTTCGACTCATCGAGCGAGTCGGACCCACCGAAGCCAGTGTGCTCTTGACCGGCGAAAGCGGCTCCGGGAAGGAGTTGGCGGCCCAGTCGATTCACGAGTGCAGTGCACGCCGTGACGGCCCTTTCGTGGCCATCAACTGCGGCGCCATACCGGCCGGGCTCATCGAGGCTGAACTGTTCGGTTACGAGAAGGGAAGCTTCACCGGTGCGGTCCGCGCACACGCCGGGGTGTTCGAACGCGCCCAGGGCGGAACGCTGCTGCTCGACGAAGTGACTGAAATGCCGCTCGACATGCAGACCCGGCTACTGCGCGTTCTGGAGACGCGAAAGTTCTATCGAGTCGGGGCGAGCACTGAGTTTACTTCCGACGTGCGCGTCATTGCGTCTACCAACCGTTGCCCGTTGCAGGCGGTTCAGACCGGCCAGCTTCGCGAAGACCTGTTGTACCGCCTGGCCGTGTTTCCGGTCGACATGCCGCCGCTGCGCAGCCGCGGCGACGACGTGGAACTGCTGGCGGAGCATTTCTTGGCTGAACTCAATGCGCAGGGGGGATCGCAAAAACGGCTTTCGGCACTTTCCCGAATGATGCTGAAGCAGCATACGTGGCCCGGCAATGTCCGTGAGCTCAAGAATTGCATCGAGCGCGCGTTCATTCTCGGCGACGCCGTGCTCGAATTGGCCCCGTTGATTCCCGGTACCGCAGCGCGCGACGGCGATCAAGCAGGCGACGGTGAACGGCTGAATATCCGCGTAGGATCGCGGATTTACGACATGGAGCGGTCGTTGATCGAGGCGACTCTGGATTACTTCAAGGGCAATAAGCGCCGGGCCGCCGACGCACTGGGCTGTAGTCTCAAGACGCTGTATAACAAGCTCAACGGATATTCACAGAACCAAGAGTGCGCAAATAGTTAAGCGCCCGGCCAACGGAGAATAAAACGTGTCAAGAGTACTGATCGCGGATGATCATGCGGTAGTCCGCGCCGGATTCAAGCAATTTCTCGAGGCCGACGCGAGCATCAATGCCGTGGGTGAGGCTGCCAGCGGCAACGAAACTCTGGATTTGCTGCGGGAGCAGGATTGGGATCTCGTGTTACTGGATATTCACATGCCGGATCGCAGCGGCTTGGATATCTTGCGCCATATTCAGACTGGACACCCCGGCGTGCGGGTACTGGTGATGAGCGGGCTCCCGGAGCAGCAATACGCGGTCAATGTTCTGCGCGCCGGCGCAAGCGGCTATCTGTCCAAGGACAGCGCGCCGGAGGAACTGATGAAGGCGGTGCGCACCGTGTTGGCGGGCCGCCGTTATGTCAGCGCGGCGCTGGCGGAGATATTGGTGGCGGATCTCGACGGCGACCCGGATAAGCCGCTGCATGCACGCCTATCGACCCGCGAGTTCCAGATTTTCTGCAAGCTGGCGGCAGGGCGCGGTGTTTCCGATATCGCCAACGAGCTCAGTCTCAGCGTTAAAACCGTGAGCACTTATCGAAGCCGGATATTGGAGAAAATGAGTTTTACCGCAAACGCCGACATTACGTCGTATGCGTTGCGCAACGGGCTCATTCAATAGCGCCGATTGTGAGAATTTTCCTACATCAGAACCTGGGGACCCGGTGTGGCCCGGATGCGGCGCATGACGCTAAACTGCGACAAGCATGCATGCATATACTACGGACGCGATGTCAATGGCTCAGTACCTGAGAGTCTTACTAGTCGAAGACTCCAAGGTGCTGACGGAGCGTTTGACTGAAGCGATCCGGCAAATCCCTCAAGTCGAATTGATAGGCACCGCGGACACCGAGGCGACCGCCGTGGCGTCCGCCCAGCGCGATGCGATCGATGTGATCATTCTGGACCTGCATTTGAAGCAGGGCACCGGCTTCGGCGTCATGCGGGCGTTGGCCACGGCTCAATTGAAGCCGCGAATCATCGTGTTGACGAACTACGATTTGCCTGAATACAAGAACGCTGCGATCGCCCTCGGCGCCACGCATTTTTTGGACAAGGCCCGCGACTACGGCAGGCTGCCGGAAGTCCTGCACGAGATTTGCGAGGCCCACCTGGCGAAACATTGAGAGGCGCGGCGCGCCTCGCATTGCGGCATCAGGTCGCCGAGGCGTTCGCCAGCGGCGCAGGCTCGGTCAGCATTCTGGACAACGGGATGATCGCGGTCAGGATGGTGCCGCCCGTGGTTGGGCTGCGCACTTCCCAGTTGCCGCCCAACGCCATGATTCGGTGCCGCATCGATGCGAGCCCGTGGGATGTGATGGTTTGAAGCCGGTTCGGCGGGATCCCCTTGCCGTCATCCGAAACACGCAGGACAAAATTTTCGCGGTCGATGTCGATGGTCAACTCCGCGGACTTGGCCTCGGCGTGCTTGAGGATATTCGTCAATGCTTCCTGGGCGATTCGGAAGACCCCGATCGCGGCATCAGGATTGAATTTGGGCTCGGAATCGGGAATCCTTTCGCTGCACTTGAGCCCGGCCCGGCGGCAGGTCTCCTTGAACTGCCAGCGCAGCGCGGTGAACAGGCCCATGTTGTCGAGCAGCGTGGGCCGGAGCTCCTCGACGACCCGGCGCTTCAAATCGACCCCCGAGCTCAAGGATTCATGGATGCGTTTGAAGCGCTGTTCGATGGCCGGATCGCTGGTCGGCAGGCGCTGCTGAAGCCAGGATAAGTCCATGCGGGCGGCCACCAGCAAGCCGCCGAGCTCGTCGTGCAATTCGCGCGACAGAGCGGACTTTTCCTGCTCCGATACCCCTTGCAAGTGGGTGGAGAGCGCGGTCAGTTCCCGGGTCCGCTCGTCCACTTCACGTTCCAGCTCTTGTTTCTGATCGCGCAGGTTGATGGCTTGCTGCGCGCGCCGGCGCATGTCGCCGTAGACCAGACGCGTCGCGAGCAGTACCAGGCCGATATTGAGGATGACGCCTGCCGCCGACACCCAACGCGAGACTTGGAAATCAGCCTGCCATTGCGCAGTGGCCGCGGACAGCTCGCGCGCCTCCCCGAGGCGCATGTCGCCGACGATCCTGGATATTTCATCCATGGTGCGCTTGCCCACGTCGGTGCGCACGACGTTCACCGCGGGCGTGGTGCCTCTTTTCTTGAAGAGCGCCAGCGTATCCTCGAACTCGCCAAGCTTCTTCCCGGTCAGAATTCGCAGCTCTTGAAACTCGCGGCTGTCGTTGCCTCCATAGGCCTCGTCCACGCGATCGAGCGCAGCCTCGACCTTTGCCACCGCTTCGGTGTAGGGCTGCAGATAGGAGCTTTCACCCGTGAGGAGATAGCCGCGCTGGCCCGATTCGGCATCGCTTATGAGCGCGATGAACTCGCTCAGGGCCTGTTGACGAAGCTGCGAGTCATGCACGCGCTCATTGGCCGCATTGAGCCGCGACTGTCCCGCAGCCGCCAGGAAGAACAATCCGACCAGGAAGCCGATCAGCAGCAGAGGCGGCAGCGCGATGTACCATCGACCGATCTTGCCCAATTCCTCGCCCAAAATTTTCATGTGATTGCGCGCGCCTCAACGCTAAAGTTTAGCATGTGGGGCAATTCCTACAGGAAGGGCCAAGGGGAGCCGATGGTGCGGCTTCCCGGCCGGCCCGACAATAGCTGTGATACTGTTCTCTGTGTTCTTTAGGAGAAAAAAATGGAAGGCACATTCGACGGAACCACTGAGCAGGCGCGTGCGAGCGGGCGTCGCCTCAAGAACGATTTGAGCGACGGCGTAAACGATATCAAGGCGGCTGCGTCGAGCGAGATCAAGAACCTGATTGCAGACGTCGAAGATCTGATGGCGCGGATCGCGGATTTGAAAGATGCGGACGTGGTGCGTATGCGCGGCAAGGTTCAGCGCGCGGTTGATGCAACGAAGCAAAGCCTGGCGGAGGGGGCCGACGCCATACGGCAGCACGCGCAGACCGTCGCCAACACGGCCGATGATTACGTTCACGATAGCCCATGGCAAGCGGTCGGCATTGCCGCGCTGGTAGGCGCGGTCGTAGGGATTCTAGCGACCCGCCGTTCCTAAGGTCTTCAGACGGTGCGCCTACTGTGGTCACTGCCGAAAGCGGCACCGGCGCTGCTCAGGCACGCGGCTGCGTATGCCGACCTTGCGAGTTTGGATCTGGCCAGGGCTCGACGGGAAATTGCGGCAGAGCTCCTGGCGTCCGCCATCGCTGCCATCTCGAGCCTGTTTGCGGTTTTCATGGGCTGCCTTGCCGTGGTGGCCTACACCTGGGATACCCCCCACCGAGTGTCCGCCATCGTATGGATGGCCGGCGGATTCGCGGGCATAGCCATCGTCGCTACCGCCTACCGGGCCAGTGCCGTGCGGGCAAAGTCGCCGCTCTTTTCGTTCGTGCGTCGGCAGTGGCAGGAAGATCGCGTCCTCCTCGAGCGCCTATTGTCGGCGGATCAGGAATAATCGACCCATGATAGATCGCGATGCAGCCGCTCGAGCCGAAATTCTCGCGAGGCTGGCCGTGTCTCGCGAGGAATTGCTGCGCATCTTCGATCCGCCACCCGACGAACCTCACGCCGGCGGCGCGAACCCCGGCGATCGGCCCGGGGGATTTCCCCGCAGCCGCACCATGCAGATACTCATGAGCGGCCGCGGACTCGGAACCCTGGGTGCGGCTGCGGCCGGTCTTCTCGTTGCGCGTCCTGGCCTCGTGCTGCGCCTGCTGCGAATATTGCCGGCCGGCGCAGTTGCCAAAACGTTCCTGATTCGCGGCATTGCGGCACTACGGGCAAAACAAGACATACGCTGATCGCTGATCGATCAACCCAATGTGACCAGCCCGTAGTGATAGGTGCCGTCATCCACCAGAGTGATCTCGCACGGCGTGCCCGATATCTCCCGACCGTCGAGAGTGGCGCGGCGCACGCCGGTGCTCACACCGCGAGGATTGTCCACCGCGATTCGGTAGCGCGACGACCCATACTTGTAGGTGATCTCAAAACCGGTCCAGCCCCGTGGAATGCAGGGATTGATGGACAGCATCCGGCCGCGCAAATGGATGCCTAGGATTCCCTCGACGGCAGTACGGTACATCCACCCCGCGGATCCGGTATACCAAGTCCAGCCGCCGCGGCCGACGTGCTGAGGCGAGGAATACACGTCGGCACAGACCACATAGGGTTCGACCTTGTATCGATGAATGCCGGCGCGGGTGCTCGAATGATTGATTGGATTGAGAATGGAGAATAATTCTCCGGCCCGATCGCCGTCGCCCAGCAAGGCGAACGCCAGGGTCGACCACATGGCCGCGTGAGTGTACTGGCCGCCATTTTCGCGGATACCGGGCGGATAGGCCTTGATATAGCCCGGGTCGTGCCGAGTACGGTCGAAGGGCGGGGTGAACAATTGCACCAGGCCGTCACTGCGGCTGACCAGTTGCGAGTTCACCGCCGACATTGCCTTTGTTGCGCGATCGCGCTCTGCGGCGCCGGAGATCACCGCCCACGACTGGGCAATGGAATCGATCCGGCATTCATCGCTCGCGACCGAACCCAAGGGCGTGCCGTCATCGAAGTAGCCGCGCCGGTACCAGTCGCCGTCCCAGGCTTCGCGCTCGATGGCCTGTTGCAGGGTAAACGCGTGTTTGCGCCAGACGGCGGCGGTAGCGGACTCCCCGCGCCGCTCGGCGATCGGCGCGAACTTGAGCAGCGCGGCATGCAAGAACCAGCCGAGCCAAACACTTTCTCCGCGGCCGGCTGCTCCGACTCGATTCATGCCGTCGTTCCAATCACCCGCTCCGAACAGCGGCAGGCCGTGCGCACCGATTGCGAGACTGGAGTCGAGGGCACGCACGCAGTGGTCGAACAGCGATGCGGCCGCGGCCGGCTCGGGGGCTGAAAAGCTCTCGTGGGCTTGCGGCGGCAGAGGGCCGCCCGCCAGGAACGGCACCTGCTCCTCGAGCACGGCGAAATCCTCCGTGACCTCGAGGTAGTGAGCGGCGACGAATGGCAGCCAAATGCGGTCATCCGAGACGCGGGTTTTCACTCCCTGGCCGGAGGTGGGCAGCCACCAATGCTGCACGTCCCCCTCCTCGAACTGGCGTGCCGCAGCGCGGAGAATGTGCTCGCGAGCGATCCCAGGTCTCGACACCACGAGCGCCATGACATCCTGCAATTGATCGCGGAATCCGTAAGCTCCGCTCGACTGATAAAACGCCGTCCGTGCCCACACGCGGCAGCAGAGCGTCTGATACAGCAACCACCCGTTGACCAGTATGTCCATGGACCGATCCGGCGTCTTCACCTGCATGGCGCCCAGCGTCTGATCCCAAAAGTCCGTAACCTCCTTGAGGACGGCGTCGAGATCGAGCGTTCGGTAGCGTTCGATGAGCGCAACGGCGGCGGCGGACGACGCCTCCTCGCCGAGCAGGAACGTGAGTTCGGTTGCTTCGCCGGGCCGCAGAGTGATGGCCGTTTGCATCGCACCGCAGGGGTCCAAGCCGCCGCCGACGCGATTCGACAGGCCATGCATTCCGAGGAGCGCCGCGGGTTCCGCGAGTGATCCGTGGCGGCCGATGAATTCCGTCCGATCGGCGGTACAAGCGTGCTGCCGGCCCGCCATGTCCATGAAGGCAACTCGCGATTGAAAATCCGAACCCCAGGGATTGCGCGCGAGCATCGCCGCGGTCTTGGGTTCGATTTCAGTTACGATGAACGATGCCGTTTTACTGCGTTGGTTTCCCAGCACCCAGTCCAAGTAGTGAGTGATCGAGAGCCGCCGGGTGTCGGCAGAGTGATTGGCGACCTTGAGACGCGAAACCTTGATCGAATCCGCGAGCGGCACGAATTGCAGAAGATCGAGCGCGATGCCATGCGAGGTGTGCTCGAAGCGGGTATAGCCGAAGCCATGACGAATGACATAGGCAGAGGATGGTTCGCGAATGGGCAGGGGAGTCGCGGTCCAAAGATCGCCGCTGTCGTCGTCGCGAATGTAGATGGTCTCGGCGGGCGCATCGCTGACGGGATCGTTGGACCACGGCGTGAGCTGATTTTGCTGCGCATTCAACGACCAGGTGCTGCCCGGGCCGTCGGCCGACGCCAGAAACCCGAATTCGGGATTGGCCACCACGTTGATCCACGGTGCCGGCGTCCATTGGCCCTCGCCGAGCGTCACGACGTATTCGCGCCCTTCGGCGGCAAACCCGCCGAGTCCGTTGAAGAACTCGAGCGC
>DASYFQ010000319.1:0-28377 GCA_036498345.1 Steroidobacteraceae bacterium
ACCAGCAGCGTAACAAATTCGTGCCGATCCTCTTACGCAAGGCCACACGCACCGATATTCCGCAGATCGAAGCGCTGATTGCCCGTTCCGCCCGCGGCCTGAGCGCGGATGACTATCGGCCCGCGCAAATCGAGGGCGCCCTGCGCGGCGCATTCGGCGTCGATACGCAACTGCTGTCCGATGAGACCTATTTTGTAGCCGAGGAAGGCGGTCGTCTCGTCGGTTGCGGCGGCTGGAGCTTCCGGTCGACCTTGTTCGGGGGCGACGCGCGATCCGGCCGCGATTCTTCCCCGCTCGATCCGCGCACCCAGGCCGCGAAGATTCGCGCGTTCTTCATCGATCCGGCCAGCGCCCGCCGCGGTATCGGATCGATGTTGCTCGAGCACTGCGAAAACGAAGCGCGCGCCCATGGGTTTTCTCAAGCGGAGCTGATGGCGACGCTCCCCGGTGTCAAACTCTATGCCGCCCGCGGCTACGTCGGTGCCCCCATGGTCCATTTCGACGTGGGAGACGGCGAGATCATAGAATTCGTTCCCATGCGAAAGGTGCTAATCGCGCCATAGCTGCCGCCAACCCGCATGACCCAGCTCGCGCAGCGTCCGGATATTCTTGCGATATATCTCGCTGGTGTCCGGCACGGCGGCAATGGCGCGCTCGATACTGGCCTCGCGCAACAGATGCAGCATGGGATACGGAGAGCGATTGGTATAATTCTCGATGTCCTCGGACTGGGTCCCGGCGAATTGATACTGGGGATGAAAGCTCGCGACCTGGACCTCTCCTTCCAGACCGAGTTCGGCAATGGTCGTCTCGCAGACGTCGAGGAAATCGTTGTACTCGATGAAATCCGTTAGAACCCATGGATGTATCAACAGCGTCGTCTCGCAATGCAGGGGGTCCGCCGCATGCAATTCCCCCAACTCCGAGCGAAATTCGTCCAACAGCGCGGACGCGGATCGTCGTTCGCTGACGCGAAAACGCACGCGATTGCCGCGGTACACGCTTTCGGCAAATGGACACAGGTTCAGCCCAATGACCGACCTTTCCAACCAGCGACGTGTCGCCGCGATGATTTCGTCGTTGGTAATGCGCAATCCTCCGCAGTTGCACGCAGTCTAATCTCACCCACATCGAGTATGCTAATCACTCGCTTCACCACTCGAGAGTCAATCGATGCCACAGTTAATTCCAGCCACACTGATCCCCGGCGATGGGATCGGTCCCGAAATCGTCGAAGCCACGGTCGCCGTCCTGGAGGCACTTGGTGCGCCCTTCGAGTGGGAGCGCCAAGTTGCCGGTCTTGAAGGAGTCAAGAGCGCGGGCGATCCTCTCCCGCCCAAGACCATCGACAGCATCAGACGAACGCGCCTGGCGTTGAAGGGGCCGCTCGAAACCCCGTCGGGCGGCGGATACCGGTCCTCGAACGTACGCCTGAGGGAGGAATTCAAGCTGTACGCGAACCTTCGTCCGGCGCGAACTCTGATTCCCGGCGGCCGCTTCGACAACATCGATCTGGTGGTCGTGCGCGAGAACCTGGAGGGCCTGTATCTCGGGCACGAGTATTACATCCAGATCGACGACGACCCGCACGCAGTCGCCATGGCCTCCGGGGTGAACACCCGTCAGGGCAGCCGGCGCTTGTTGGAATTCGCGTTCGAGCACGCCGTCGCCACCGGCCGCAAGAAAGTGTCCATCGTGCACAAAGCCAATATCATGAAGATCTTGACCGGGATTTTCTTGGAAGTGGGGCAGGAACTGTACGAACGCAAGTACAAGGGACGCTTCACTCTGGAGACCGTCATCATCGACGCCTGCGCCATGAAGCTGGTGCTCAATCCGTGGCAATTCGATATGTTGGTCACCACCAATCTGTTCGGCGACATCTTGTCCGACCTGGTTGCGGGTCTGGTGGGCGGGTTGGGAATGACTCCCGGCGCCAATATCGGGGCCGACGCCGCGATATTCGAAGCCGTGCATGGTTCGGCCCCGGACATCGCCGGCAAGGGAATCGCAAATCCCACGGCGATCATGCTCGCCGCGGCGATGATGTTGGAACACTGCCACCTGCCCCACATGGCCGCGCGCCTGCGCTTGGGCCTGGATCAGACGCTCAATATCGACAAGGCGAGAACGGGCGACTTGGGCGGACATGCCAGCACGGCCGAGTTCACTCGCGCCCTGATCAAACGCATTGCCAATGCCTGAAGATCGACGCCGTCGCGAGAAGACGCCATGAAACCGGTCATTTCGATCCGCGACGTCGTGAAAACCTATGCTTCGGGCTTTCAAGCCTTGAAGCTCATCAACCTGGAGATCGACAGGGGAGAGATATTCGCCCTGCTGGGTCCCAACGGCGCAGGGAAGACCACGCTGATCAATATCATTTGCGGCATCGTCACCGCCAGCGGCGGGACTGTGATTGCGGACGGTCATGACATCGTGCGCGACTACCGCGCGGCCCGAACCAAGATAGGCTTGGTGCCGCAGGAATTGAGTACCGACGCGTTCGAGACGGTCTGGGCGACCGTATCTTTCAGCCGCGGCCTCTTCGGCCGGCCCCCGAATCCCGCCTTCATCGAGGGCCTGCTGCGCGATTTGTCGCTGTCGGACAAGCGCGACAGCAGGATCATGACCCTGTCCGGCGGCATGAAGCGGCGGGTAATGATAGCGAAGGCCCTGTCGCACGAGCCGGAGATATTGTTTCTCGATGAACCGACCGCCGGCGTGGATGTGGAGCTGCGCCGCGACATGTGGACATTGGTGCGCGGTCTGCGTGACACGGGAGTCACCATCATCCTGACCACGCACTACATCGAGGAAGCGGAGGAAATGGCCGACAGAATCGGCGTGATCAACAAGGGCGCCTTGGTCGTGGTGGAGGAAAAAGCGCAACTGATGAAACAGCTGGGCAAGAAACAACTGACCTTGCACCTGCAGGAGCCGCTTGGCCGTATCCCGCCCGAACTGGATTCATGGGGACTCGAGATCAGGGCCGACGGCCACGATCTGGTGTACACCGTCGATAGCGCCAACAGCATCGATATTTCCGCGTTGCTGAAACGAATGAGCGACTTGTCGATCGTGGTCAAGGACCTGCAAACGCATCAAAGCTCGCTCGAGGATATTTTCGTCAAGCTGGTGAGCGAACCCGCATGAACAGGTCGATGCCGCGTATTCAATTCAATCGGCACGGAGTCTGGGCAATCTACAAGTTCGAGATCGCGCGTTCGCTTCGCACGCTGGTGCAGAGCGTGGTGACGCCGGTCCTCACCACGTCGCTGTACTTCGTGGTCTTTGGTGCGGCCATCGGCTCACGCCTGTCCACGGCCGGCGGCGTCAGTTACGGCGCATTCATCGTGCCCGGATTGATCATGCTGGCGTTGTTCACCGAGAGCCTATCCAACGCCTCGTTCGGCATCTACTTCCCAAAATTCACGGGTACGATCTACGAACTCTTGTCCGCGCCCGTGTCCTACGTCGAAATCGTCATCGCCTATGTGGGCGCGGCGTCGACCAAGTCGGTGGTTCTGGGCTTGATCATTCTCGCTACGGCGTCGCTGTTCGTGCCGATCAGGGTCCTCCACCCGGCATGGATGATCGCGTTCTTGCTGATGACCGCTTTCACGTTCAGTTTGTTCGGATTCATCATCGGCATCTGGGCCCGGAGTTTCGAGCAGCTGCAGTTCATTCCCATGCTGGTCATCACCCCGCTCACGTTCCTCGGCGGCGCCTTTTACTCGATCGACATGCTGCCGCCGGCCTGGCGGACCTTCAGCCTCTTCAATCCGATCGTGTACCTGATCAGCGGCTTCCGCTGGAGCTTTTACGGCACGGCCGATGTGAGCGTCGGCATCAGCATGGCAATGACCGTGGGGTTCCTGGGCGTTTGCTTGGGTATCGTCGCTTGGGTATTCAAAACCGGGTTTCGGTTGAAGAATTAGAGGGGCGCCGTCAAACCGTCGCGGGCGAGGCTACCGCTCGTGTCCTGGGTAGGATTCCACGAATGAATAAAATCGACGAGCTTGGCCGACACTGCCTCAACCGCGGTCCTTCCGGCTTATGCGCGCTGTTTTGCTCAATCCTTGCCGCGTGCGCCGCCGGTTCACCGGCGCTTGCCGCCTGCGCCGCCGGTTCTTCGGCCCTTGCCGCGAGCACGGCAACGGCGCCTGCGCGGCTCGCAATCGATCTCGACGCGTTCGACGCAAGCAAAAGGCTGATCGCGCTGCCTAACGGCGAGTCGCTCGCCTACATCGACAGGGGCGAACGATCGGGTCCTCCCGTCGTGTTGATCCATGGCTACACCGACAACGCGCGTGACTGGGTGCCCATGCTGCCGTATTTGTCGAAACGCGACCGGTTGATATTGGTCGACATCCGGGGACATGGACGGTCGAGCAAGCCGGAGTGCTGTTATACCCGGATCGACTTTGCGTATGACATCAAGCTGCTGATGGATCGACTCGGCGTTCAGAAGGCCGACATCGTAGGACATTCTCTGGGCAGCATCATTGCCCAGACGTTCGCCGAATACTGGCCGGAACGTACGGCGCATGTCGTGCTGGTTTCCTCGACCGGTGGTTCGCCTCCCGACCGGCCGAAGAAGCCGCCGCAGTTCGATTTCGCCGCCGAGATTCGCAAGCTCAAGGAACCCATCGAAGCGGACTCACCCTTCATGATCGCCTGGTGGGACTCGCCGACACCGGTGGATCCGGACTTCATTCGCCGGCAGCGCAAGGACGCCGCCGGCATCCCACTGCGCGTGTGGCTCGCGGTTCTCGATCAGGCCCTGCCCGCCGACAATGTCTACGGCGATCTGCAACGCACCCTTCCCCGCCTCAAGGCGCCTGCTCTGCTCATCTGGGGCAGCAAGGATCCGATCATGGACGAGGACATGCGCCAGTCATTGCGCAATGCGTTGCCGGCCGCCCAGGTGAAAATCTTCGATGGTCTCGGTCACAATCCCTTTTGGGAGGACCCGCGCGGCGTTGCCGAGGCCGTCAACGCCTTTCTGAACACGCCGCTCTAGGCGGCCGCATCGGGGTCAAGCCCCGAGTCAGCGGCGTGGGCGAGGCGTCGATCCGCCACGACGTCGAGCGAGCGGCACGCGACGATGTACACCAGCGCCGAAACCGGCAATCCGACGAGCATCGCGATATCGGCGCCGCCGAGCGCCCGCGCCACGGGTCCCTTCCAGGACTCAGTGCTGAAGAACGGAATCATCGCGACAAACCCGATGCCGTAGGCCCACAGGCCGCGCCAGCACCATCGCCCATACATGCCGTGCGAATTGAATATCTCACGCACCGAGTAATGCCCTTTCCTGATGAGGTAGAAATCCACCAGGTTGATCGCGGTCCAGGGCGTAAAGAGGTACAAGAGGACGGCGAGGAACTCGCTGAACTTCTCGACGAAGTTCTGCGACGATGCGAGCGCGAGGCCGGTCGCGATCACGGTCGACACGAGTAAGGTCAGCAGCCGCTTGGCGAGCGTCGGACGGCTCGGTTTGACGGAATCCATGACGCTCAAGAGAGTCAGGGACGCACCGTAATAGTTGAGCGACGTGATGGTCACGAGTCCGAGCAGCGAACACACCAACAACGGCTTACCGAAGCCAGGCAACACCGCGTCGGCCACGGTGCGCAGTGCGGTCGCCACCTCCAAGGTCGGATACAGCGCGGAAGCCAGCGTGCCGACCAGCATCATCCAGGTCCCGCCCACGAAGGCGCCCAGGTAGGTCCACCAGAATGACGCTCCCACGCCCACGTCGCGCGGCAAGTAGCGCGAATAATCGGACACGTAGATGGACCAGGCAATCTGATACGAGGCAGCGGCGAAGAATTGCGCCAGAAACGGCACCGTACGAAAACCGCGCAGCGTGATTTCCTGGGCCGGCAGGTGCATCCTCGCGATGACCGCCACCGTGAAGACCAGAAGCGCGGCGATCAACAGATAGGCGATCCAGCGCTGCGCCAGATGGATCAAGTCGTAGCCGATCACCGCCAGGGAAACGGACAGCATCGTGAACACCACGATCGTCAGCGTCGAATTGCCGCCGTACAGGGACGCCACGGTCTGCGCCGCCAAGATTTGATTGAAGGCATTGAATCCGATGTAGGCGATGAGCGCCACCCCCCACACCAGGAGCGCGCCGACGTAGCCGAACTGCGGCCGCGACTGGATCATCTGCGGCAGCCCGAGCTGCGGACCCTGGGTCGAATGAAACGCCATGAAGAACGTGCCGAATGCGCACCCAAAAAGCACCGCGAGCGCCATCCATAGCAAATGACCGCCGAGCGCAACGCCAACCACGCCGGTCGCGACGGTCGCCAAGTGCGCGTCGCCGGAGAACCAGACCGGCCACAGATGCCACACTTTGCCATGCCGCTCGGCGATCGGCACGTAGTCTATCGATCGTTTTTCGATCACCAAATCGCCGAATTTGGCCGCCATGCTTGTACTTTTGTTTTGGATACCGCTGAAAATACTAACATCTGTCCGCCGCTTCGGCGAGCGTCTTGCTATTAGTTAACCACTCCGTTAACATTATCGCATCTCGCTAATATTTAACCAAACGGAGACCCGCATGAAACCGACCCCCAGCGACTGGCCGCGATTCTCCAGCAGCGTCTTCTACCAGGACGCGGCCGGCGCCATCGATTGGCTGTGCGACGCTTTTGGCTTTACGGTCCGCCTGAAGGTTGAGGGCGACAACGGCCGAATAGAACACAGCGAACTGACTTATGGCGAAGGACTGATCATGGTCGGCCAGGAAACTCCGGACGCGGAGCGGCTTTGGAAGAGAACCCTGCGAAGCCCTAAATCGCTCAATGGCGCTGCCACCCAGAGCATCATGTTCTTCGTCGACGACGCCGAGGCCCACTGCGCTCACGCACGCGCCCGCGGCGCGCGCATCATCGAGGAGCCGGCGACCCACGACTACGGCGAAGACTACTGGACGGACATGAGCTACGGAGCGCTGGATCCGGAAGGCCACCTGTGGTGGATTGCCCAGCGCCTGCGCAACCCGCCGGCGCGTTGATGGCCGATCGCTCCGCCAAACCGGGTCTGGATGCGGCCTTCGCCGCGCTGTCGGACTCCTCGCGCCGCGAAATGATTCGCATGCTGCTCAAGAAACCGAGGCGTGCCGGCGAACTCGCGGACAGCGTCAACATGAGTCCCCAGGCGCTCAGCAGGCACCTGCGAGTATTGCGCAAGGCGGGCTTGGTTGCGGAGGAAGGCATCGAGGAGGACGCGCGCGTTCGCATGTACAGCGTGCAGCCGGCCGCCTTTCAACCCGTGCAGCAATGGCTGGCGCAAGTCGAAGAACTCTGGGGCGGCCAGCTTCAGGCCTTCAAATCGTATGCTGAAGCCGCTCAGCGCGGCCGCAAGCCCAAGATATGAGCGGCGACAGCGCACGTGTCAGCGTGACGGTCGAGGTTCCGCCGACGCTGGCATTCGAAATTTTCACCGCAGAGATCGATCGCTGGTGGCGGCGCGGCATCAAATTTCGCCACGCCGGCGCACGCGGCGGCTTCCTGCGCATCGAATCCGAAGTGGGCGGCCGCCTGTTCGAATCCATCGATGGCGCAAGCGGCCCGCACGTGGTCGAGGTGGGACGCGTGCGCGTTTGGGATCCCCCGCGGCGCCTGACCTTCACCTGGCGCAACGCCAACTTCGCCGCACACGAACAAACCGAGGTCGACGTTGAATTTGTTCCCGCGACGGCGGGCACTCTGGTGACGGTGACCCATCGCGGCTTCTCGGTCTTGCGCGCCGATCATCCGGCCCGGCATGGATTGCAGGGCGCCGAGTTCAGCCGGATGATCGGCCTTTGGTGGGGCGAGCTGATGAGCTCGCTGCGCGAAGTGTGCGCCGCGCGGCGCTCAAAGCCCTAGCACGACCACCTTGCCGTTGACCTTGGGCGTCGGCCAGATCGGCGACGTCATGCCCGCGGCGACCGCGATCTTTTGTCCCTGGCCGGCGTCGTAGGTGATCACTCCGCCGCCGATCGCGCCGCCGAGATCCGCCGACCATAATTTCTTGCCGCTGGCCGCGCCGAACGCATAGAAATTGCCGCCCATGTCACCGAACAACAACAGTCCGCCGCTGGTCGGCGTGACGCCCCCCATGATTGGAAATGGCGCATGGAATTGCCATTTGCGTTCGCCGCTGGCGGCATCGGTCGCCGTCATCCAACCGCTCCAGCGTTTGGGATCGTCTTGCTGACCGAAGCCCTCGGTCGCGCCGCTCCAAGGATGGCCGAGAGGCGCATTCACGAGCGCAGCCGCGGGCACCGCACGCACCGTCGTGCACCAATCCGCCTCGCCGGTGAAAATGAGATTATCCGCGGGATCGAACGCCGCGCCGTTCCATTCCGCGCCCCCTTGCGAGCCGGGACAAAATCGCGTTCCCTGCGCCGTCATCGGCGCCTCGGCATTCGACATCGTGGTGACCGGCGTTTTGAAGATCGTCCGGCCGTTGCTGAGGTCGATCAAGTACAAATGTCCATCCTTGGGCGCTTCCGCCAGCATCCGATGACCTACCCTGCTCAGAAACAGCACCGGCGCGCTGGATACGTCCCAATCATGAAAATCGCGCATCACCAGTTGAAAGTGCCTTTGATAGGCGCCCGTTTTGGCATCCAGAACCACGATGGAACTTGCGAATAGATTTGCGCCCTGACGAGGCCCCTTGGCGAAATCCGGGGCCGGATTGCCGCCGGGAACGTACAAAAGCCCCGTGACCGGGTCGAGTGAATAAGAAGTCCACGTCGCCCCGCCGGTGATGGGTATTCCGTGCGTGTTTTTCCACGATGTCGAGAAGTTCGCCGGCGCACCCGGCGCCTCAGGTCCGCGTGCGGCATCGCCCGGCGCCTTCGGCACCATGTAAAACTCCCAGACGATGTGCCCGGTCTTGGCATCAAGGGCATACATCCGTCCCTTCACACCCTTGTTGTCGCCGCCGGCGTTGCCGATGAACACGAGTCCGTTCCAGGCGATGGGAGATGCCGGCACCGACTCGCCTTTTGCCGGGTCAGCGATGGTCGTCGACCAGAGCGACTTACCATTCTTTGCCGCGTAAGCGATGACGCGGCCGTCGGCGGTTCCCCGAAATACCCGGCCATCCTGCCATGCCAGACCGCGATTGACCTTGAGAGCGCCGGGAGCGAACTCCTCATGGGTGCGCCAATTCTGCTTGCAGGTATTGGCGTCGATGGAAAAAGTATCGTGCTCGGTGGTCGCGAACAGCGCGCCGTCGACCTCGACCAGCCCGGTCTGGAACGCCATTTGTTCGCCTGTATCGAAGCTGCAGAGCACTTTGAGCCCGCCCGCATTCTTGGAGTCGACGGCATCGAGCGTGGTATAGCGCTCGGAGGTGAGAGTGTTGTTGTAGCTGGGCCAATTTTTGTAAGCCGCCTGGACCCATGTGGGGCAGCTGAGCAAGCCGGCGGCGGCGAGAGCGGGGAGTTTCCACTGCATACTCGTTCCTGTGCCCTGTTTGATACGGTGCAGTATTCGCTGCGGCTGTGCCGACGTCCAGCATGGGAAAGGCGGGCGTGCTGTAGGTGCCCGCCTACATTCGGACTCGCACTGATATATTGCGCGAGATGCGCTACAAGAATCTTCTATCAGTCCCCCACTGGAAATCCCGCCTGCTGCTCTGGGGCGCCGCGGCCGCGGTCGGTGCAGCCGCCGTCACCTTTGCCGGCCTCGCCGACGTCGCACAAACAGCCCTTCGGCATCTGGTAGCGAAGTCACCCTGGTGGCCGTGGCTGTTGGCGCCGGTCGGCTTCTTCGCCATCGCCTGGTTGACTCAGCGCTATTTTCGCGGCGCCGAAGGCAGCGGCATTCCGCAGACGATTTTCGCCCTGCGGGCCGACGCCGGGGACAAGGGCGAGGCCTTCCTCAAGCCCATGGTCGTGATCGGGCGCGTGGTATTGGCGGCGGCCGGTCTCTTATGCGGCGGATCCATAGGCCGCGAAGGCCCGACGGTGCATGTCGGCGCCGTCATCGTCCACGCCGTGTCCCGATGGATGCCTCACGGCAAGATGGAGGCCCAACGGCGAGCCCTGGTGCTGGCGGGCGGCGCGGCAGGCGTGGCGGCCGCGTTCAACACCCCGCTGGCCGGTATCGTCTTCGCGATCGAAGAATTGTCGAAATCTTTCGAAGAGCGCGCGAGCGGCACGACGCTTACCGCGGTCATTCTGGCCGGTGTCGTTGCCATTGCTCTGGTCGGCGACTACACCTACTTCGGTCAGCCCACGATAACGACGCAGGTGCGCGCGATTACGCCCGCGATCGTGGCCCTCGCGGTCGCCTGCGGCGTGGCGGGAGGACTATTCAGCCGCGTAACTCTGGCGAGCGTCGAGCGGCTGCCGGGGATCTTGGGACGTCTTCGCGGCCAACGGCCCGCGCTGTTCGCCGGCCTGTGCGGCTTGGGGGTGGCAGCCATCGGCGCACTTTGCGGCGGTCTTACCTACGGCACGGGCTACGCCGAAGCACGCTCCATCTTGGAGACTCAGGCCCATCTGGCTTGGTACTACGCCCCGGCACGTGCATTGGCGACTCTGTTGTCGTACCTGAGCGGAATCCCCGCGGGATTGCTGGCTCCGTCGCTGTCGGTGGGCGCGGGATTCGGGCAGGTCATGGCGGATGCCCTCGGCCAGACGTCGGCCGTTCCCTTCGCCATTCTCGGCATGTGCGGCTATCTCGCCGGCGTGACGCAGGCGCCGCTCACCTCGCTCGTCATCGTCATGGAAATGACGGCCGAGCACGCCATGGTGCTGCCGCTGATGGTGACTGCGGCGCTGGCCACCGCGGTATCAAGACTGATCACACCGCCGCTGTACCAATCACTCGCCGACCGCTACGCGTTGAGCCCCGACCGCTACGCTCGTTGAGCCCGTTACGGGTCGTACATATAACGCCGCGTGAGCGGCACCGGCAGATTGCCTGGGGCGCGCTTGGTCGCCAATACCTGATAGATGCCGATGTCCCCCGCTTCGAATTCCAGCGCACAGGCCGCCATGTACAGCCGCCAGACTCGGTAAGTCGCTTCATTGACGTACTGCAATGCGCGCGCGCGGTTGCGTTCCAATCTCGCGACCCAATGGCGCAGCGTCATCGCGTAGTGCGGCCGCAGCGCCTCGACATCGGCGATCTCGAATCGTGCTCGCTCCATCACCTGCTGGATATTGCTGATGTTGTCGAGCTGGCCGTCGGGAAATACGTAACGATTGATGAATTCGGTGGAAAGGGATTTCTTCCAGCCCTCGGAGTCGTGCGTAATCCCATGGTTGAGGAACAGACCGTGCGGTTTGAGCAGCCGATGAACCGTGGAGAAGTAGACCGGCAGATTCTTCAGTCCCACATGCTCGAACATGCCGACACTGGCCACCTTGTCGTAGACCGATTCGCCTTGGAGGTCGCGGTAATCGAGCAATTCGACGCTGACCCGGTCCTCGAGTCCCGCCCAGGCAATGCGTTCCCGCGCCACTTTGAGTTGCTGCGGACTCAAAGTCACGCCATGCGCCCGCACTCCGTAGCGCTGCGCCGCATGAATCACAAGCGCGCCCCATCCGCACCCGATGTCGAGGAATTTCTCTCCCGGCCGCAATGACAGCTTGCGGCAGATATGCTCGAGTTTCGCATCCTGGGCGGCGTCCAGGCCGACGTCGGGCCTCTCGAAATAGGCGCAGGAATACACCATGGCGCGGTCCAGCCACAGGGCGTAGAACTCGTTCGACACGTCGTAGTGGAAATGGATGGCATCGCGATTTTCAGCCTTGGAGTGTGCTTTGACGGACTGACCATGTGAGGGAGTCCACTGGATCTGCGCGTGGCGCCGATTCGCATTCAGCGCCCGCAACCGCATTGCCGCGGCGGCCGCTCCTATCTGCTCGCCCACCGACATCTGCAACTCCTGCAGGTGGTCCTTGAGCGCGAGCGCCGCAAAAAAATCGCCTTCAATGTCCAGATCTCCGCGAAAATAGGCTTCGGCAAGCCGCAGTGGATCTCTTCCGAGCACCGCCGTTGAAACCGCTTCGGGATTGCAGAACACCAGGGCGAAGCGCGATTCTTGCTGGCCTCCCTCAGCGCCCACCCGCACCGTCGCGCCATTCCACAAACGCAGTGTGACGCCCATGGGCAAACGTCGAAACAGCCGGGTCAACAAGTCGGCTGCGAGTTCGCTGCCTCGGTACGCTCCGGCCGAAGACGCGCGCGACGCCTGGGGATTCGACATAGGACCGCCAGCCGCAGGTCGCATCGCCGACTCTGTTTGTGCTTGATTTTGCGCTTGATTCTGCATGGAGACCCCCGAAGCCACCAGTTTGTCACCGCACTGTCATAATTATACGTCGACGGATTCGCTTTGGAATGTTCCTACAGCAATTCAAGCAAATTGCGTACCATCGCCGCCAATCGGGAAAAATCGCCGGCGATCGGGCTCGCCGGTGAAGTTTTTACACGTTATCCGCCCGCTTTTTGCATGGGTCAGCAGCCTCCGGCGGCGGCTGTCGCCACCGTCGGCGCCGCTCCCCTGTCAGCGCCGCTCCGCCGTCGGCGCCGCTCCGCCGGCCCCGCTCCCTACTCCATCATTTTCCGAGTCCGTTCCGGGTCTTGTCGATGAATGCCGCGACATTGGCATGCAAGGCCTTCAAATCCGGTTCATGGGCGTACACCATGTGGCCGGAGGTGTAGAAATGCATCTCGATATTTCCCTGGAGCGCATTCTGAATTGGCAGCTGCCGCAGCTCGTACACGGCGGCAAAATAAGGCGTCGCCAGATCGTAATAGCCGCCGTTGAGCTGCACTTTGAGGTTTGGATTTTGCTTCATGGCGACCGCGAGATCCGGCATCACATTGATCGGTCCCGGAACTTTGACCGGCGAACCCGGGGGCTGGTGCAGCATGTCCCAGAGCTTGTCGACATCGAGTTCCGCTTTGTAGGTCTTTTTCTCGCCGAATTTGAGCACGGTTCGCACGTAATCATTGAACGCCGATACATACGCCGAAGA
The DNA here is from genome assembly GCA_036498345.1 of Steroidobacteraceae bacterium. Classification (GTDB taxonomy): domain Bacteria; phylum Pseudomonadota; class Gammaproteobacteria; order Steroidobacterales; family Steroidobacteraceae; genus Bog-1198. The sequence continues at coordinate 13,019 of DASYFQ010000319.1, forward strand.
AATGGCCGCGGATTGCGGATCATAGTCGGCTTCCTTGCTCATCGGATCGATGGTGGGTCCCGCAAAGCGGGTGTCGAGCCGCCCTGTCGTGATATCGCTTCCCAGCAGAGTTTTTTCGAATTCTCCGCCATTGACCCGCAAATTGGCGCGCTCGATGTAATCGGCTGCGAGTCCGGTATAGGTGTGAAGCCGCGCCGCGATTTCCGATTTGCGCTCGGTGCTCAAGCTCGATCCCGCCGCCAGCGCCTGCGAGTAGTCGGTCAGCGCGAAGTTCTCGACTTCCTTCAGCAGCGGTTCGAGGGAGGCGGGCTCATTCGGCAGCTTGTGGTGATACCACGCCGTGGCCGTATAGGTGGGAAGCGCCAGAACGTACGGCAGATCCACCCCGGGATTGAATTGCGGCTGGTCGACGCTGTCGTCGAAGTTCAGGATTTGCGACAACAAGATGATCCCATTCAGGTCGAGCGATTTTTCGTGCTCGAGAATATTGGCGAGCGCCGCAGAGCGCGTGGTCCCATAACTCTCCCCGAACAGATATTTCGGCGAATTCCAGCGATCGTGCCGCGACAGAAATTCGACGATGAAATTCGCGAACGCGTGCGCGTCTTGATCGACGCCGTAGAACGCCTTTTCCTTGTCCGTTCCGCGCAGATGACCGAAACCCGTGCCGGGCGCGTCGATGAACACCAGATCGCTCACATCGAGCAGGCTGTACTCGTTATCGACGATTCGATAGGGAGCCGCCGGACTGTGTGTATCGTCCGCCGTCACCACGCGCTTCGGTCCGAACGCCCCCATATGCAGCCATACCGTGGAAGAGCCGGGTCCGCCGTTGTACAGAAATGTGATGGGGCGATGAGTGTCCTGCTTGTCACCGCGGAAATAAGCCACATAGGACATCCCCGCCTCGGGCGGCTGCGGCGGCGGCGGGCCGCTCTTATCCTCCCGCAGGGGTGGAGCGTCGTCGTCCAAGGGATCCTTCACGTGCACGACTAGTATCCCGGCCTCGGATTGATAGGCGAGCGGGTGTCCGGCGACCGTTATCGAGCCCTGCGTAACCTTGAGTTCATCGTGCAGATACCGCGGCGACTCGGTGGGCTCCGGAACCACCGATATTTTCGCTTCCGGCATATCGCCGGGCGACGAGGAGCGCTGGGCGCCCATCGACACCGACGCGGCGAACGTTACGCTCGCCAAGCCGGCGCCGAGCAAAAGTCGAATCCATAGAGCCATCGTCTCTTCTCCGGTCGCAAAAAGGCCCATTGTATGCGCTCGGAGAAACATGCCCCTAATATTCGAACTGATATGACAAACCGATGCTGCTGCCGGGATCGTTTTCCGGAGTGGTGCCGAGCACCGAGCCCGTGCCGTTTCCCAATCGGGTCTGAAGCTTCAAGTGCTTGGTCAAATCCACGTCCGCTTCGAGTTGACTGGTGCCCGTCGTGCTCTGCTTCGCCTCGACGTAGACTCGCTTGGAAATGTAGCGTCCGGCCTCGATGCTGGCGCCGGTATTTTGAGTTCCCGTCCCCGTGGTGGTCGCGGTGTTGCTCGCGCCCGCGCCGACGCTGAGCCGATCCAAACCCAAGCTCTTTTGCAGTTTGACGAGCGGATTGAGGCCTCCGTCGCCGCCTACTCCGCTCAAAGAAGCGAGCGCCGCGCCGACTTGCGCCAGCTGCAGCGCCGAGAGCTGCGTGGCGGGCGCGCCGAACAGCAGCAGCGCCATGATTTCGTCCTGCGGCTTGGCCGGACTGCTCGTGAATTCAAATTGCGGGGCATCCGCGACGCCGGTAATGTGCAGCGTCGCGGTCGTGTCGGTAATCGTCGTTTGCGCGGTGAAATCCAAGGTCGGGTCGATCTTGTTCTTGAGGCCGGCGCCGTTGAAGCTGACGCGGCCCGTGGTGAAACTGAGCTTGTTGCCCGAGAGCGCAAAGCTCCCGCGCTGCAGATCGAAGCCTCCGCTCACCAGAGGTGAGTCCGTCGTGCCCCCAAGGTGCAGATCGCCGCTCATTTCCGCATCGAGCCCTCGGCCTTGCACCAGAAACTCTTGCGGAGCGTGAATCCTCACGTCCAGGCCGATCACCAATTGCTTCTCGCGAACGGGCACGGGCTTGCCGCGCCTGCGCACATCGAGCACCGCGACATTGGGCGGCAAGCTGTTGGGAATTCCAATCAGCGTGCGATTCAAGTGAACGGTCCCGGCGATGTCGAGCCGCTGGCGCGCGGTCCCGCTCACATGCAAATCCGCATTTAGATTCGCGGTCACCAATTTACTCGCGACCGGCTGGGCCTTGTCGGCCTTGATGTTGAGATCCACCGGCACTCCGGATTGAAGCACGCCGATCTTGCCCGTCATGGATACCGTTCCGGGTGCGGCCGACGCCGTCAGGCTCTTGATCTGCAAGGTCCCTTCGCTGCCGACGATGGCGGCAGTGATATCCGTCAGACTCACCCCGCGCGCATAGTCGCGCACGCTGCCCTTGGTCAGATTCACCGTGCCGTCGATGCGCGGGGCGGCGACGCTGCCGGCCACGGTTGCATCGACCGCGAGCACTCCGGCGGCGTGCTGGCCGCGCGCCTCCAGCAGCGAATTGATCATCCCAACATCGAGGCTGCCGCTTATTTTCAAACCCAACGCCCCGTCGGCGGCGAGCGGCGCCCGGCCGGTGATGCTCAAGCGAGACGCCGTGCCGGCCACCAATCCGGCATCGACATCCGCCGTACCCGCCGCCAATTGTGCGGTGGCATGTATGTCGAGCGGCGGCAGACCGAGGGCGGCATCGTCCGCGAATGCCAAGCCGGTCGCGTTCAGCGTGACTTCGCCCGTGGGCGATGCGATGCTGCCCTGAAGCCGCGCGCCCGCCTCGATCGTCCCCGCCGACAGCAAGCCCGGTGCGAACACATTGATGAGCGCAGGCTCGACCCGGTGCAGCGAGGCCCGCACATCGAGCGACGGCGAGATGTCTCCGTTGATCTCAAACACGGCCTGCTGCGCCCCTATCTTGAGTGCGTCGACAGATACACCCTTCGCCAAGGCAATCCGCGCCGGGGCGAGCAAATGCAGGTCCTGTCCGTGATAATTCGCCGCCGCGCTCGCCACGGCAATGGTGCGCGCGTCCAAGTCCAATGATCCGCGCGCGGACAAGCTCGCCGCGGCGCCGTGCAAGTCCGGCACTTGCAGGTCGAGCTTGAATCCGAACGCCTCGGCAACACCCGCTGCGGTCAGCTGGGCATTCCCGACCAGCGGCCCCGCCGCCAAATCGCGAGCGTCGAGATGCAGTTCCATATGAGTGCGCTTCGGATCGGGGCGCACCACGACGGTTCCCGCGAGGCTGCCGCCGATATTCGTGCCGAGGAGGTCGCGGAGATCCGCGAGTTGTCCCATTGCCAGGCGCACTTGCCCGTGCGACTGCGCGGCGTTCGGGGCGACGGTGATGTCACCGTCCGCGTGGGCGCTCTTCCAATCCGCCCGGCGAAGGAGCGCGCGCACCGGCCCGCCCTGCGCGCGCTCCAGGGCCACATCGACGTGCATCGGCGCTCCGTCCAACATCCCCTGAGCCGTGAAACTACCGCTTGGGCTGGATGGCAGGCCGCGCACTTCTACCATGGCGGACAGCGAGCCGGGGGGCGAGTTGCGCACCGACAAGGTCGACGTCAATTTCGCCTCGCCGGCCAGCGCAGTCATGGGCCCGTCCATCGTCCCGGTCGCGCCCAGGGTGCCGGCAAGCGCGGGCGACAATGCTTTCAAATCGCGGACATTGAGATTCCAGCGCGTATGCAGGATCGAGGGGCTTGGACTCCGCGAGCCCGGGGCGGGTCTCGAAACTTCGCCGCTCGCCCCGAACGATGCTGCGCGGCCCGTGAATTTCATGTCCTCGACCGTGATGGTCCGGTCAGTCAGCGCACCCGACAATTGCAAAGTGGCGCTATCCCCCACCGCGCTCGACCAGATTTCCGTCCCGACGCGCAGCGTGGCACTCGCGTCGAGAGTCATATGCGTCGCCGCAGGCTCGAGGCGCAGCTCCGCCTTGAGGAGCGCGGCGCCTTGGACATTTTGGCCGCCGAGCGCCGCGAGCGGGGTCAAATCCGGCAGGCGCAGCTCCAGCGTCGCGCTCCGCTTGCCTGCGGTCGCCGGGGTCAGTAGGGTGGTTGCGTGCAGGGAAAATAATCGATGCGATGCCAGTAGATCGAGGGGCCGCGTGCTTTGATCCAGGCGCACAGACGCATCGATTTTCACGGGCGCATCCTGCAGCAGCTTCGGCTGCGGTCCCGGTATCCGCAGCCCGCCGACGAGTGCGTGTATCACGGCTGTCGCGGAGTCGGCCGTGAGATCGCCGGTGAGCGACGCTAGCTGGGTACCACCGGGCAGCCGCAACTGAGATGCGTCGATATGTGCGTCCGCCCGCGGCGCCTTCAGGGCGCCGTGCCAGTGCCCATGCAGGCTCGCGCTCTCCCATGCAACGTCAGGCCGCGGTGACAAGGCCGGCGAGTCGAAGGCAAAATCGAGTTCCGCCGACAGATCGGTCACATTGAGAGTCCCCTGCGCGCGTCCACGAAAAGCACCGGCGTCGATGGACAGCTCGACGCGCTCCGCCTCGCGGGGCCCGGTCAAATTCACCGACCCCGAGAGCGCACCCAATCCCGGCAGCTGCAGCAGATTTTCCAACGGTCCGCTGGCCGGCTCGCGCAGATTCAACGCAGCATCCATCCGCTTCGGATCGAACCGAAGCTGCAGCTCATAGTCGCCGTCACCATCGATGCGATGCGCCGCAGCGCTGATGACCATGTCCCGCACGGAACGCAAATGGGCTTTGCCCTGCAGCACCAGCGACGCGGGCGTGCCGGCGAGCGCGGGTCCGAGCCTCAGCAGGTCAACCGTCATGCTTGCGACATCGATGCGCGGTATGGACACCTCGCCCCCGCCGTGCGTGTTGGGCGATGGTTCCGGCAGGCGCTCCATATCGACCTTGGCCGCGCGCAAGGTGTCGACCTGCACACGCCGCGCCAGCAATGCGAGCGGAGACCAGTCGAGGGTCACCCGCTCGGCACTGAGCCACACGCCGCGATCATCGCTGAGCTGGAAATGCTCGACTATCAAATGCTGAGGAAAAGAGCCGGACAGACCCGACAGCGAGACGTGGCCGGAGGTCAGGCCGCGCGTCGCCTTCTCGATCATTGCGCGGCCAGAGTCTGTATTACCGGCAAAGAACAGGGCACCGCCCAGCAGCAAGATCAGCAGCGCCGACGCGCCGATCACCCACCCCGAAATTTTGAGCGCCCGGCGCATCAGAAGGCCTGCCCGAGTCCGATGTAGATCTCAAAGGCATCGTCGCCGCAAGCCGGCGGCGGGGAGATCGTCGACGCCACGCACATCGCGCGGCGCCGCTGGGTCGGCATGGCAACATCGAACCGGATCGGCCCGATTGGCGTGTAATACCGCACACCCGCCCCGACACCTACGCGGTACGTGTCGGGTACCGCATCGGGCACTGCGTTGAGGTTCGCGGTGACTTCTCCGGCGTCCACGAATACGGCGGCACCGAAATTGGTACCGAAGCGTTGCCGTAATTCCAAGCTGCCCGCCCTGATCGCGGTACCGCCGATCGGCGTGCCGTCGGGGAGCGCCGGGCCCACCGACTGGTAGCGGTATCCGCGAATGGTACCGCTGCCGCCGGCGTAAAAGCGCTGATCGGGCGGCAGGCTGAATTCCCCTGCCCCTTCCGCAAGCCCCGCCAGCGCGCGCGCGGCGAGCACGGTACGGCCGGGACCGGTGGGCAGCACGTGGTCCAGATCAAAGTAGCCCGCGACGTTGACCTGGCTGATGATGAACCTGGCATTGGGGTGGCTCAGCGCCAGGGTAGGTGTCACGCTCAGCGAGGCGCGCACCCCGCGCCGTGGATCGTCGAGCGGCGAGGCCAGATTGGTCGTGTCGAAGGACACGTTCATCGGCGTTGCGAACAGCGTGTAATTGCGGGTGACGTCCGCAAGAACGGCATTGGTGCCTGGAATGGCTACGGACCCTGGAATGACCGTGGTACCTGGAATGATGGTGTTCTCTTGAATGATTCGCTCATCGGTCGTCGCGCCGCCGATACTGACGCTCCATACGCTGGAGATCTTGCGAGTCAAGGTTACGCCGGTGGTGCGCGCGGTCTGATCATAGGCCTGGAGCGACTGTTTGAGAGCGCCGACGGCGAACTGCAGCGATTGGTCGCGACGGCCGAAATCCGGCATGAGGTACTTTGCGCTCGTGTCGTAGCCCACTCCCGTGGTACTGCTGCCGCCAAGATTGATCACCCGCGCGGCCAGGCTTAACTGCTCCGCATTGCCGAACACGTTGCGGTCGGTCCAGGTGACGCCGCCGCTGCCGCCGAGGTCACTGGAATACGCAGCACTGACCGAGGCCCCGTGGCGCAGGCGCTCGCGGATCTTGAAGGTGATCGGCACGCCGCCGGAATTATCGACGGCGGTGCCGACCTCCAGGCTGACCTGATTGAACACGCCCAGCCCCAATAGATCATGGCGCGCCCGCTCTATCGCGGAGGGACTATAGGGATCGCCCGTATGCACCATGAGCCTGGCTCGCAACAAGGACTCGTGCACGCGCCGTAAACCCTCGATGTGGATCTCGCCGATATTTGCTTTGGGCCCCATCTCGACGTGAAAGCGCAGGTCGAGCATCGGCGCGTCCGCAGCCTCGTCGGCGACCGGCGGGTCCACCTTGGCGAAGGCGTACCCTCGTTCTTGCAGGGCGTTCAATAAGCGTGCCCTGCCCGCAAGCACCGTTGAAGCGACGGCGGGTTCCCCGGCGGTCAAACCGAGCGTGTTGCGTAACTCGTCGGGCAAGTCCCCGTCAATGTCGATGCGGCGCAGCTGGTAGAGCGGTCCCAAGGTAAAGGCGATCGCGACCCGCGCGTCCTGGCCCTTCGGCAGCGCACTCAATGCGTCGCCGAGCCCAGGGTTGTTGACCATCATGTCGTTGATCTTGATCGCGACGCGCGACTGATAATAGCCAAAGCTCTCGAGCGCCGTGGTGAGTCGATCGACATCGCTGCGCGCACGCGCGATCAGGCCAAAAGGGCTGACGGGAGCCGTTCCGCGCAGCGCCAGTAGATCGGACGCGGACTTGAGAGTGGCGTCCATTTCGCTATTCCCGACCGAAGCGAGTTCGACCCGGTACGGCTGCGGATCGGCTGCGTACGCCAAGGAACTGAACGCCGTAACGGCAAACAGCAGTGCGAAGACGGTTTGGGTCATTCGCTGGGAGGATACACCGCCGCGCCACCGCGATTTGTCGGCTGATGCCTACAGCCCGTCGCCGTACCCCACGGACATCGGCTGCCGGGGACGCGCAATACGCTGCAATCGACTATTAATTCATAGGAGATTTGGCATGGGCACCACAGACGCTGATAACGAGCGGCAGGAGAGCGCCGGCCAGTCCGGCGAATCCCAGCTTCGAGGCGACGCGCTGACCGGGCCGGAACAGAAACGAGCCGTCGACCACACCACATCCAAGAAACGTCGCAACCCAGATACGGATCTGCACATCGATAATGAGGAAGACACGCTATACAATGATGGGCTGGAGCTTGAAGACGACACGCCTCCGATGGGCACCGCCGGGCGCCGCGACGATAACGCCCGTTAGCAGATCGCGCTAGCAGTCGGTCGGGTTGCGGTTGGTCGCGTTGCGGTTGGTCGCGCTCCGGGAACGATAACGCGCGCTGGCAATCGGGTCGATCAGCGAATGACGCTCCCCGCCCGCGGATCGTTGCGCTGTCGGCCGAGAAACACGAGTGAGGGCGTGCGGATGGTGATGCGGGATATCATGACCAGTCGGGTCGTCACCGTGGAAATGGACGATAGGCTGGAGGTGGTCAAAGAAATCTTCGACACCATGAATTTTCACCACTTGCTGGTGATGGACGAGCACAGGAAACTGGGCGGCATCGTCTCGGACCGGGATCTGCTGAGAGCCCTGAGTCCTTATGTGGGCAGCGCAGCGGAGACGGCGCGGGATTTGGCCACACTCAATAAGCGGGTGCACCAGATCATGACCAGAAAGCCGGTCACATTGCGCCCGCACTCCACCATCGCCGAAGCCGTCAACCTGCTTCTCGCGCATCGAATCTCATGCATTCCCATCGTCGACGACGAGTTCAAGCCGGTCGGCATCGTTAGTTGGCGCGACTTGCTCAGGTCCCTGGGCGCGGGCTGAGAGACCGCTCCCGGTTGAAACGCCGTTCGTTAGACGGTATGGTTTCTCATGCATCGCGTCCGCCCAAACCGGCCCTCGGCACTCCTGACCCTTCTGCTTGCCCTCGCGATCGGCGCCGTTGCCGCGCATTCGGCCGAGCGCGACATATACCCGGACCCCGCGCAGGCGAAAATCGATCTGGCCGCCGCCCTCGACGCAGCGGCCGCGACGCACAAGAGAGTCATCCTCGACTTCGGCGGCAATTGGTGCCCGGATTGCCGCGTGCTCGATTTGTACTTTCATGACTCGGGCAATAAGCCCATCCTGGAAGCCAACTACATCCTCGTCCACGTCAATATCGGACGCATGAACGAGAATGTCGACATCGCCGAGCGCTATCGGATTCCCTTGCGCAAAGGGGTCCCGGCGCTCGCCGTCCTCGGCGAGGGCGGCGAACTGCTATACAGCCAAAGGACCGGTGAATTCGAGGCCATGCGCGGCATGCAATCATCCGCGGTGACCGACTTTCTCCTCCGCTGGAAACGCCCCTCCCCTTGATCGACTTGAGTTCCACTCGGCCTGGTTCGCGAGGTTCGCCTCGCCGCGCGCGTGCTGCCTTGACAATAGTTGCCGCGGCAACTATATTGGACCCTTAGCAGCATGGAATCGGTATGAGCGCGATCCACGAACCGAAAATTGTCGAGCTGAACAATAACTTGGCCCCCCTGTTGAGCCAGGTGCGGATGGCCATGCTCAGCGGCGTGGATCAGGAATTTCTCCGCGACGAGGAAGTCGCGGCACTTGAAGTTACCGCCGCCCAATTCGTCATCATCGCCAATGTACTGAAGGGGCACGCGAATTCGGCATGCGAACTGTGCAAGTACATGGACTACGATCGCGGCGCGATGAGCCGCATGATCGATCGGCTGGAGACCAAGGGCTTGTTGCGGCGCGTGGCCCTCGCCCATACGCGCCGGACGATGGCTCTCGAAGTGACCGAGGCGGGCAAGGCTGCGTTCCCCAAGATGCAGGCCTGCCTGACCAGAGTCGTCAATCGGTTGTTGAAGGGTGTCACCAAGACGCAGGTTCGCGAAGTGGAGAAGACATTGAAACGGATGTTGGCCAATAGCTGTGAAGCGGATGCGCGCCAATAGCTGAGTATTTTTTTGAAACAGATAGTTGCCCAGGCATATGTTGTTCAGGCAGCTCCGCAGGTCGGCGGTGTAGGAGACTGACATGATGAATCTTATCGAATCGAGCGCTGGCCGAATTGCGGCCCGCATCCAAAGCATCGGCGGCAGTTTCGATCCCGAAGTACTGTCGCTGCCCGGTGGCAGCATCATTGCAATACTGTTGTGGCTGTACGCAGCAAGTACGGTGGCGGCCTTGAATCGCGCCCCGCCGCCTCCGCCGCCGCGGCCGGTCGAATCCGTTGCCGCGTGTACCGGTTGCTTCGGTCAAGACTGATTGCGAGGTCTCTCTATGCGCTTGCTCATTTCGCTCGCATTGATCTTGTGCTTCGTCGCCGTGCTGGTGTTCGGATTTCTGAATCTGGCACGCGAGCTGTTGACGAGGAACTTCTTTGGCGGGCCTTCGTTGCCGAGCGAGCCGCCGGAGCAGACTCGAGTGTCGGAACGAGAAGCGGAATCCCGGTCAGCGACGCCGCTATCTTGATTCGTTAGCGCATCCCGGAACTGCCCTTTCGTTCGCGCGTGCCGCTCTCCCCCTCCGCTTACGCGAGAGCAGCCCCTTCGCACATCCTGCGCTCACGCTGCCTCTTCTTCGTTCACGCTGCCTCTTCTTCGCTTACGCGGACTATCCAGTAGGACCGCCCAGCGCTTTGTAGACCGCGACCGCCCCCGTGTTGGCCGCCGTCTCGGCCTGTGCGAGATCGTCTTCGGCCTGCAGCAGCGTGCGCTGCGCATCCAGCAGCACGAGGAAATTGATGCTGCCTTCGCGATACTGGATCTCGGCCAGTTGCTCGGCCCGGCGCGATGCCTGCGCTTGTTCGAACACATCGGCGAGTCGCGCTTCTTGGGTGCTGTAGCCGACGCACGCATCCTCGAAATCTTCCAGGGCCGTGAGCACGGCTTTCTGATAGGCCGAGAGAGCGCCGTCGGCCTCCGCCCTTGCGCCGCGCAGGCGTGCGTGGACGGACCCGTAGTCGAGCGCCGGCCAACTCACCGCCGGATTGATCAACCAGGCGCGGCTCGCGGCCTTTCCCAGTTGCGAGGTGTCGCCGGAGAGAAAGCCGACGAAGCCGGTGAAGCTGACACGGGGAAAGAGGTCGGCAGTGGCAACGCCTACGCGCTCCGTGGCCGCCGCGAGATTGCGTTCGGCGATGCGTATATCGGGGCGCGTACGCAGCAGGCTCGAGACGTCGCCGATCGGCAATGGCGCCGTCATGGCCTGCACCGGGACGGCGGAGAGCTCGGCATCCAGCGTTCCGGGCGCGACGCCCAGCAGCACCGCGAGACGGTAGGCGTAGCGCTTTTCCGCCGCCTCCAGCGAAGGCACTGTGGATTCGGTGGCCTTGAGGCGGGACTGTGCACTGTCGGTGTCGAGTTCCGTCACCCTGCCTGCGTCGTAGCGCACTTGGGTCAGCCGCAACGCCTCACGCTGGTTTTGCAGATTGTCGCGCGCGACGGCGATCTGCCGCTGGGTGCCGCGCAGTTCGAAATAGTTGCGCGCGACTTCAGCGGCGACGGTTACCTGCGCGTCGGCCAGACTCGCCTGCTCGGCGCCGACCGCGGCGCCGGCGGCCGCGGCCTGGTGACGCACATGTCCGAAGAGATCGAGCTCCCAACTGGCATCGAAGCCCACGCTCGAACTGGCGATATCGAGCCGGCTGGTCGTGAACCCCGGGAATTGCTCCTTGCTGCGCGAGTAGGACCCATCCAACTGCACGTGCGGCGCATAGTCATACTGCGCTTGGCTGAAGGCGGCGCGCGCGGAGCGCACGCGCGCGATCGCGATATGCAGGTCGAGGTTATCCGCAAGCGCACGCGCCTCGAGATCGGCAAGCACCGGATCCCCGAATTGCCGCCACCACGCCGCATTGGGCGGGGCGGCCGTGAAATGCTCATTGACATTGCGCGGCTGGACGGTCGGCGCCTCCGGACGATGGTAGGCGGGCCCGACGGCGCAGGCGGCGAGCATGGCGAACAGCGCCGCACCCGCGAGGGCCCGCGCCGCGCGTGCCGGCCGGGAAGGCATGGAATTTATGGACATAAGAGGTATCGTCTTCATGGTTGTGTTTCGCTCGTCTCGATCAATACGCCGGGCGCTGCGCCGGAGCGCCGACGCGCCTCGGCAAGTTTGCGGATCACCAGGTAGAACACCGGCGTGAGCAACAGGCCGAAGAAGGTCACCCCCAGCATGCCGGAGAACACCGCCACGCCCATGGCGCGGCGCATCTCGGCGCCGGCGCCGTGCGAGGTCACCAAAGGCACGACGCCCATGATGAATGCAATCGAGGTCATCAGGATGGGCCGCAAGCGCAGCCGGCAGGCATCGAGCACCGCCTGCCAAATACTCTCGCCCTGCGCCTCACGATCGCGTGCAAATTCGACGATGAGAATCGCGTTCTTGCACGCGAGGCCCACGAGCACGATGAGGCCGATCTGCGTGAAGACGTTGTTGTCGCCGTGGGTGATCTGCACGCCCAAGATTGCACTCAGCAGGCACATCGGCACGATCAGGATCACCACCAGCGGCAGGCTCACGCTCTCATACAAGGCGCCCAGCACCATGAACACCAGCAAAATCACCAACGGGAATACGTAGGCCGCGGTGTCGCCGGCGAGAACCTGCTGGTAGGTCAGTTCCGTCCACTCGAATCGCATGTCGTTCGGCAACTCCGCGCGCGCGACCTCCTCGATCGCCTGCTGCGCTTGTCCGGTGCTGTAGCCGGGCGCCGGGCCGCCATTCACGTCGGCGGCCGCGTAGCCGTTGTAGTGCGTGACGCGATCGGGGCCGGAGGTCTCTCGTACCGTGATGAAGCTGTTGATGGGAATCATGTCGCCGCGCTGATTGCGGGTCTTGAGGCGGCCGATATCCTCGGCGCTCAGGCGAAAGCCGGACTCCGCCTGCGCGTTGACTTGGTACGTGCGGCCGAAGCGGTTGAAGTCATTGACGTACAGGGCGCCCAGATACACCTGCATGGTGTCGTAGAGGTCCTGCACGTTGACGCCGGCGGCCTTGAGCTTCTCGCGATCCACGTCGACTTGAATCTGCGGAACATTGACTTGGAAACCCGTGAACAGCCCGGCCAGCTCCGGGCGCTGGCGCGCTTTGGCGAGTACATTCTGCGTCTGACGATACAGTTCGTCGGGTCCCAGGTTGCCGCGATCCTCGATTTGCAGCTTGAAGCCGCCGATCGTGCCCAGCCCTTGAACCGGCGGCGGCGGAAATACCGCGATGTACGCGTCCTGAATCTGGGCGTACTTGGCGGTGAGCGCGGCGGCGATCGCGCCCGCCGACCGCGCGGGATCCCGGCGTTCTTCGAAGGGCTTGAGCGGCGTGAACGCGATCCCCGCGTTGGTCGCGTTGGTGAACCCGTTGATCGACAAGCCCGGGAATGCGGGCACGGATTCCACGCCCGGCGTGGCGAGCGCGGTCGCACTCATGCGCTTGATCACGGCCTCGGTACGGTCCAGGGTCGAGGCATCGGGAAGCTGCGCGAACGCGACCAGGTATTGCTTGTCCTGCGCCGGCACGAAGCCGGTCGGCGTGTGGGCAAAACCGAACCACGTCAGAAGCACGAGTCCGCCATAGATAAACAGCGCGATCCCGCTCGAACGCAACACCCGGGCTACCGTGCCCACGTAGCCTGAGCTCGCGCGTGCGAAGAACCGATTGAACGGCGCGAAGAACCATCCCAGGCCCGCGTTGAGAATGCGGGTGACCCGATCCGGGGCCGCGCCCACCGGCTTCAGCAGCAAGGCCGAGAGCGCCGGCGACAGAGTCAGCGAATTGAATGCCGAAATGATGGTGCTGATCGCGATGGTCAGCGCGAACTGTTTGTAGAACTGTCCCGACAGGCCGCTGATGAACGCAGTCGGGACGAACACGGCGCACAGCACCAGTGCGGTCGCGACAATCGGACCCGTCACCTCCTTCATGGCCTGACGCGTGGCGTCGATGGGCGTGAGGCCGTTGTGAATGTTGCGCTCGACGTTTTCCACGACCACGATTGCATCATCGACGACGATGCCGATGGCGAGCACCAGACCGAACAGAGACAGTGCATTCAATCCAAAGCCCAATAAATGCATGACGGCAAAGGTGCCGATCAGCGAGACCGGCACGGCGATCAAGGGAATGATCGACGCCCGCCAGGTCTGTAGAAACACGATGACCACGATGACGACCAGCACTATGGCTTCGATCAAAGTGTGCACGACGGCGTGAATGGAACCGCGCACGAACACGGTGGGATCGTAGGCGACGTTGTAATCGATTCCTTCCGGGAAACTCTTTTTCAGCTCTGCCATCTTGGCACGCACGGCGTCGGAAACGGCGATGGCATTGCTACCGGGGCGCTGAAATATCGGGATGGCCACAGCCGTGCGGTTATCGATCATGGCTCGCAAGGCATAGTTGTCGGAGCCGAGTTCCACTCGGGCCACATCGCGCAAGCGCACTATCTGTGCGGCCGCGCCGGTCTTGACGATGATGCTCTCGAAGTCGGTTTCGTCGGTAAGGCGGCCCTTGGTGTTGATCTCGAGCTGGAAATTAGCGCCGTTAGCCGTCGGCGGCGCGCCCAATTGCCCGGCGGCGACTTGCACATTCTGTTCCCGTATGGCGTTCACCACATCGCCGGTCGTTAGGCCGCGCGCCGCCACCTTTTCAGGATCCAACCAGACTCGCATGGAGTAGTCGCCTCCGCCGAAGCGCTGCACGTCGCCCACGCCGTCGAGGCGCGCGAGTTCGTCCTTGATGCGCAGTGCAACGAAATTCGCGAGATAGGTTTGATCGTAGCGGTTGTTCGGCGAGTACACGAATACCGCGAGCGTGATGTCCGGCGAAGACTTGTTCGTGACCACGCCCAGCCGCTGCACTTCCTGCGGCAGCTTGGGGAGCGCCTGGGCGACGCGGTTCTGGACCTGAACCTGCGCCTTGTCGACATCGGTGCCCAGCTTGAAGGTGATGGTCAAGGTCATCACTCCATCGCTGGTGGCCTGCGAATATTGATACAACATGTCCTCGACACCGTTGATCGCCTGTTCCAGCGGCGAGGCGACGGTATCGGCGATCACGGTCGGATTCGCGCCGGGATACGTTGCGCGAACTACGATCGTGGGAGGCACTACTTCAGGGTATTCGCTGATCGGCAATCCCGGCAGCGCGATGAGTCCGCCCAACAGAATGAGCGCGGACAGCATCGCGGCAAAGATCGGGCGCTGAATGAAAAACCGAGATATGTTCATTTACAATCCAATCAGTTGAAGGATATTTTCAGGGAATATCGCGTTGGATTACGGGTGCCCGGTGCCGGCACCGGCCGCGGACTGGGCGCGCACCATCAGCGCTTTGCCCTCGGGCGCCGCCACCTGCGACAACCCCGGTCCGCCCGCGGTCATGGCGACCCGATTGGCGGTCACCTTGGCTCCGGCCATCACATGCTGCAAACCGTTGACGACGATGGTATCGGCCGGCCGCAGGCCCTCCTCCACCACCCGCAATCCATCGATCCGAGTCCCCAACGTGACCGAGCGATACTCGACCGTGCTGTCGGGCTTCAAGACGAGGACGAATTTCTTGCCGAGGTCGTTGCCCACCGCGCGTTCATCGATGAGGACGGCGGCATGACTGTCGTTGCCGACCAGCTTGATGCGTGCGAACAGACCGGGGGTGAAGCGCCCGTCTTTGTTGTCGAACACCGCGCGCACATGAATGGTGCTGCTGCGCGCGTCCACCTGATTGTCGATGAAGTCCAAGCGGCCTTGGTGCGGATAGCCTTGTTCGCCGACCAGACCCATGAAAACCGGACTCGAAGCGGCATCGTGGTTGGGCCGCACGCCGCGCGCCGCGCGGTCGCCCTGCTCGAGCCGCGTAAACCGAAGATAAGTCGCTTCGTCGGTATCGAAGTACGCATAGATCGGGTCGTCGGAAACCACCGTCGTCAATAGATTGGTGCTGGACACGAGGTTGCCCGACG
>DASYFQ010000320.1:0-3203 GCA_036498345.1 Steroidobacteraceae bacterium
AACCAAGCCCCCAGTGCGTTGGCTATGTTGAAGGCGGAATGATTCAGCGACGCCGCCAGCGTCTGTGCGTCCGCGGCAACATCCATCAGGCGAATCTGCAGGGCAGGCACGATGGCAACACCCGTACCGACGAGCAGTACGGCGATCGCCGCCGTCCACGCGTGACGCGCAGCGACGCTGAACAGGCACAAGACCACGGCGTTCCAGATCAAAAGGCCCCCGATCGTGCGCATCAGCGCACGGTCCGCGAGCCACGATCCGACCAGATTACCCAGAATCATGCCCACACCGAACACGGCGAGCACGAGGGGCACGTACCGATCCGGCAGCCCGGCGACCCGGGTCAGGGTGGGCGCGATATAGCTCAACACACAGAAGAGCCCGCCGAACCCCACCGACCCGATGCCGAGCGTCAGCCAGACCTGCTTGCGGCCGAGCGCGCTCAACTCCCGTGCAGGACTTGCGCCGTGCACGGGAGCAACCCGCGGCACGCAACGGAAGATCAAAACGTATGTGACGACGCCGATGGCGCCCACCAGAACATATGCCGAGCGCCAGCCGAGCGTTTCTCCGAGCCAAGTCGCCAACGGCACGCCTGCGAGCGTTGCGCCGGTCAGGCCCAACATCATCCGGCCGATTGCCCTGGCCCGCTGGGAGGCGGGCACCAGCGATGCCGCAACGAGCGATGCGACTCCGAAATATGCACCGTGCGGTAGGCCTGCGACGAAACGAACGACGATGAAAGCTGCGTAGCCCGGCGCCATCGCGCTTGCGAAATTGCCGGCGGCGAAGCAGGCCATCAGTGCCAAGAGCAGGCGATGACGCGCCCAACGAGCGGCAATCACGGCGATGAGCGGAGCGCCGATCACCACTCCGAGCGCGTAGGCACTGATCACATGTCCCGCCCTGGGTATCGAAATACCGAAGTCTCCCGCAACGTTCGGCAGCAGTCCCATCATCGCGAACTCGCCCGTACCGATGCCGAAGCCGCCGACGCCCAACGCCAGTTCCGCCCAGCCGCTGGAGACGGGGGCCGCGTTTTTCTCTTCCGGAATTGAACTCATCGATGCTGCCCGCTTGACCAATGGACGGCCAGGGTGCGTAAGGCGCGTTGCGTCGCCGTTTCTGCGAATCGGCGGCCCATTTCACTTGAAACCAGCAGCAGCTTCCGCCGCAACGTCACAGGGTGGGTTTCATCCGTAATCAAGGCGGCAACGACTGCAATACCCGAGAAACCGCGAACGCACAGGCTGTGCCATTCAACGAAGAGGAGTAATCTCATGGCACAGACTGGTCAGGTACAGCCGCAAGAAACTGTTGCCGAGTCGGTCGCAATTCCCGGAACCGAACTACGCGTATCGCGCGTGGCGCTGGGTACTTGGGCAATGGGCGGCTGGATGTGGGGCGGAACCGACGAGCGCGAATCGCTCGCCACGATCCGCGCCGCTCTCGATCAGGGCATCAATCTCATCGATACGGCGCCGGTGTACGGCTTTGGTGTATCCGAAGAGACCGTCGGCAGAGCTGTTGCGGCGAGCGGCTTGCGCTCACACGCGGTCATTGCCACCAAGGTGGGTCTGGAATGGCGCGGCGGCAAGGTTTACCGCAATGCCACCCGCGACCGAATCATGCAGGAGATCGATCAGTCGCTGCGTCGTCTGCGCACCGACTACATCGACATCTACCAAGTCCATTGGCCCGATCCGCTCGTGCCCATCGAGGAGACCGCCGAGGCGATGGGTACGCTGTACGAACAGGGAAAAATACGCGCCATCGGCGTCAGCAATTTCTCGGTCGCGCAAATGGAGCGTTTCCGCCGGATCGCTCCTCTGCACGTGCTTCAGCCGCCCTACAACCTCTTCGAACGCGCGATCGAGTCCGACATTCTCCCCTACTGCCTCGCGAACAACATCGCCACTCTTGGCTACGGGGCGCTGTGCCGCGGCCTGCTGAGCGGCCGGATGCGCGCCGAGACGGCCTTCGAAGGCGATGATCTGCGGCGCCTCGATCCGAAATTCCAGCCGCCCCGCTTCTCGCAATATCTCAACGCCGTGCGGCAGCTCGACCGGCTCGCTCAAGATCGCTTCCTGCGGCGCGTGATTCACTTGGCCGTCCGTTGGATGCTCGATATGGGCATCAGCGTGGCGCTCTGGGGCGGCCGGCGCCCCGATCAACTGCGCGCCACCCTCGGCGTGGCCGGCTGGTCGCTCGATACTGCTAGTCTGGCGAAAATCGAGCGCATTCTGAACGACACCGTTACGGATCCGATCGGACCCGAGTTCATGGCACCGCTGCAAAGATCATGATGACCGGAACACAAGGAGATTTCGATATGAAAATTGGATTTATAGGGCTGGGGCGAATGGGTTCAGCGATGGCGGCGAATCTGGTGAAGGCTGGGCACGATGTCGCCGTGTTCAACCGAAATCCCGAAAAGGGCCGTCCGCTGCTCGATCTCGGTGCGCACCAAGCGGCCAGCGTTGCGGAAGCCTGCACCGGCGAGGCGGTCATCACCATGCTCGCAGACGATGCCGCAGCCGCACACGTCGCGCTGTCCGACGACGGCATCGTCGGAAAACTCCGTCGAGGCGCGATCCATGTATCGATGAGCACGATCAGCGTTGCCCTGTCGAAGGAGCTGGCGCAAGCACATGCCGGGGCCGGACAGCGCTTCATCGCCGCGCCGGTGTTCGGGCGTCCCGAGATGGCTGCTGCGGCAAAGCTCTTCATCGTGGCCGCGGGCGACCCGGCAGCGATCGGCGCGTGCCAGCCCCTGTTCGGCGCGATAGGACAAAAGACGATTTCTATCGGCGCGGAGCCCTCGGCCGCCAATCTCGTCAAGCTCAGCGGAAACTTTCTGCTTGCATCCGCCATCGAGGCATTGGGCGAAGCCGTGGCCCTCGTTGGCAAGGCCGGAATCGATCGGCATGCCTTCGTCGATCTTCTCACGTCGACAATTTTTCCCGCACCGGCTTACAAGACCTACGGCGACCTGATCGCCGGCGGCAACTTTCAACCGGCCAAGTTCGCCGCACCGCTCGGATACAAGGACATCCGTCTTACCTTGGCTGCCGCCGAATCTCTGCGCGTGCCCATGCCGCTCGGCAGTCTGTTGCGCGACCGATTTCTGCGGCTGCTCGCGCAAGGCGGCGACGACCTCGATTGGGCCGCGGTCGGCGGCCTCGCGGCGCAGGACGCGAGCG
>DASYFQ010000321.1:0-8462 GCA_036498345.1 Steroidobacteraceae bacterium
GGCATTGCCGAAAAGCTCGATTATCTACAGAGTTTGGGCGTCGATGCGATTTGGATTGCGCCCATGTATCCCTCCCCGCAAGTCGACTTCGGCTATGACATCGCTGATTACCAATCCGTGGACCCTCAATACGGGACGCTCGCCGACTTTGATCGCCTGGTGGCGCAGGCTCGTCAGCACCACATTCGCGTCATTCTCGACATGGTTCTAAATCATACGTCGGACAAGCACCCCTGGTTTCTCGACGCCTCGGCGTCCCGAACCTCCGCGCATCATGATTTTTACGTGTGGAACGACGGTAAGACCGGCTCGGCCGGCGAGCGCGTGCCGCCCAACAATTGGGTCAGCCTCTTTGGTGGATCGGCATGGCAACGCGTGAAGACGCTCGATCAGTACTACTACCATATGTTCTATAAGGAGCAGCCGGATCTCAATTGGCGCAACCCAAGCGTGGAGAGCGCCATGTTCGGCGCAATGCGGTTCTGGTTGGACCGGGGGGTCGCCGGATTTCGACTTGATGCCATCACCACGCTCTTTGAGGATGCACAGTTGCGCGACGAGACGCTGCTGGCGGGCACCAACGCGCAGGGCGATCCGAATGTCGCCCACGAACACACCGACAATCTGCCGGAAGTGCACGCCGTCATGCGTCGCATGCGCAGCATGGTGGATCAATACCCGGGCGGGCGCGTGCTCATCGGTGAAACCTATGTGCCGAAAACCGTGGATCTCGACGCCTGGTATGGAGGCGACCGCCACGATGAATTGCATTTATCCATGGACACGCTGGTGGGATTTGAAGACAAGCTGGACGCGGCCCGCTTTCGGCAACTGCTGGTCGAGGCGAACACCGAACTGCATGGCGCGCGGCCGCTATTCGTATTCGACAATCACGACAGGGTCCGCAGCTGGGACCGCTACGGCGACGGCGCTCATGACGCCGCGATCGCCAAACTGTTGGCCACGCTGCTGTTGACCTCGCGCAGCGCCGTGTTGCTCTACCAAGGCGAGGAAATCGGCCAACGGACCCACACGCCGACGCGCCTCGAAGACGTCAAAGATCCGATCGGCATCTCCGGGTGGCCGAAGGAAAAGGGGCGGGACGGAGAGCGCACGCCCATGCAATGGGATGCCTCAAACCGGCAAGCCGGTTTCAGCGACAGCCCCCGTACCTGGCTGCCGGTGCCGTTGGACTACAAGACGGTGAATGTCAGGCAAGAGAGCGCGGATCCCCAGTCACTGCTGTCGTGGCATCGCCGTTTGATCGCCCTGCGCCGCAGCTCCTCGGCCCTGCGTGATGGCGATCTGACCATGCTGGATCAGGATAATCCCAGCGTCCTGTCCTACGCCCGAGTCGCGCGGAGCGGCCGCGCAGTTGTGGTTGCTCTCAATATGTCAGCCATGCCTCGAATCATTGCCCCGAGCCTGAAACACGGAGGAGGGGGTCGCAGCGGGTGGAAGACGCTGATGTCGAATCATGCATCGCTGTCGGACACGGGCACGCGCGTCACACTGCTGCCCTTCGGCGCCTGGGTCGGCTCGAATTGAACCCCGGAGGAGCGAACACCAGCGCATATGACACCTGAGTGGGCAAAAACCCCCATACGAGTCGCGAGAGTTGCCGCGCAGCCCCTGATGGGCGTAGCGTAGCTCGAAACGGATAACACGGCTATGCCGACGACGTCTGAGTCCCGCACCGAGATTTTCACAAAGCTCTTCGCCGAGAGCCGCCAGGCGTTGCACCGATACATTCTGCGCTTCGTGGGGTCGAGTGAAACGGCGAAGGAAATCGTCCAGGAAGCGTTTCTTCGCACCTATCGGCAACGCGAATCGGTGACGACGCTCAGAGCTTTTCTGTTTTCGACGGCGCGCAACCTTGCAGCGAACGAATACCGTCATCGACGGACCATGGAGAGAGACGCATTGGGGAATTTCGGTGATTCGTGGGTCAAAACTGAGCGCGAGTCGCTGGAGGCCGAGTTGCTCCGGGACGAACGGAATCGGCTCATACAGGAGGCTGTCGATCGATTGCCTCCGCAGTGCCGTGCGGCATTTGCGCTGCGGGTATTTCACGAGTGTTCTTACAAGGAGGTTGCAGACCGCCTCGGTATCTCGGCCAAGACGGTTGAAAAGCACATCGCGCGCGGCCTGCGTGAGACGCACACCTATTTAAGAAGACGCTATGACGCTACGAGGCCGGACCATGGGTGACGTTCACAGGCTGCCGAGCACCGAGGACACGGAGCGGGAGGCAAGCGCTTGGTTCGCTCGCATGAACGCCGACGATGTGACGGCTGACGACCGCACTCGATTTGAAACCTGGCTCCGCACTCATTCATGCAATGCGAAGGCCTATGCGGAGCTTTCCGCCACATGGCAGGAACTGGTGAAATCCGGTCCGCTCGTTCGGGCGGTCTATTTCGGTCAAGTGATGAACGCGGCGTCGGCGCCGCCTGCGCCGCGCCGACGCTGGGCGGTTGCCGCCGTGGCTGCCGGTATCGGGGCGATGGCTCTCGGTCTCGGCTGGAATCTATACAAGCAAAAGGAAGAAACCCGCTTTCAAACAGCGGTCGGCGAGCAGGCCGCGGTGGCATTGCCCGACGGTTCTTCGTTCGATCTCAACACCAACAGCCGGATATGGGTCGATTACACCCAGCGCCGGCGTGTCATTCGTCTCGAACGCGGCGAGGCGTTTTTCAAAGTGGCCCATGATACGCAACGGCCGTTTTGGGTGCGCGCCGGCGACTATTGGGTCCGCGCCGTCGGTACTGCGTTCAATGTGTACTTGACGCCGACCGGGGTGGAAGTGACGGTGAGCGAAGGCACCGTCAACGTCGTCAATGCGACGGCGAACGAGTCCCCTCCATCGGATGGTGCGATTGGCGCGGCTGCGGCAGCCGTGACGGCGGGTGAGCAGGCCGACGTGCACGGCAACGCCGAGGTGATCCACGAGCTCAATTCGGCACTGCTCAGCCGCCGGCTGGCCTGGAGAAAGAGCAGCCTCTATTTCCAGGATCAACCGCTGGGGGAGGTCGTCAATGAGCTGATGCGATACACCACGCTGAAAATCGAGTTCGACGATGATGCGCTACGCGGGCTGCCCGTCGGAGGCACGTTTCAGACAAGCCCTGAGGGGGCGGAAGCGCTGCTGACGATGTTGCACGACGGATTTGGCACCACCATTCGGCGCGATGGCCAAGGCCACGCCTACATCGAAGGACCTGCGAAGTAGTGCCGGTCAGCCACGGACGGGCCCTCGGCTGCCGCCCCAGGGTAATCCGACGAGTTCGGTAAAGATCGACCGGGGGTTTTTTGTCCCTGGGGTGTCGTATTACGAGACGGCTCGCGAAGAGTCGCAGTACCAGAACAATAAGGGGGGAGGATGAGAACGCACAACCGTTTGGTTCGGCTTGCTGTGTTGCAGGCGCTGGCATGCGCATCGGGGCTGGTTCTAGCCACACCCGGGAAGGCGAGCGCCGATCCGGCGAGATTCGACATCGCCGCACAACCGCTGCCCAACGCGCTCAAAAGCTTTGCCGCACAGGCGAAGATGCAGCTGCTGTACCGATACGATGTGGTCAGCCATGCGACAGCGCGCCCGGTGAGCGGACAATTCGAGAAGCACGCTGCCCTGGAGCAATTGCTGCAAGGGACGGGATTGGAGGCGGTTTACAGCAGCGACAATACGGCAACCATTCGGCTCATTTCTGCGGGGGAAAAAGCGGCCCCCGGCGCCAAGGCCGCAACCGGTGATAAACCTAGTCCGACCAGTTCGCCTCCGACCACCTCCACGGCGGCCGATCAGAGTCAGGGATTCTTAAGGCTGGCTCAAAATACCAAGACGCCCACACCCGATCCGCAGAACGATGACTCGCTGGGCGAACTCGTCGTCACCGGCATTCGCGCCAGCATGACCACCGCGCGCGCGATCAAACGTGATTCGCAGGGAATCGTCGATGCAATCGCGCCCGAGGATATCGGCAAGCTGCCCGACACGAATCTGGCGGAGTCGCTCCAGCGCATCACCGGCGTTTCCATTGACCGCTCCGGCGGGGAAGGGGAATTCATCACGGTTCGCGGGTTTGGGCCGGAGTTCAACACGGTATTGGTCAATGGCCGGCAAATCGCCACACCCACCGATCCCAGCCAAGCCAGCGGGCGGGCTTTTTCGTTCGACACCCTGGCATCCGAACTGGTTTCCGGAGTAGAGGTTTACAAGTCATCGACGGCACGCCTGCAGTCCGGGGGGGTCGGTTCGACCGTCAACATCAAGACGGCTCGACCGTTCGATTATTCCGGCTTCAAGTTTTCCGGTTCGGCCGATATGAATCATGACCAGAATTCGGGGAAGTCTGCGCCCGACGCCTCGTTCCTCATCAGCGACTTGTTCGCCGACGGACGGCTCGGCGCGCTGTTTTCGGGCAGCTATCAAAAGCGCAAAGACGAGCTCAAGGCGGCAACGACGGATGGCTGGATCGTCAACGGCGGCACTCCCACTTCGGTGATCAACGGCGGCGCCGGGGTGGCAAAAACCGCGAGCAACCCGCAGGGGAATCTGTTCGTTCCCCAAGATTTCGGCAGCCAGGAGCAGTTCGAGACTCGCGAGCGTATCGGCGGTACTGTCGTCCTGCAATACAAGCCAAGCGATAATCTGACCCTGACGTCCGACACGCTGTATTCCAAGTTTACGAACACGGATGACACCCGGTCGTATGGGCACTGGTTTACCCCGACCAATCTGAGTAACGTCGTGACCGATGCGAATGGAACGGTGATCGATATGACGCAGTCGGTCGGCCAGGCGACCGATTTCCACGACAAGAAATACGATAAGAAGACCGATCTGGTGGCTACCGGTCTCAACGCGGACTGGAACATTTCGGATCGCGTGAATCTGAGCCTTGACGGCAGCTATTCTCTCGCGCACGAAGACCCGAACGGTGGACGAGAGAGCGAACTGACCTTGCTCGGCATTCCCAATCAGACCATTCAATTTCGGTCGGACGGAGCAGTTCTACCCTACACGACCGGTTTTATCGACACCAACGGTGTCGTGGGTGGTACCCACCCGGTTTTCCAACACGTCATGCTGCTCCGAGGCTACGGTGTCAATGATTCGGTGGGTCAGTTGCACGCCGATTTCACCTACAAAGGCGACAGCTTGACCGAAGGCTTGACCAATCTCCACTGGGGCGGCTTTTTTTCGCGAGACAAGAAGGATACGGCGCTGTATTCGAACGATGGCGGTAGCGGCTGCACGACCTGTGGCTACAATAATCCGTCGCCGCCGGGTTTTCCGATCGGCGTGTTCAACGCGGGTAGCGATTTCCTCTCCGGGTTAAGCGGCGCGAACCGTCTGCCGACGCAGTGGCTCACATTCGACGCCCAGCAATTATTCAACGCGATCACCGCTCAACAGCGCCTGATCAACCCCGCGTTCACCTTCGCTCCGCCCAGAGTGAACGATTCGGTGGTCATCGAACGAGTATTTGGCGGCTATTTGGATGCGCAGTTCGTGGGGAATCTAGCGGGAAGGAAGTTCACCACCGTGGTCGGCGTGCGCGTCGAAGATACCCACGCGGATATCAGCGGTTTGGCGACGCAGTTCGTTGCGCTGACGAGGCTGGCCAACGACGCTACGCAATATGGCGTTACGACGGCCGGTACGAGCACGATCGGCTCCTCGAGCCACTATACGGATATTCTGCCGGCTATGACATTCAGGTGGGATGTGACCGATGGCTTGGTAGCGCGATTTGCCGCTTCGGAGACGATGACGCGCCCGACGCTCGAGCAGCTTTCCCCGGTAACGACACTGGCGACATTGCGGCCGGGAAATTTTGCCGCTTCCAGCGGAAATCCTCAATTGAAGCCTTTCCGTT
Organism: Steroidobacteraceae bacterium; assembly: GCA_036498345.1. Taxonomy (GTDB): domain Bacteria; phylum Pseudomonadota; class Gammaproteobacteria; order Steroidobacterales; family Steroidobacteraceae; genus Bog-1198. The sequence goes on from DASYFQ010000321.1 coordinate 5,883, forward strand.
CCAACAATCTGGATCTCTCGGTCGAGTATTACTACGACAGATCAAACTACGTCTCTCTCGGTTTGTTCTACAAAAACGTCAGTAATTTCATCGTCCTGAATCAATCTACGGGTTCGGTCAACAATAATGCCAAAACGCCGCTGCTCGATCCGGCTACGGGATTGCCCGCGCAGTTTTCCATTACGGCTCCCCAGAATGGGCCAACTGCGGTCGTCACCGGGGAGGAAATGGCGATTCAGCAATCCTTTGGAGAGACCGGGTTTGGCGTCCAACTCAACGGTACGCTGGCGAATAGCGACAAGAAGCTGAGCACGAGCGATCTCACCAACAAGTTCGCGGTTACCGGCCTATCCAACTCGGCCAATGCCGTGCTGTTCTACGATAAGGGGTCGTTTGAGGCTCGAACGGCGGTCAACTGGCGCGATCACTTCTTGCAGTACCTCTCGCCGCCTCCGCTGAACGGCGCCGGTCAGGCCGTAACGCAGGTCCGAGCCCGTTACCAGTTGGATGCGAGCGCGACCTATCATATCAACAAAAATTTCGCGGTCTTCGCCGAAGGCGTCAACCTTACCAATACCCTGGTACTGAAATACGCCTACTATCAGAACCAGTTCATGTCTGCCGAGGATAGCGGGACTAGGTTCAAGGTGGGCTTTCGCGCGAGCTTTTGAGCGGTTGCATGGGCTGCCGGGGACTGAGTCATGGTCCCCGGCAATTCGATTCTCGTTTCCGCGCGATTGGCGTTACGATCTCCTCGTCGGCCGCACCCTGATTGACGAATCGAGGTTGGCAACGAATTGGCCGGGGGGAAGTCAGTTATGGCGCATGTGATTCGATCGATATGCATCGTCGGCGGAGGCACCGCCGGATGGCTCACCGCCGGGATCATCGCCGCGCGTCACCGCCCGGAAGACGGACAGGGCGTCAGGATCACGTTGGTAGAAAGCGATACGATCGGCACGATCGGCGTCGGCGAAGGCACCTGGCCGACCATGCGTACGACGCTGAAAAAGATGGGCGTTTCGGAAACCGATTTTTTCCGCGAATGCAATACCTCGTTCAAGCAAGGGGCCAAGTTTGCGGGCTGGGTAACCGGTGACCCCTCGGACTTTTATTATCATCCGCTGGTGCTGCCCGAAGGTTTTCCGAGTCTGGACCTGGCGTCCGCCTGGATGGACTATGCGCAAGGACGCCAAGACGCTCCTTCTTTCTCCAATGCGGTCAGTTACCAAGAGGCGGTATGCGAATTGGGGCTCGCGCCTAAACTCATCACTTCTCCCGAATATGCCGGGATCGCCAATTATGCCTATCATCTGGACGCGGGGCGCTTCGCACCGTTCATTCGCGATCATTGCGTCAAGCGGCTCGGCGTCCATCATGTCGTCGACGACGTGACGAGGGTGGTTAGAAGCGAGGCGGGTGACATCGCCTACCTGGAGACGAGCAAGTCGGGACGGCTCGATGGCGACCTCTTCATCGACTGCTCAGGGTTCAGATCGCTGCTACTGGGCGAAACCATGGGTGTCCCCTTCGTTGATTGCAGCGACGTACTGTTCATCGATCGCGCCTTGGCCGTGCAAGTCCCATACGATGCCGAGGACAGCGATATCGTTCCGCATACGGTATCGACCGCGCAGAAGCACGGTTGGATCTGGGACATTGGGCTACAGAGCCGCCGGGGCGTGGGCTATGTATTTTCGAGCGGTCATACTACCGCCGATGCCGCTCTCGGGGAACTGCAAGCGTACATCGGCGAGAAACACCGATCGCTGCAACCCAGGGAAATCAAGATCAATGCCGGGCACCGCCGGACATTCTGGAAGGGCAATTGTGTGGCCGTCGGTCTCGCCGGCGGCTTCCTGGAGCCCCTCGAGGCATCCGCCCTGGTGCTGATCGAGCTATCCGCGGAAATGATCGGCGCCATGCTGCCTTCGTCGCGGGAGAGCATGGATATTATCGCAAAACGTTTCAACCAGACGACGCAATACCGCTGGGAGCGGATCATCGATTTCCTCAAGCTTCACTACATCCTCAGCAAGCGCGAGGACTCGCGCTTCTGGATCGATAACCGCGATCCCGCCAGCATTCCCGATAGCCTGAAAGAGCAAATGGAACTCTGGCGCTATCGAGCGCCCGGCGATCAGGACTTTACGAGCAACGCCGAAATGTTTCCCGCGGCGAGTTATCAATATGTCCTTTTTGGCATGGGCTTCAGAATGGATACGTCGGATCGGGAGCCGAAACGTCATGGAAGCGCCGTCGAGCAGGCTTTTGCGCGCAATGAGAGCTTGAAGATCAAATGGACGAAAACGCTTCCGAACAATCGCAATCTCATCGGCAAGATAAGAGAATTTGGCTTGCAGAGGATCTAGACCCTAGCCGGGATCAATCAACATGCACCTAGTCGAGCTATCGCGCGCGGAACATTCCGAACTGAAGATCAATCCCGCCCTGGCCGAGGCGTCCGCCGCCAGGCAGCATCTGATACCCATCGTGGCGGGCGAATTTCGCAAAGCCGCGACGCAATATCCGATCGTCTTCGCAAAAAACCCCGAGACGGGCCGCTTCGCCCCTTATGTT
>DASYFQ010000322.1:0-11012 GCA_036498345.1 Steroidobacteraceae bacterium
CCCAGTTCGTTCGACGCGCCGATGAACACGGAATTCACGGCGCTGACGCGCCCGCGAATCTCATCCGGCGTATTCAGTTGCACGAGCAAGGAGCGGACGAACACGCTGATCATGTCGCCGACGCCCAGTATGACCAGCGCCGCCATGGCCACCCAGAACATATGAGTCAATCCAAACACGACGGTCGCTACACCGAATGCTGCGACGCCCACAAACATGGTCGCCCCCACGCGCCGTGAGACCGGCCGAAAAGCGAGCCACAGGGCGGTGACGCCTGCGCCGATGCCGGGCGCCGCGCGCAAGTAACCGAAGACATCGGGCCCAGCATGCAGCACATCTCGGGTGAAGGCCGGCAGCAGGGCCGTGGCCCCGCCGAACAATACCGCAAAAAGGTCCAGCGAAATGGCTCCCAACACGTTTTTGCGATACCAGACGAAGCGTAGTCCCTCGAGAAGACTTGCCCATGACGCTGCGGAGCGAATCCCCGGCATCCGCCGCTTTCGAATCAGGGCAACCATGATGATGGCTACCAGCAGCAAGATCGCGGCCACTCCGTACACCCTTTCTGCGCCGCTGAAGCGTCCGAAGGTCGGGTCGGACAGTACGTACAAGATGCCGCCCGCGCTCGGCCCGGCGATGGTTGCTACCTGGTTGGCCGACGAGTTGACGGCCAGCGCGTTGCGCAGTATCGCCGCCGGAACTATCGTGGGAACGAACGACTGCGTCGCCGGCACTTGAAATGCACGCGCGATTCCTAGCACAACCAGCACGGCAAAAATGGGTAGAGTGCTGCTGAGCTTGGCGAGTGCAAAAGCCAGCAGCAGGAACGCGCAAGTCCCATACGCGCACAGACACACCAGGATGATGAGCCGTCGATCGAATTGGTCGGCAACATGCCCCGCGAACAGCACCAGCAATAGAAACGGCAGGAACTGGGACAGGCCGATGAGCCCCAGATCGAGCACGCGGCCCGTGATGTGATACACCTGCCAGCCCACGGCCATGATGATCATCTGTGCGGCGATGGAGGAGCAAAACCTCGCGCAGAAAAATAGCGAGAAGTCGCGATTGACGAATACCGCGAATCCGCCGACGGCGCCTCGGGAACTCAAGAGAGAGGGTGACTCCGAGCGCCGTTCACAGGCCGAGTTCGCTCAATGTCGGGTGGCCGTCGGGACGGCGCCCCAGCGGCCAATGATATTTGCGCTCACCTTCCGCAATCGGCAAATCGTTGATGCTGGCGATACGCAATCTCATCAGCCCGTGCTCGTCGAACTCCCAATTTTCGTTGCCATAGCTGCGAAACCAATGACCGCTGTCGTCGTGCCACTCGTAGGCAAAGCGCACGGCTATTCGGTTCTCCCGAAAAGCCCAGACCTCCTTGATCAGCCGGTAGTCGAACTCGCGCGACCACTTACGCGTCAGAAACGCCTGAATCGCGTCGCGGCCTTGCAGGAATTCGGAGCGGTTGCGCCAGCGGCTGTCCGTCGAATAGGCCAGTGCGACACGAGCGGGATCGCGCGAGTTCCATGCATCTTCAGCCATCCGGGCCTTTTGTGCGGCCGTTTCCGGAGTAAACGGCGGCAACGGCGGTCTATCCATGGGATTCCTCATTGACGGGCACGCTCCTAGCCTAACTACGCAACTCCTCACTATGCAAGCGGGGACGCATGAGGGCGCGCTAACGAATCGGCGGGATGATCACCTGCGGCGCCCGGCACGCACCGCGCATGACATCGGCGGAACAGTCGCGCGGCGCGAGATCGCGGGCGAGGCAGATGCGGACTTCGCGAAGCCTCGGTGCGCCCTGACCGCCGCAAGTGACCACGATCGACTGCGCAGGAAGGTGTGGATTGGCGCGCAGGAAGGCCCCGGCAATCGCCGCGGGCGGCTGTTCGATCGCCTGAGCGGGGCTCGAGAGTTCCTGCGGAATCGCGATGCTCGTATAGGCGCGGCGCACCAGCGCAAAGAACTCGGCCGGCTCCAAGCCGCTGCAGGTGCCGTGCGCCGACCACTCGTGGTAGACCAGCGCGCGCGCCGGCATCAAGTCCGCAACGCCCTGCACCACGCCGTCGGGCACCGGGCGGTGTACATCGCAATGTTCGGGCCAACCTCGTTCGAATTGCGGCCACAGCCCATGCACGATGAACCCGTAGCGCCGAGGCCCATTGCATTCTGCGGCGCCCGGCGACGATAGACAGAACGCCGGCGACCAAGACAGCGACAATACGTAGTACGCGAAGTCGCCCGGTTCACCAGCATTCGCATGACCGCGATGACGGGCCCATGCGCTGCCGATCGAGCACACGAAGAACAGCGCAAGAACCGCAAGGGCGTTGAAGTGTCGAACGCGCGCCGTCACCGCAGCGCCGCCGTCGCAGCCGCGAAAAAGTCCTCGTCCGCAATGGCTTCCTTGCCCGTGGGTTTGGGCAGGGCGCCCCAGACGACGATCACGACTTGCTCCCTGGGGTTCACGTAAATATGCTGACCATAGATGCCGAGAGCCTGGAATGCCCCTTGGTTGGCGGCGCCGGAACTCGCGGAGAACGGCCAGATCATGTAGCCGTAGTCGACGATTTTTCCGCCGATTGCCTTGCTGCTGCCGGCGTCCCGGACCCAGCCCTCCGGCAAAATCCTCTCGCCCCCGGCAACTCCGCCGTTCATGAGGAATAATCCAAAGCGCCCGTAATCGCGCAGGGTCGCACTCAGCCCGCTGCCGCCGATTTCCAGTCCGTCGGGCGATTCCAGCCACCAAGTTGCGTCCGACTCCATGCCGGCCTTGGTCCATATTCGCTCGGACAAATATTGAGCGAGGGGGCGACCCACCGCCGCCCGCACCACCGCGCCGGCAACGAAAGTCTCGCCCGTGCTGTAATTCCAGATCGTGCCCGGTGCTCCCGCTCGCGGCAGCTTGGCCATCAAATCCAGGATGGCGCCGGGGTGTTGTGCAATTTGCGCCTCCAGCATGCGGCGCCGGTCCGACGCAGGGTTCGTATAGGTTTCGTCCCACTTCACGCCCGAAGCCATTTGCAGCAGGTAGCGAAGGCTCACTCCGGCGTACGCGCTGCCCTCGAGTTTCGCGACGTACTTGGTGACCGGATCGTCGATGCTTTGAATGTGTCCGTCCTGGATCGCCGCGCCCATCAACGAAGAGGTAATGGACTTGACCATGGACATGGACATCCAGCGCGTCCTCTCCGTATTGCCCATTTCGTAATCTTCATAGGCGATTTTCCCATCCTTGAGCACGAGCAGCGCGGTAACCCGATTCAACGCCATGTAGTCGATCAGATCGTAGGGCTTTCCGCCCGACCTGAACTCGACTTTGGTCAGCGGTTTCGGCGCCGGAGGAAGAGCGAGCACATTGGACCCATGCTTGACGGTGCGCACCGGAAACAGCCGGTCGATGTTGCGAAAGGTACGCACTTGAATGTCGGAGGTCAGCGTGCCGTCGTAGACCTGAGTCACGGTACCGATTTTTTCCGCGGCACCGGCGGCTGGTTGGGTGAACATGCAGGCAATCCATAGTGCTGCGGCTGACGACGCGGTACCCGGTCGTGGGGTACCCCGGAAATCGGTCGCGTTGAGAGTCACGTTGTTTCCATCGGTCATCGAAACTCCTCATCCTCGTCCAAGCTCGCCGGTAAATGATCCGGATCGATCAATCGCCGGCGCGCGTTGCGGCGGCGGCGCCGGAACCGCTGGAATCCGGGTGCGAGGCCCACCCATTCGGGCCGAAACCATAGCGGGTTTTGATCGTCGTCCCCGAGGGCGGATAGAAACAGCGCGCGCGTTTCCTTCGCCGCATCCACGACCGCCGCAGGCACATCTTGCCATTGGGTCACGACGCCGACGGCACGCTCGATGCTCGCCTGCGCCGCCGCTTCGACGCGAACCAGCGCCGCTGTAAAGGCCGGTGTGTTGCTGGCGTCCTCGGGCAATGCTTGCAGGAACATATTCGCGAGTTCGCGCGCCGCTTGAACCGGGCTTTGCATGAGCGCGCTCTGCGAGATCGCATCCGCGGGTAGATCGAACCCGGCTCGCACCTCGGCCAATAAAATTAGCAGTGCGCCCGAGATATCGAGCGGCCGGATGTCGGCGCGGTCCGCCGGCGGCGCAACAACAGTTGCCGATCGTGATCCCTGTTCGGAGACCGTCCCAGTTGCTGCGCGGGCGGTGGACGCATCACCCGGCGGCACTTTGGAAACTTCCATCGCGGCGTTGCAAATCTTAGGGCGGCAGGTGGCGGTTCACGAGCGCGACCATGCGGTCGAGGGCGACGTTGAAGGGATCCTGACCGAACTCCGGCAGATCGACGAAATTGGCGCCGGGTTTGAGCAGAGGCTTTACCCGGAGGGTTTGTTCGATGATGTCATCGTGCGGGGCAATGACCGTCAAGGTTGCTTTTAGACTCTTGAGTTTTTTCTCGATGGGGTAACCGCAGGCGGCGCGAAACGCCGCGCCGGGATTTGCCGCGAGCACGTGTTCCACAAATCGGCGATGCACATCGGCCAGATCGTACGGCGGCTGGCGGAAGGCGAAGCCGCCGCGCCAGGCGCCGAGCACATGGCCCCCCTCGGTTGCCGGCCTCAGCGGCTGTTCGTTGTACTTTTCCAGCTGGCGTTGCTGTTCCTCAGCCGAAAATAGCGGCATTCCAACGGCCATGACTCGCCGCACTTGCGAACCGAGTTGGTGAGCGACTTCGACGGCCTCGAAGGAGCCCGTGTGCATGCCCAAAAGGTCGACCTCGCCTGCGACGCCCGCCTCCCTGAGCGTGTCGACCGTGGCCTGTGCATATTGCTCGAGCGACAGGGCCCAAGGCGGCGCATCGGAAAAGCCGTAGCCCAGTCGATCCGGCGCATAGGTCGGCCGTTCCAGCCGCTCCTGGAGCATTTCCCACATGGCACCGGAGCGCGGTGACATGTGCAGGAGGACCAGCGGCACACTCTTGCCCTTGCCGTCATTGCTGCGCAAGTGCATTTGTCCGAAGCGAGTCGGGTAGATGCGTCGTGTAATTTTCGGAAGACCGATGTCAGGGGTGATTGCGCGGAAACGCCCCGTCATCCACTGAGCGGTCATTGCGACGTTCCCGCGGGAACGTGCGGCGTCGCCGGGCCCGACCGAAATCCGATGATGCGTGCTGTCTTCATGAGCAGTGAATCAGAGCCTTTCTAATGAGCATCCAAAAACGACTCGACCAACGGCGCCACCAGCTCCGGCCGCTCGATGTGAAGCATATGCCCTGCTCCCGAGACGCGGGCGATTTCGATGTGAGGAAATAGCGCGCGAAATGCCGCCGTCGTGCCGTCGGGGCCCAGTCTCTCCAAGTGGTCCGACGCCTCGCCCACCAGCATCAAGAGCGGCGCACGCAATTCGCGCCAACATGCCTCGGTATCATCGCGCTTATACAGTATCGGATTCACCCAGTGATGGCGCGGATCGCCCGCAAGCCGCACCCGACCGCCGCCATCGAGTTTACCCCAGGCCGCGGCCACGAACGCGGCTTGCGCCGCGGAGAAGCGCGGGTAGCGAAATCGGATGATACCGGCCAGTTCCTCGAACGACGCGTAGTCCCTGCGCTCAGGTTGGGTCCTCAATTGATCCAGCCACTTGCGCATTCGCGCCGGCGCTTGCGCGGGCGAGGTCCGAGCAAGTCCGAACCCCTCTAGATTGATGACGCAGCGGACTCGTTCCGGCCGTATGCCCGCATACGAGCAAGCGATATTTCCGCCCATGCTGTGACCTACCAAACGCGCGGGCGCCGCGGGTGATAGCTCCGACAGCAACGCGTCGAGGTCGCCCAGATAGTCGGGAAACCAGTAACCCTGTTGCGGCCACTCACTGCGTCCAAAGCCACGCCAGTCGAGCGCCACCAGGGGCCAATCCCGCTGCATCGCATCCACCATGAACTGAAACGTCTCGCCGCTGTCGAGCCAGCCGTGGAGCAGAAAAATCGGGGACACGGAGTCCGAAGGCTCCGGCCCCCAGCGCGTCAAATGCATATCGAGTCCGCGTACTCGCAGAGTCTCGTGCCGCGGCTGGCGCAGCGCCCGATACGCCGTCACCGGATCCAATCAGTGCTGCATCCCGCTACCGGGCAAAGCACCTAGCACACACCCGGCGAGACCATCCACCGCGGCGGCAGCCACCACTGCGCTTGCGGCGGCTTGTGGTCGTCCATCGGGGTGATGCCACCGCCCGATCCGGTGCCGGTACCAGTGCCCTTGCCCGTGCCTTTGTTGGGCGCCGCGCCCGGCCCCTTGCCGGTACCGGTGCCCGCTCCTGTTCCCGCCGTGCCGGTGCCGGTGCTCGGCTTAGGCGGCGGCTTTTTGGGGTCGTGTCCGTTTGCCATAGAATCTAGCTCCTTGTTTCGTTGCTTTCATACACGCAAGCAGCACTCCGCCGCAAGAGCCGGCGGTGTTTGCGGTTCACCCGCGGCGGGGTGCATGCTTTGGGCATGACGGAAACGCGCATAGGACAGTATCGCGTACTGCGCACTTTGGGTGTCGGCGGTATGGGAGAGGTGTTCCTTGCCGAACGTGCGGACGCCGAATTCGAGCAGCAGGTAGCCATCAAAGTCGTTTATGGCGGCTCGCCCGGAATTCAGTCGCGGCTCAAAATCGAGCGTCAAATCCTCGCGCAGCTCGAGCATCCCAATATCGCCCATTTGTTGGACGGCGGCTCTCTGCCGGACGGGGGCGCCTACATCGTCATGGAATACGTCAATGGCCTCCCCATCGACGCCTACTGCGACTCGAACCGCCTCGATATAGCCGCTCGGCTCCGGCTATTCCAGACCGTTTGTGCGGCGGTGCATTACGCCCACAAGAACCTCATCGTTCACCGTGATCTCAAACCCTCGAACATTTTGGTGACGGCGGCCGGCGTCCCCAAGTTGCTTGATTTCGGGATCGCCAAGGTGCTGGACGACCGTCAAGCCATTCACACGGTTGCCGTCACCCACGCCGACATTCGGGTAATGACCCCGGATCATGCAAGTCCCGAACAGGTCCGAGGCCAGGCAATCACCACATCGAGCGACGTGTATGTCTTGGGAGTGCTGCTCTATAAATTGCTGACCGGCACCAGTCCGTTCGTGATCCCCTCCATGCGCCTCACAGATATCGAGCGCGCCATCTGCGAGAAGGATCCGCCGCTTCCCGCTCACGCAGTCAACACCGACGATTCGCCGCAAACCCACAGCATTGCGGCGGCACGGAGTACCACCGCCAATCGATTGCGGCGAACCCTGGGCGGTGACCTGGACAATATCGTGCTGATGGCGATGCGCAAGGAGCCCGAACGCCGCTACAGTTCCTCGCAGCAGATGGCCGGCGACATTCAGCGCTATCTGGACGGCAAACCCGTCATTGCACGCCGCGACACCTTGCAGTATCGGGGCGCAAAATTCGTGCGGCGCCATTGGTTACCGGTGGCAGCCGGTGTCACCATGATTTTCTTGATCGTTGCTTTCGCGATGACGACTTATATGCAATCGCTGCGGATCGCGTCCGAACGCGACCGCGCTGCCGAGGAGCGCGCGGTGGCCGACCGCGAGCGTACTCGCGCCGAGGAAGTATCGACCTTCCTGGTGAATCTGTTCAAGCTGTCTGATCCGCAGCAGAATCGGGGCAACCAGATCACCGCGCGAGAACTGTTGGACTCGGCCGCAAAACGTCTGCAAGCGGAACTGCAAGACCAGCCCGCGACCAAGGCAGCGCTGCTGTCGACGGTCGGAGCGGTGTACGACAGCCTGGCGCAGTACAAGGAAGCGCTGCCGATATTGGCCGAATCCCTGTCTCTCCAGCCGCAGTCGCACGACAAATCACGTATTGCCACGCTCTTGGAGTTGGCCAGCGCGCGCCGGCACGCGGGTGACCTTGGCGGCGCGGAGGCGCCCTTGCAGGAAGCACTTCAGCTTTCGCGAGCCGATTTCGGCGCCGCCAGCCCGGAATTCGGACGTTCTCTCTGGGCCTTGGGTCAACTGAGATACCGGCAAAACCGGCTCATCGATGCACAACAGCTCTACAATCGGAGCTTGGAGATTCTGGAATCCGCCGCCGCGCCGGCCACCGACATCTCCGCCTTGCTGGACGATCTCGCGCAGGTGTATGCGGACGAGCAGCAGTGGGCACTTGCCAGACAAACTTATCAACGCGCGCTCGAGGTGGATCGGCGGGTACTCGGCGAGGAGAACCCGCGCGTGGCGATGCATCTGCATAATTTGGCGGTCGTCGCACAGAACATGGGCAACCTCAAGCTTGCCGAAACTCTTTATCACGATGCGATCCGCCGCAAGGAACGTGCGTACGGCGTCGGAGATCCTCAAACCGCAGACGCGATCGAGAATTACGGCCTGCTGCTGCAGCGCGAAGGCCGGCTGGCCGAGGCGGAGCCCCTGTTACGCAGCGCGCTTGCAATGACGCTCTCGCGCTACGGTCCGGAGCATTACAACGTCGGCTACGCCCGCGTGAGCCTCGCGATGGTGCTGCATGATCAAGGCCACTTGTCTGCGGCTGAGGATGAATTTCGCCAAGCGCTGGCCGTATACGACAAATCGCTCCCCACCAATCATCAATATCGCGCGTCTGCGCTCATGCATTTCGCGCGTCTCTTGGTGGATCGCGGCAAACCCGACGAAGCTCTGGGGCTGAGCACCCAATCCCTCGCGATCTGGACTGCGACTTCGTCGGCTTCGGGCCCCCGGACGGCGCAGGCTCGCGCCATTCATGCTTATGCTCTGACGCACCTCGGCAAGCCGCGCGAAGCGGCCGAAGAGCTCGATGCCGCCCTGCCGGTGTTGCTGAAGACTCGAGGCGTCGATGATCCCGTCGTGCGCCGCGCGCAGGATTGGCTCAAGGCTGCGCGTCCTGAGCCGCTTAAGACCGCGAGTACCGCGCACTAGCGGCGCCCGCAACGTTGCCGCGGGAATACGTTGTCCGCGCAGTGGGCCGTTGCGCTCAGCCGCCGCCGAGAAAAATCTCATAAGCCGGGTTATCGGTCTCTTCGGTGTAGGCGTAATGCAGTTCGTTCAGATGCAATAGAAAGTCGGTCCGCGTCTCCTGGGGTACCTGGATGCCGGCAAGAACGCGCCCATGATCCGAGCCGTGATTGCGGTAGTGAAACAGGCTGATGTTCCAGCTGGTTCCGACGGCCTGCAGAAACTTGAGCAGCGCCCCCGGACGCTCCGGAAATTCGAATCGATACAGGCGCTCATCGGTGAGGCCGCGGGCCTGCCCGCCCACCATATAGCGCACATGCAATTTGGCCATTTCATTGTCGGTCATGTCGCGCGCGGCGAAGCCCGCGGCCGCGATGGTCTGGAGCAGTCGGTCGCGCTCAGCCCTGCCTTGAGTGAGGGCGAGACTGACGAATACCTGCGCTGCTCGCAAATCCCCGTATCGATAGCTGAACTCCGTGACGCTGTGCCGACCCAGCAGTTCGCAGAATCGCAGGAACGAACCTGGTGCCTCCGGCATCTCCACCGCGAACAGTGCCTCGCGCTGCGCGCCCAGGTCCGCGCGCTCGGCCACATACCGCAGGCGGTCGAAGTTCATGTTGGCGCCGCCGTTGATCGCGATGAGCGTGCGCGCCGTGCAGTTTTCACGCGCCACGTATTTCTTGATCCCCGCAACCGCCAGGGCGCCGGCTGCCTCGGCAATGGAGCGCGTATCCTGGAAAATGTCTTGAATTGCGGCACAGATCTGATCGGTGGTCACCAGGATGATTTCATCCACATATTGACGGGCGAGGCGAAAGGTTTCTTCGCCCACGCGGCGCACCGCAACCCCATCGGCGAACATGCCCACCCGATCGAGGGTGACGCGTTTCCCGGCCCGCAGCGACTCGTACATTCCGGCCGCATCTTCCGGCTCCACGCCGATGATCTTGATGCGTGGATACAGCGATTTTGCATAGGCGCCGATTCCGGCTATCAGACCGCCGCCGCCCACGGGAACGAAAATCGCGTCGATGTCTTCGCCGTGCCGTTGACGCAGGATCTCCATGGCGATAGTGCCTTGCCCGGCGATCACATCAGGGTCGTCGAAGGGGTGCACGAACACCAGCCCGCGATCCCGGCCGAGTTCGATCGCGTGCTCGTAGGCTTGATCATAGTCATCGCCGTGCAATACGATTTCACCGCCCAGATCGAGTACCGCCTGCACTTTGATTTCCGGCGTGGTCAGCGGCATGACGATGACGGCCGGAATGCCCCGCGTGCGGGCGCCCAGTGCCACCCCCTGAGCATGGTTGCCGGCCGAAGCGCAGATGACGCCGCGCTGCGCGCTGATCGCGGACAATTGCGCAATCTTGTTGTACGCGCCGCGAATTTTGAACGAAAAGACCGGCTGAAGGTCTTCTCGTTTGAACCAGACGCGGTTGTCGAGGCGCCGCGACAACCGCGGTGCGGCTTCCAGGGACGTCTCGACGGCGACGTCGTACACCTTTGCCTTGAGGATGCGGTCTACGTAGTTTTCTTGCATGGCCGGTATCGTTGAGGGGGCGCCTACCTTATCGCAAGCGCCGGCGAAGCGGTATGGCCGCAGATACTGTGAGATGCGCCACAGGCCGCTGCTCGCTTAAGGGTTTTGCCTGGCTTTATTGGGTAACATACGGATATGCGCACGGTGAAATATTGGTTGTTGGGCCTGTTGCTGGCATCTCCGGCGGCCTTCGCGCTCTCCGGGAATGTCGTCGCCACGGATAATGTGAAGGCACGGCTGGTCAGCGAGGTCGGCACGATCGCCCCCGGCCAGTCGTTTTGGGTCGCGTTGGAACTGAACATTCGCGACGGGTGGCATACCTACTGGCGCAATCCCGGCGACTCCGGCGAGGCCACGAAGCTTGCATGGAAGCTGCCGCCGGGTTTCACGGCGGGCGCCATCGTCTGGACCACGCCCCACCGCTTCGAGATTCCTCCCCTGGTGAATTACGGCTACGCCAAGCAGGCCGTGCACCTGGTCAACATCACCGCGCCGAAGGACTTGCAGCCGGGTTCACCGGTCGTGCTG
>DASYFQ010000323.1:0-5932 GCA_036498345.1 Steroidobacteraceae bacterium
ATCTCCCGGACCGCGCGATAGTGAAGGCGAGCCGCCCGGGCCGGCGGCACATCGCCGAATACGCCCCGCGAACCCATGATCAGCCGGCCTTGCGCATCCAATCGGAAGTACCGCAGCAGGCGCCAGGTATCCGACACGGACTGTCCTTCGGGAAGAATCGAACGGCGCAGGTCCGGCGGCAGCGGCGCGGTGGCCACCTGCAAGGACGGGACGGCAACGACGGTTCGCTGCAGCGGCTCGACGACTTGATCGGAGTAGGCATTGGTCGCAAAAACCACTTGCCGGCACGACACGCTGCCGCCGGCGGTATGTATGCGCCATTCGCCCCCGGCGCGCTCGATACGCGTCGCGGCACTGTGCGTGAAGAGCCGGACGCCGGCGCGCTGCGCTGCCCGGGCAAGTCCGCGCGCGTACGCCAGCGGCTGCACGGTTCCGCCGCGCCGATCGATCAAACCGCCGTAGTAGCGCTGCGAGCCGGTGAGGCGCGCAGCGTCTGCTTCGCTCAGCATCTCGACCGCGGCATCGCGCGCGCGCCATTGGCGTACCCGCGTGGCGATCGGCCCGAGCGCGCGGTCGGACGTGGCGAGTTGCAACCACCCGCTGCGCACCGCGTCGCAGGCGATTCCATGCCTGCGAATGAGTTCGAACACCCGATCCGGCCCTGCGCCGACCGTCGCCACCAGTTTCGCGCCCAAGTCGCCGCCAAACAGGTCTTCGAGGGTCTCAGGATCGTACTTGAGGCCGGGGATGACCTGCCCGCCGTTGCGCCCGGACGCGCCGTCGCCCACGTCCATGCCGTCGAGCACGACCACGTCACGGCCCGCCTCGCCCAAGTGCAGCGCTGCCGAGAGGCCGGTGTAGCCCGCCCCGATGACGGCGACCTCGGCGCGCAGCGTTGCGGCCAGGCGCGCAAACTCATCGATAGGCGGGGCCGTCGCCGACCACAGCGACCGGCCGCCCCGAGCGTTCACGTCAGAACCTCGCGGTCACTTCGAGCCCATAGGTGCGCGGCTCTCCCACCAACGCATAGTCGAAGCCCAGACCGCCGTCGGCCGGCAGCTTTTGCGGCAGGCCGTAGACCAGATATTGTTTGTTCGCAAGATTCTTGCCCCAGACGGCGACCTCGTACTGATGATCCACGGAATGAATCATGGCGATTCGGCCGTTCACGATGGCGTACCCGGCTTGTGACGTCCGCTCGGTATTCAACGCATCATAATATTGCTTGGAGTAATAATTGCCGTTGAATTCCAAGTGCAAATCGCCGATCGCGAGCCTGGCGAAGCGCCAATCCGCATTGGCCCCGGCGTTGAAATCGGGCGCGCCGATCAGCCGATTGCCGTCGCGTGAAGCGCCGTGCAGAAACAGGTCGATATACTTCGATTGCAGTAGGCCGATGCTGGCCCCCAAGGACAAATCGCTCGTGGCCTTGGCACGAAACTCGACTTCCGCTCCGTCGACCCGCGACTTGGGCGCATTGACGGTATGAAAACCGGTGCCGCCGCCGTTGCTGAGTGCAAAGGTATCGAGAAACTGCTGATTCCGATAATCGTAGTGAAACACGGCGGCGTTGAGCACTGCCCTATGCTCCCACCACTCGGACTTCACGCCGATCTCGTACGAATTGAGCTTTTCGGGTTTTGCAAAGGTCAGTTCCTCCGCCAGGTTGTAGGCTTGCCCGTTGAACGCGGCGCCCCGATATCCCTGACTGAAACTGAAGTAGGTCAACACATCATCGGTCGGCTTCCAATCGACGCCCGCCTTGGCGCTGACGTTGCTGTTCGATTGGCTGAGTTCGGGATGGACGGCTCCCTGCGCCTGCAACCCGGTCTGAAACTGCGAATAGGTCGGGGCGACGGCGCCGATGGTTTGGGTCCACAGCGTCGTCGTGTCGTCGGGCAGCAGCGTCGTCGGCGCAGCGGGCAAACCGCCTTCGAGCGCGTAGAAATTATGGACCGATAGGTCATCCTTGGTGTAGCGCACGCCGGCGCGGAACGTCACCGTCGGCGTAACCGCGAACGTCGCGTTGAAGAAAGCCGCCTTGGTCTCGCGGATCTGATCGAAATTGTTGTATTCGTCGAATCCGTACAGTTGCTGCCCGGACGGCAGGAAAAACGAGCCGGGGAACCCGTCGAAGAAGTGAAACTGAACGGTGGCGTGCACGTCGTCGCGGCCGTAGTAGGCGCCGCCCAGCCAGTTCAACGGCCCCGTGTCGTGCGACGAAATTCGTATCTCCTGCGAGAACGAATTGACGCTGGAGAAATACGTGTTCGGATCGTCGACATACGCCGGCAGCCCGCCGTCATCGCTCTTCTCGTACCAGCGGCCGTAGTCGAATCCGGTCACCGAGGTCAGCGTGAGATGCGGCGCGAATTCCCATTCGAGCTTCAGCGATGCGCTGTCGTTGCGGATATCTTTATCGATCGCGTACTTGGCGCCGTTTTGAAACCAGCCGATATTGCCGGAAAAGCCGGTAACGTTCGGATCGTTGTTGAGCGCGTGCGCGCCGTAAGGCGTGCCGCCCGACCGGCTCGCCGAGAATTTCAGCAACGCGGAAAATTCGTCGCTCGGCTTGAAGAGCAAGGAGAATCTTCCGGCCAGCGCGTTGACGCCGTTCAATGGTCTGACTCCCGGAACGATGCTGTCCACCCAGCCCTTGCGTTCTTCATAGAGCACGGCCGCGCGCCAGCCGAGCACGCCGTCGATGATGGGACCGCCCACCGCGGCTCGCACGTTGTGCGCATCGTAGTTACCGACGCCGAGCGTGGCATAGCCGTCGTACCGCGAGAGATCGGGATTCTTGGAATAGAAGCTGATTGCACCGCCGGTCGCGTTCTTGCCGTACAGGGTGCCCTGCGGACCGCGCAGCACTTCGACCCGATCGAGGTCGTACGCTTGCAGCGCCTGCAACGCCCCCACGCTCTTGTAGACCTCGTCCACGTACATGGCGATCGGGCTGCTTTGATTTTCGCTGAAGTCGTCCGTCGTGACTCCGCGAAGAGCGAAGCTCGGTTGCGCCTCGTCGCCGTAGGCGGAACTCACGATCAGGTTCGGCACGGCCGACGCGATGTCGCTTGCCTGCCGTACACCGCGCTCCGTCATGTCCGCCGCCGAGATCGCGGTAATGGCCACCGGGACATCCTGGGCCCTCTCGCTGCGGCGCTCCGCGGTCACGATCACTTCGGCCAAGGCATCGTCGGGCTGTGCGGCCGCATCGGCGGCATGAACGAAGCGCGCCGCTCCCGCGCTCAGCAGCGCCAGACCTGCGAGGCTCAAGAGTATGGAACGCATCGTAGTCTCCCGTTTTTATATGTATCGATAATCGATACATCGGTATCGATTATTAATCACTGTAGGGGAGGCTGGGCGGTCCGTCAAACGGAATGGAATCAGCGTCCGTTCAGGCGGGAAGCGATGCCGCTCGACGCCGCTCGCGCGGTCTCGAGCAGCACGGAGGACATCTTGCTGCGCAGTTCGTCCATGGTCCAGCGGCTGGTCGGGCCCGAGATATTCACCGCCGCAATCGGCCGCCCGTCATCGCCCAGGATGGCCGCACCGATGGTCAGGTCGCCGCGATACGCTTCCTGGTCGCCCCATGCGTAGCCTGCCTTGCGTGCCGCGTCGATTAGCGCGAGCAGGCGGTCCGGATCGGTCGTGGTCATGGGGGTGAACTTGCGAATCACCGAGCGGCGCAGGATTAGATGCGCCTCGGCCTGCGGCAGCGCCGACAGGTAAGCGCGTCCCGCCGCGGTGCAGTACATCGGCAAGCGGTGCCCCACCGGCATGTGAATGAAGAAGCGTTTGCGGCTGGGAAAACGCGCGATGTACACCATGTCGGTGTCGTCCGGCTCGGACAGGCTGACCGATTCGCCGGTGGCCTGATTCAGATCGACCAGATGAGTCGTGGTCTGCTCGAGAAGCGGATGACCCGTGAGGTAGGCGTTGGCGATGCTCAACGAGCGCGGCGACAACACCCAGCGCTTGAGCTGGAGGTCGCGGTGCAAGTAGCCCAGCCGCTCCAGCGTGTGAGTGCAGCGCTGGGCCGAGCTCTTGGTCATGGCGGTCGCGACGGCGATCTCGGCCAGATTGAGCGCCCGTCCCTTGTCTCCGAAGGCCTCGAGGATGGCCAGCGCTTTTTCAACCGACTGGTTGTAGAGCGGATCGCTTTTCTGCGGCGCGGCGCTTGCCGCCGGGCGCTGCCTGCGCGCCGGCGGCTTTGCGGCGCGGGTGAGCGCTTTCTTCGTTGCCATGGCTATGGAGTGGTTACCGTGGTTGCGGGATCGTCGCCGGCGTCACGCCCGTCGCCATCGACAGCATGGCGTGCAGCAGCACATTGGCTCCGGCCTCCAAATCGCCGGGCAGCGCGCTTTCCGCCTCGTTGTGACTCAGCCCACCCGCGCAAGGAACGAACACCATCGCGGTAGGCACGACGGCGGACACGTTGCAGGAATCGTGACCGGCGCCGCTGACCATCTCCAAGGAATGGAAGCCGAGCCCGGCTGCTGCGCTGCGCACCGCGGCAACCGACGCCGGATCGAAGCTGACACCCGGTGCCTCCCACACACAGCGGATATTGCCCGCGAGCGCGTGCCGGCCGAGCGCGGCCTGCGTCAGCCGGTTCACTTCCTCCCGCAAACTCCGGTATTGCTGCGCATCCGGATGGCGTATGTCCACCGTGAAACGCAGGCGCCCCGGTACGGTATTCGGCGACCCGGGCAATGTCTCGATGAAGCCGACCGTGAGGCGTGCGTCCCGGCCGCGCTGCGCGGTCGCCGCATACAGCGCCGGCAACAAGTCCGCCAGCACCCGGATGGGGTCGCGCCGCATGTCCATGGGCGTGGGTCCGGCATGCGCCTCCTGGCCCTCGACGATGATCTCGTGCCGGCTCATGTGCTGTACACCCGTCACCACGCCGATGGTCTTGGCCTGCTGTTCGAGCACCGGCCCCTGCTCGATGTGCACTTCAAAGGAGGCCTTCACCGCCTGGCGCGAGAGCGGACCGTCGGTCGCAATGCCCGCGCGCTGCAATTCGTGGCGCACGCTGATCCCATCGCGGTCGGTCAAACCGTGCGCCGTGTCGAGCGCCAGACGCCCGGACCATACCGCAGAGCCCATCATCGCCATCGGAAAGCGGCTGCCCTCCTCGTTGCACCACACCGACAGTTCAATCGGATGCACCGTCGTCATTTCGTGGTCGTTGAGAGTCTCGATTACCTCGAGCCCGGCCAGCACCCCGTAGACGCCGTCGAATTTGCCGCCTGTCGGCTGAGTGTCGAGATGACTGCCGGTCATGACCACCGGCAGGGTGTCGTCACGTCCGGGACGCCGGACGAACAGGTTTCCCACCCCATCGACTCGCACGCGACAACCCGCTTCCTGCGCCCAGCGCGACAGCAGCCCGCGTCCCGCCATATCGGCATCGGT
The DNA here is from genome assembly GCA_036498345.1 of Steroidobacteraceae bacterium. Classification (GTDB taxonomy): domain Bacteria; phylum Pseudomonadota; class Gammaproteobacteria; order Steroidobacterales; family Steroidobacteraceae; genus Bog-1198. The sequence continues at coordinate 5,425 of DASYFQ010000323.1, forward strand.
CAGCGCCTGCCGGTTGCAGCCGCCATGGGGTGTCGCACCGATTTCCGCCATCTGCATCAGCCGCGACCACAATCGATCGCCGTTCACACGCAGCGCTCTCAGCATTGGAAGATCTCTCTCGAATCGCACATCGCCGCTTGGTTTCACGGGCCCGGGGCGATCGATGATCGCACGACGGCGCCGATTGGCCCAAACATTCACCGCAACTCTGTACGATGCGAGCCGTGCCCATCTATCACGGCCGCAAAGTCCTCGCCGCACTGTTCATGGCCGGTTTCATGGTCTATGGCGGCGGCCTGTATTGCTTCGTGCTGCTGGTCCCGCCGCTGACCGCGGAGTTTCACTGGAGCCGCGCCGCGACCAGCGGACTCGTGACCGCGTTCTGGTTGAGTGCACCGTTGATCCTGCTCGGCGGCGCGGCGATCAAGCGCTTCGGGGCGGCGCGGCTGCTGATCGCCGGCATCCTGGTCGAGGCGGTGTGCGTGGCGCTGTTGTCGACCGTATCGAC
>DASYFQ010000324.1:0-11077 GCA_036498345.1 Steroidobacteraceae bacterium
ACTCGGTACGCTGAAGTCACGGTATCAACGACTCAACGACGGAGTTTCCATGATCGACAATTCAATGACGGGCACGTTTCAGATCGATCTGCCCAAGGATCTGCTGTCGGAGTCCAAGCGCGCTCCTAAACCCAACGAACAACTGCATGTCGAAGGCTGGCGCAACTCCTGGCTGTCGCGCATTTCGGAGTTGTTGGTCGGCAAGGACTAGCCTGTCGGCAGGCGACCGGCGACTGCCTCGTCGGCGCCGGTCCCCCGGTATCCCGCTTCGGTTCGCGGGGACGCTTCGGTCCCCGGCACCCCGCTTTGGGGGGGCGGATGGCCGGGCGGAGTTTTGACGGATTTTAAGTCAAATCGGGCGGATTTAGGCCCCGGCTCGGCATTAACATGGCGCATGGAGGTGATACCCATGCGCTTGACTCGGCCTGTTTATGAAAGCCTGCCCTATCTCTATATGGCAATCGGCGCACTGGCGATATTTCTTTTCTATCTTGACCCGGAAGGCCCGCGCGCCGTCGTAGCCTTCGTCATCGGCATCGTCGTGGAAATTGCCGCGTTGACGGTGCTGCTGCGACGCCAGGATTATCGGGAGTTGAGCCGCGAATACTCCGGCGAGACCATCGACTTACCGTCTACGCTGCACGGCTAGTACTACGCCGCCAGGCGGCAGAACTAGTACGCTGCCGGGCGGCAGATTAGTCGGCTCGGGGCTTTTCAGGAAACTCGGTTTCGGCCGTATCGCCGAGGCCGCGCATGCGCGGCGCGCGTTCGTCGATGTACATGATCTCGTGTTGACCCACCTGCACCACGTCGCCGTCGTTCAAGTTGTAGCGTCGAACGCGTTTGGATTGGACGTATATGCCGTTGGTGCTATTGAGATCCTCGATCAGGCAGGAGTCCGCTTGCGTCACGATCTGGCAGTGATGGCGGCTGATGAATTTGCTGTCGATTTGTAAATCGTTGTCCGCCGTTCGACCGATCACCAGCCGGCCCGGCTTGAGTTCGCGCTCCACCACGGTTTTGCCTTCGCTCGCCAGCAATATTCGCCCGACCGTATGGCCGACGCCGGGGTTGGACGGCAGAGTCTGATCCATAACGGGAATGCGCATGCGGTTGGTGCCGACCGAGAATTCGGTCCATTGCAGCTCTTGAATCGCGGCGTCGAGATCTTCCGCAGTCACCGTGTCCTGGTCTCGACCGAAGGCAGCCATCAGGCAGGTATCGCACAGGGTGTTGATCAGGCGGGGAACGCCGCCCGTGTATTTGTAGATCGTCGCGTACGTACCCTCCGCGAATATACGCCGCCCCTGGGAGCCGGCGACCTCGAGACGATGATCGATGTACGCGGTGGTCTCTTCCTTCGTGAGGGCGGTCAGATGAAATCGCAGGCGCACGCGTTGCGCGAGTTGGACCAGCTCAGGCGAATTGAGCTTCTCATTGAGTTCGGGTTGCCCTGCGAGAATGATGCGCAGAGCCTTCTCCTTGGTGGTCTCGATGCCCGACAACATGCGCACTTCTTCGAGCACGCGGTGACTCAAGTTTTGCGCCTCGTCGATGATCAGCAACACCTTGCGCCCGCTGACGTGCTGTTCCACCAGGAATTGGTTCAGCGTCGCCAAAACCTCCGGCTTCTTCATGCTGAAGGGCGAAAAACCGAACTGCACCAGCACGGTTTGCAGAAACGCCGTCGGCGACAGCTGGGTCTGGTTGATTTGCGCCACCACCGCATCGGTTTGTAATTCGTGCAAGAACGTTTCGATCAACGTGGTCTTGCCGGCGCCGATTTCGCCAGTGATCACGACGAAACCGTCGGTAAACCAAATCGTCGATTCCATGTACGCTTTGGCGCGTGCATGCTGCTTGCTCAAGAATAGGAACTGCGGATCCGGGCTCAAGCGGAACGGCAATTCATGCAGTTTGAATAGTTCTAAATACATGACTAAGGCACTCTACGGCATTGGCTGTCCGTGTATGACCGCTTCAGGTCCATTCGATCGATTTTAAGGCATCCGCGAGAGCCGAATCGCGCTCCCGAGCACGGCTTTTGAGGATGGTGCAGTGTCCCAGCTTGCGACCCAGGCGCGGTTCCTTTCCATAATCGTGGAACGCCAGGCCATCGACGGCCAATAGCCGTTCGCGGTCCGGCATGCTTCCGAGGAAATTGATCATGGCCGTGTGCCCGAGAGCACGCGTGCTGCCGAGGGGCAGGTCGCAAATCGCGCGCAGATGGTTTTCGAACTGGCTGGTCACGCAGCCTTCGATGGTCCAATGTCCGGAATTGTGGACTCGAGGAGCCATTTCGTTGGCGATCAATCGCCCCTTGACCACGAAAAACTCGATGGTGAGGACACCGACATAGGCGAGTGCGCTCATCACCCGTTTCAAATAGATTCGAGCCCGGCGCTCGAGGGCCGGATTTGCAAATGGTGCAATGCTGTAGCGCAGGATACCGCCGCCATGAGTGTTGGCCGACAGCGGATAGAACACGGTGTGACCCGCCGCGGAACGCGCGCCCACGATGGATACTTCGCGCGAAAACTGCTGAAATTTCTCGTAGATCAACCCTGAGCCGCCGATCGCGGCCCAGGCCTCGTCGATCTGGGCCAGGTCGCGCAAAACGAATTGCCCCTTGCCGTCATATCCCAGGCGCCGGGTCTTGAGCACGCCGGGAAGACCCAGCTTGCGAATCGTGCGCACCAGCTCGAGCTTGCTGTCGATCCCGGCATGTGCGGCAACCGGGATGCGCAGCTTTGAAAACAGCGCTTTCTCCGCCATGCGATCCTGGGACACTTCGAGCGCCGCCCGGGGCGGGCGAACCTGCGTGAGTCTTTCCAGGGGCGCAAGCGCTTTCCCTGAGATATTTTCCCAATCAAAGGTAAGGACATCGCTGCACGCGGCCAATGCAGCAAGCTGGGCCGCATCCTCGAGGTCGCCGGTCAGTATCGGCGCGACTTGAGCGGCCGGCGATGAGGCGCTGCGGTCGAGAAAAACGCAGCTTATTCCCAAGGGATATCCGGCCAGGGCCAGCATGCGCCCCAGTTGACCGGCACCCACGATGCCGACGCGCGATCGCTTCAAGGGCCGCGCGGATCCGGCTTGGAGAGCACGGCAGCGGTCTGTGCCCGGCGAAAGGCGTCCAAGGCCGTGCGGATGTCGATCGATTCATTGGCCAGAATCGCGGCTGCGAACAGGGCGGCATTCTTCGCCCCGGCGACGCCGATGGCAAAGGTTGCGACGGGGATGCCGCTCGGCATCTGGGCAATCGACAGCAATGAGTCGATGCCATTCAATACCTTGGATTGGACCGGCACGCCCAGCACGGGAACCGAGGTCTTGGCGGCGGTCATTCCCGGCAGATGGGCGGCCCCGCCCGCACCCGCTATGATGGCTTTGAGCCCCCGCTCGCGTGCCGCTGCCGCGTATTCAAACAGAAGGTCGGGCGTGCGATGGGCCGATACCACGCGAACCTCGTGCGCGATGCCCAGAGAGTCGAGTACATCGGCGGCGCCCTGCATCGTTTCCCAGTCGGAAGACGATCCCATAATGATTCCGACCAGGGCTTTCATGGGGCTAGTTTAGCAAAGCCTACCCGAGCAACTGGCGCAGGAACGCAAAAAGCTCCCGCGCACCGACGGGCGAGCGCTGTTCCCGGCGCTCCTTGTCGGCCTTTTCCAGCAGTTTGGCCAGTGTGGACCGGTCCGCCTGAGGATACTCCTGGAGCAGCTCATCCAGGCCGGAACCGGGCTCCGACAGCAGCCGGTCGCGCCAGCGCTCGATTTGCTGGAAATGGCGAATTTCCAGATCGTGGCGTTGTTTGCGCTCCGCGAGTTTGGCGAGTACCGGTTCCGGGTCGATATCGCGCATCAACTTGCCGATATACTGCCGTTGCCGGATCTGCGCTCCGTGAGAGGGCAAACGGCGCAAGTCACGCAGTGCAACGAACAGGTTGTCGGGTAGGTCGAGCGCCTTGATCTCCTGGTCGGGAAGTGCAGATAACTTGACGCCCAGCTCCTGCAAGGAAGCGGCGTCTCGCTTGCGCGCGCTCTTGCTCTGGCGCTGCGCCTCGGTCTCGCTGGAATTGTCGATTTCGTTCTCTCTGGTCATATCGCCCATGCTATCACTGGAGCCCGGTAGAATCGCCGCTCGGAGTTCTCGAAGAGCATTTGGAGATGTCGATGGCCGTATCTAGCAACCCTGTTCGCCTTACCCAAGAAGACCTGGAATCGATTATCGAGCGCGCCCTGGAAGAGGCCCGCTCCCGGGGCGCCTCGCAAGCCGAGGCGGCAGTCAGTCAGGATACGGGTCTTTCGGTCGGCGTGCGACTCGGCGAGGTCGAGACCCTGGAACACCAACGCGATCGCAGCATGGGAATTACGGTCTATTTTGGTCAGCGCAAGGGCTCGGCCAGCACGGCGGATTTCTCGCTCGAGGCGGTCCGGGCGACGGTGGCCAAGGCCTGCAGTATCGCGCGATTCACGGCGGAAGACGCCGCTTCAGGACTCGCCGATGCTGCGCTGATGACGCGCAGGCCATTGGACTTGGATCTGTCGCATCCTTGGGATGTGAGCGCAGACCGGGCAATCGAGATTGCCAAAGCCTGCGAGGCCGCGGCACTCAAATTCGATGCGCGGATCAATAATTCCGAGGGGGCGTCGCTGGGCACGCACCAGGGTCTGCATGTTTACGGTAACACCCATGGTTTCGTGGGCGGCTATCCGACCACATCGCATACTTTGAGTTGCGTGGTGCTGGCGGGTACCGGCGAAGATATGCAGCGCGATTACTGGTACAGCAGTTCTCGCGATTGGCGCGAATTGGAGCAAGCCGAAGCCATCGGACGCGAGAGCGCGCGCCGCACGATTGCCCGCTTGGGGCCGCGCCGCATACGCACGCGCCGCGCACCGGTGCTGTTCGTGCCGGAAATCGCGCGTGGATTGATCGGGCACTTCGTCGCCGCGATTCGCGGCAGCAGCCAGTATCGGCAATCCTCGTTCCTGCTGAATTCAGTGGGTCAAGCAGTGTTTCCCCCCGGATTCTCCATTGCCGAGCGGCCGCACATACCGAAGGCCATGGCGAGCGCACCGTTCGATGATGAAGGCGTTGCGACCCGCGATCGTGAGCTGATCGCCGATGGAATCCTCACGGGCTATATTCTGTCCAGCTACTCGGCGCGCAAACTCGGGCTCGAGACCACCGGCAACGCCGGCGGCGCCCACAACCTGCTCGTCGCCCCAACCCTCGCCGGCGGCGCGGATGCCTTGCTGTCGCGGCTCGGTACCGGGCTTTTGGTCACCGAGCTCATGGGACAGGGCGTCAACATGGTGACCGGCGATTACTCGCGCGGCGCGGCTGGTTTCTGGGTCGAGAACGGCTCGATTCAGTATCCGGTGGCGGAGATCACGATTGCCGGAAACCTGCGCGACATGCTCAAAGGCATCGCGGCCGTGGGTGACGATGTCGATGTGCGCGGCGGCACGCGCGTGGGGTCGATCCTGTTGCAGGAAATGACCATCGCCGGGGAATAGCGCAAACCCTATTTCGCCGCGATCAAATCCTTGAGGGATCGAGTACCCAGGCGCTCGCGCAGGGCCGCTTCCATCTCGCGCATCACTTGGGCCGCGCTCGCCGCCCCATGCACCTCGATCGTCAGTCGGCCGATTTGCTGCGTACGCACGGCATCCACGATGTCGGCCAGCAGGATGCCTTCGGGTTCGCGGCCGGGAACGAACAGCTCCTTTTCGGTTGCCACGATCAAACCCGCGCGCTCCAGGCGCGCGAGCACGGGCACGAGCGCGATGCCGGGGACGTCGAGTTCGGCCGCGAGGCGGCCGGTGTTCCAATATCTCTTGCCCGTTCCGTAGTCGCGCCCGATGAGATACATGATCGACAGACCCGCCTGCTCGCGGGCGCTGCCGGTGAGTTCGATGGCCTTCTGACCGTGGCGCAAGTATTGGGGGAATTGCACGTAGAACGCGAGTTGCGCACCGATGAGCAATATGAGCCAGCTCAAGTACACCCAGATCAGCGTCGTCAGCACGATGGCGAAACCGGTGTAGACCGCCACCAGCTGAGAGGAATACAGAATGACGGCGGTGAACGCCTTGCCGACCAGAGCCCACATGACGCCTGCGGTCACACCGCCGATGAGCGCGGCGCGAAACTGCACCTGAGTGTTGGGGATGAACGAATACATGAAGGTGAAAACGGCGGTGACGATGACGTACGGCGCGATCTGCTCCAAAACGCCCAAGATCACGGCGAGCGGCGCAACGGCCTGCAAGCGCTGCGCCAAAGGACTGTGCTCCGCGGTCCCCAAGAGCCCAATGGCCACGGCGAGCAGGATGGGCCCCAAGATCATGACGCTCAGATATTCGGTGAAACGCCGGCCGAAACTTCGCGAGCGCCCGACTCGCCAGACGAAATTGAAACTCGTTTCGACCTTTTGAATGGTGGTGATCACGGTGTATACGAGAAACGCCAGGCCGATGGAGCCGAGCAATTCGCCGCGCATGTTGGCGACGAATTGCATTACGCTCTCGGTCAATTGCGTCGCTGCGCTGCCGACCGGACGAAAAAATTCATGCACGATGAATCTCAAGTCTCCGCGCGCGCCGAGACCCTTGAGTATCGCGAAGCTGAACACCATCAGCGGTACGAGAGACAGCAGCGTGGTGTAGGCCAGGCTCATCGCCCGGACGCTGATGTCGCCGCCCAGCCAGTCGCGAATCAGCGCCACGGGATAGCGCAGCAAGCGCAGCGTCGCCCCCCAGGGCGGACCCATGCCGCGCGACTTTTGAAACAATCCGTCTTCTAGACGTTCCAACCCGTTGACCATGCGCCGAGCCTTACATGGCGGATGGGGTATGGCAAGGTCGAGCCTTTGGTTCCGAGCGCAGCGGATGGCTTCGAGCGCAGCGGATGGCTTCGAGCGCAGCGGATGCCTTCGAGCGCCGCGTGGGAAGATCGCGCGGCCTAGTGGGGTTCCGCAGTTATGAGCCGGAGCGCCTCGCGATAGTTGTCGCTGGTGCGTGTCAGCACATCCGCCGGCAGGTGCGGCGCCGGCGGCTTCTTGTTCCAATGCAGAGATTCCAAGTAATCGCGCACGAATTGCTTGTCGAAACTCGGCGGACTGATCCCGGGTTTGTACGACGCCATCGGCCAGAAACGCGACGAATCCGGGGTCAGCGCCTCGTCGATGAGCATGAGCCGTCCCGCCTCGTCGACGCCGAATTCGAATTTCGTATCGGCGATGATGATATGGCGCGCGCGGGCATGCTCCGCCGCGAATCGATAGATGTCGAGCGCGATGCGCCGCACGTCGGCGGCATATTCACGTCCGACCACGCTCACCATGGCGTCGAAATCGATGTTCTCGTCGTGATGACCCGCAGGGGCTTTGGAGGCCGGAGTAAACAGGGGCTCCGGCAGCCGGTCCGCCATCCGCAGGCCGTCCGGCAAGGCGATGCCGCACACCGAACCGTGAAGCTTATAGTCCTTGTAGCCCGAGCCGATCAGATAGCCCCGCACCACCGCTTCGATGGGCAGGGGTTTCAGCTTCTTAACCACCATGGCTCGACCGGCCAGTTGCGCGCGCTCCTCGCGGTCGGCGACGACATCCTCCACCTTGAGCGCGGAGAGATGGTTGGCCACCATGTGTCGGGTCTTCGCAAACCAGAACAACGAGATTTGCGTGAGCACTTCCCCCTTGAACGGGATCGGGTCCGGCAGCACGACGTCGAAGGCCGACAAGCGGTCGGTCGTGACGATCAGCAGATGCTGCGCATCCACGTCGTAAATATCACGAACTTTTCCCTGATGAATTTTCTTCAGGCCGCGTAGATGCGACTCAAAGAGCGGTGCCGATTGCGAAACCTGTTGCATGCGTGCGCGGCCTGCCGACTGCTACCATTGAGGGGTGGAAGGCCGGCGATTGTGGCGGGACAAGCTGGATAGGTCAACGCGAATGAGTTGGAGAGGCGCTTTTTTGGGGGGTCTGATCGGCCTGCTGGCCACCCGCAGCGTGTGGGGAGCCGTGGTCGGCGCCCTGATCGGGCATTTGATCGAGCAGAGCGGCGCCTTCGGCGCCGCGGCCGCTGCGTCGCATGCGCATGGGCGCGCGGCCGATTCAATGTCGATATCCGACGAATTCTTCCGCACCACCTTCGAACTCATGGGCCACGTCGCCAAATCGGACGGCCGGGTGAGCGAGGCGGAGATCGACGCGGCGCGGCACCTCATGCGCGACCTCAATCTGGGCGCCCGCGAGATCAGCATCGCGATCGCCTACTTTCGGGCCGGCAAATCGGCCGCTTATGACGCTGAGATCGGCATCGAGCGGCTGCGTGAGGCGTGCGGGCAGCGCTATGACCTGTTGCGCGCCTTCATGGAATTGCAGTTGCGCGCGGCGTTGGCGGGCAACGGATTGTCGCCGCCTGCGCGGGTGGTTTTGACCCGGGTGGCCGAACGGCTGGGCATGTCCGGGCTCGAATTCGTCTATATGGAAGCCGCGACGCGGGCGCGTGCGGCGCATGGCTCGTACCGGGCGCAGGGGGCCTCCGCCGGGGCCGGCCGCCCCGCCGCCGGCGCAGGGTCGCTGGCGGAGTGCTATGCGGAACTGGAAGTCGATGCCAATATCACCGATCAAGAAGTGACCAAGGCATATCGGCGCCAGATGAGCCGTCATCATCCTGATAAACTGGTGGCCAACGGTTTGCCGGAGTCGATGGCGCAAATGGCGAAAGAGAAAACTCAGCGCATCCAAGAAGCCTACGAGGGAATACGCGCGGCGCGCGGCATGCGATGAAGGAGCGACGATGACGATCATTATTTCGCCCTCGATTTTGTCCGCCGATTTTGCCCGCTTGGGGGACGAAGTAAATGCGGTGCTTGCCGCCGGCGCCGACTGGATCCACTTCGACGTCATGGACAATCACTATGTCCCCAACCTCACCATCGGGCCGCTGGTTTGCGAAGCTTTGCGCAAGGCGGGAATCGACGCGCCGATCGACGTGCATTTGATGATCTCGCCGGTGGACCAGCTGGTGCCGGAATTCGCGAAAGCCGGCGCGAGCTACATCAGCTTTCATCCGGAAGCCACCCAGCACGTGGATCGCACGATCCAACTCATTCGAGATTCGGGATGCAAACCCGGCCTCGTGTTCAATCCGGCGACGCCGTTGAATTGGCTGGACTACGTCATCGACAAGATCGATCTCGTCCTGCTGATGTCGGTCAATCCCGGTTTCGGCGGCCAGAAGTTCATCCCGCAGGCGCTGCCCAAACTGGCGGAGGCGCGCGCGCGCATCGAGGCGAGCGGACGTGACATTCGTCTCGAAATCGACGGTGGGGTCAAGGTCGACAATGCCGCTGAAATTGCCCGGGCCGGCGCGGACACGTTCGTATCCGGCTCCGCCATCTTCGGCAGCGCCGATTATGCAGCCACTATCAAAGCCATGCGCGCACAGATAGACGTCGGCAGAAAATCAGCCTAGTTATTCGTCGTCCTCGTCGTCATCATCATCATCGTCATCGTGCGATTCGGTCCGCGTGCTCTTGGCGGACGCCGCGCCGCCGCCCGCACCGGCCTTCACCGGTACGATCAGCGGACGGGTCTTGACCTTCGGACGCGCGTTGAACACGACGATGGTTTTCCCGGTCGCACGCAGCAGGCCTTGTTCTTCCAATACTTTGAGTACGCGTCCCGCCATCTCGCGCGAGCAGCCCACCAGACGGGAGAGCTCTTGCCGGCTGACTTTGATTTGCATGCCCTCCGGGTGCGTCATCGCATCCGGCTCGCCGCATAGATCCATGATGGCGTGCGCGACGCGACCGGTGACGTCGACGAAAGCGAGATCGCCCAATTTGCGATTGGTGCGGTCGAGCCGCGTCGCCAACTGGGTGGCCAGCTCGAAGATCAAGCCGGGACTTTCGGCGGCGATCTGCCGAAAACGCGGATAGGTCATTTCAGCGAGTTCGGACTGCTGGCGAGTGCGCACCCAAGCGCTGCGCGTGGGCTGCTCGTAGAACAAGCCCATTTCCCCGAAAAACTGGCCCTTATTGAGGTACGCCAGCACCATTTCGTTGCCATCTTCGTCTTCGATCATGACTTCGACCGAGCCCGAGATGATGTAGTACAAAATGTCCGGCAAATCGCCGGCGTGGATGATCACGGTCTTGGAAGGGACTGTCCGAATCCGGCAGTAGCTCAAGAAACGATTGATCGCTGGGATATCGCTTAAAGCTTTTGCCCCTTCTTCCATGGTCTCTCCCTGGTTTTTGTCGTCTGTTAAACGCCTGTGCTGGCGCACGTTTTATTACATAAGTCCCGGAATCGCAAGCACTAACGGGTTAAGGCTACAACCAATACGAGCCTAAAGTCATGAGCCGGGCCGTTAAGCGCATCGCCATCCCGACCGGAAACGGCAGCTCTTGCCCTCCCAGCGCCGCTGCTTGGGCGCCATGCTGCATCTCTTCGTGCGTCATCTGTTCGAGGATGGCACGGCTGCGCGGATCGGCCTCGCCCAGGCGTTCCAAATGGCCGCGCAAATGCGATTCCACTTGCCGCTCCGTCTCGGCGACGAACCCCAGCCCGGTGCCACGCCCCAAGGCGCCCGCCAGGGCGCCGATCGCGAAAGAGCCGGCATACCAGAGGGGGTTTAGGACGCTGGTACGGCCGTCGAGTTCGTGCAAGCGCTGCGCGCACCACGCGAGATGGTCGATTTCCTCGGCTGCGGCCTGGCGCATGGCTGCCGACACCGCCTTGTCGCGCGAGGTCAATGCCTGTCCCTGGTACAGGGCCTGCGCCGCGACCTCTCCAGAGTGGTTGACCCGCATGAGGCGGGCCGACTCGGCGCGTTGCGCCGCCTGCAGGGCCGCGCCCTCCGGGGCGGCAGGCGGTTGCCGAGTCGATCGTGCCGGCGCACTTAAGACCTTGATTGCCTTATCTATTTCGCCCACACCTACGTCGATCAAGCTGAAACGGCGGTTGTCCATGGCCACACTATATTATAGGCGTGGCTTGTGTGGCGCGGGGCTGGCATCTCTGCCCGGCGTTCTGTACACTTTCGCGCCTTTCGTT
>DASYFQ010000325.1:0-17757 GCA_036498345.1 Steroidobacteraceae bacterium
TGCAAGAGGCGCGGCACCGCATAAATCGGGCCGACCCCCATCTCATCGGGCTCGCATCCGGCCACGGCGAAGCCCCGGAATATCCCCAGCGGTTTGAGACCGCGCCGCTCCGCCAGCTTGCCGTCCATGACGACCACCGCACTGCTGCCGTCGGAGAACTGGCTGGCGTTGCCCGCGGTGACTACGCCGCCCGGAATGGCCGGGCGAATCTGCGCCACGGCTTCGAGGGTGGTGTCGGGCCGAATCCCCTCATCCGCCGCAATGGTGACCTCGCGAGTGGCAATCGCATTGGTCGCCTTGTCGACCACGCCCATGACGGTGGTCATCGGCACGATCTCGTCCCTGAACTTACCCGCGGCCTGCGCCGCCGCCGCGCGCAATTGACTGCGGACGCCGTATTCGTCCTGAGCCTCTTTGGCAATGTGGTAGCGCTTGGCCACCTGCTCGGCGGTCTGCAGCATGTTCCAGTACAGCGTGGGTTTGTGCTCGATCAGCCACGGATCGCGGCGCATATGCGTGTTGGCTTCGTTCTGCACGCACGAAATGCTCTCGACTCCGCCGGCGACGATCACCGATGCGCCCTCGGTCATGATCCGCTGCGCCGCGAGCGCAATGGACTGCAGTCCCGAGCTGCAGAAGCGATTGATGCTCAAACCCGCCGTGCTCGTAGGAAGCCCGGCACAGAGTGCGATCGCCCGCGCGATATTGCCGCCCGTGGTGCCTTCGCCGAAGGTGGACCCTATGATCACATCCTCGACTTCGGCGGGGTCGATGCCGGCGCGTTCCACCGCGTGCCGCACCGAATGTGCGCCGAGCGTGGCGCCATAAGTCATGTTGAAGGCACCCTTCCAGCTCTTGCCGAGCCCGGTGCGCGCCGTAGATACGATGACCGCTTCTGTCACTGGACTGATCCTTTCAATTCGCTGAAGGTCCGGCCTTGCTGGGCCAAACGGACGAGCAGCGGCGCCGGCGTCCAGACGCCCGCGTCGCTGCCGGGCTGCGCTGCGATGCCGTTCAGGGTGCGCACGATATCGTGCAGGCCCACGCTGTCGGCATAGAACATGGGCCCGCCGCGGTAGGCGGGGAAGCCGTAGCCGTTGAGATATACGAGGTCGATGTCCGACGATCGCTGCGCGATGCCGTCCTCGATGATGCGCGCACCCTCATTGATCAGCGCATAAATGCAGCGCTCGACGATCTCCTGTGCCCCCACGTGGCGCGGAGTGATGTCTCGCTGGCGGCGGTATTGCTCGATGATGGCGGTGACTTTCGGGTCCGGAATCGGATGCCGCGAGCCCTGCTCGTAGCGATACCAGCCGGCGCCGGTTTTTTGGCCGAATCGTCCGGCTTCACACAAATCGTCGGCCACATTGGAGAAGTCGCGGCCGGGAAACTCAGCCGCGCGCCGCTTGCGCAGCGCCCACCCGATATCGAGGCCGGCGAGATCGCCCACGCGAAACGGGCCCATTGCCATGCCAAACTCCTGAAGTGCGGCATCGACTTGGTGCGGCAGCGCACCGGCCATGATCAGATCATGAGCCGCCGCACCGTATCGAGCCAGCATGCGGTTGCCGATGAAGCCGTCGCAGACGCCGGACACCACCGCGACCTTGCCCATGGTTTTGGACAAACGCATGGCGGTAGCCAGCACGTCTTTCCCGGTCTTGGCGCCGCGCACCACTTCGAGCAGGCGCATCACATTGGCCGGACTGAAGAAATGCAATCCGATCACGTCCTGAGGGCGCCGGGTGAAATTCGCGATGTCGTTGAGGTTCAACGCCGACGTGTTCGAGGCGAGAATCGCGCCTTGCTTCACCACCGCGTCCAATGTCTCGAAGACCTGGCGCTTGACCTCCATGCTTTCGAACACGGCCTCGATGACCAAGTCGACATCGCGCAATAGGACATAGTCCAACGTCGGAGTGATCAGCGCCAAACGCTGCGCGAGGCTGGCCTCGTTGAGCGTGCCTTTGCGCAGCGCGCCCTGGTAGTTGCGGCGGATGTTGACGAGTCCGCGGTCGAGCGCGTCCTGCTTGGTTTCGAGCAGCACGACCGGCAGTCCGGCATTGATGAGGCTCATGGTGATGCCGCCGCCCATGGTCCCGGCGCCGATCACGCCGATCTTGGCGATGGGCCTCGCCGGCGTGTCGTCCGGTACGTCGAGAATGTGCGCGGCGGCGCGCTCCGCTTGAAAGATATGACGCAGCGCCGCCGATTCGGGCGAGAGCATCAGCGTGGTGAATAGCTCCCGCTCGCGCTTGAGCCCTGCGTCGAAGGGCTTCTCGACCGCCGCGGCGACCGCCTCGACGCACGCCAAAGGCGCAGGATAGGGACCCGCCGCGGCTTTGACCATATTGCGCGCGAACTGGAAGAAGGCTTCCGCATTCGGCAGGTCGATTTTCAAGTCGCTGACGCGCTTGACACCCAGACCCTCGGCAACCACCCGGCGCGCGAAGCTCACGGCCTCGCCCAGCAAGTCGTCGCCAAAGGCATCGAACAAAGGCGTGTCGCGCAGCTTCTCGGAAGGCACGGTCGCCCCCGAGACGATCATGTTGAGCGCAGGCTCGACGCCGAGTAAACGCGGTAGACGCTGAGTTCCGCCGGCGCCGGGCAATAATCCCAGTTTGACTTCCGGAAGCGCGATTCGCGCTCCGGGTGCGCCCACTCGGTAGTGGCACGCCAGCGCCAATTCGAGACCCCCGCCCATGCACACACCGCCGATGGCAGCGATCACTGGTTTGGCGCTGCTTTCGATTTCGCTGAGCACGGTGCGCAGATTCGGATAGGCCAGCGCCTTGGGCGAGCCGAACTCGCGGATATCGGCGCCGCCGGAAAAGCCCGCCCCCGCGCCGATCAGTACGATGGCTTTGATGCCGGAATCGGCATTCGCCCGCTCGAGGCCTGCCACTATTGCCTGACGTAATTCGTGGCCCAGACTGTTGACGGGCGGATTGTCGAGGGTGAGTACCGCGATGCCATCCCTTGCCTCGAAACTCAGTTTGGTCATCTTTCAATTCCACTGTGCAGAACTGAGTTCCGCCTTAGTCCGGTAATGTAGCAGCGTGCACCGGGCTTTGAAAGCTTGCCAATACCTGTCAACGTCAGGTGCGTTCGAAGGCGAGCGCGGCCCCTTGTCCCACCCCCACGCACATCGTGGCCAATCCGTATCGGCCCGAGCGGCGCAGCAACTCTTGCACTCCAGCCCCTGCAATGCGCGCGCCGGACATCCCGAGCGGATGCCCCAAGGCGATGGCGCCGCCATTGCTATTGACGTGTTCGGCGTCGTCGGCGACACCCAAAGCCCGCACGCAAGCCAAGGCCTGCGACGCGAAGGCCTCGTTGAGCTCGATCACATCGAAATCGGAAACCTTGAGCCGCAGGCGATTCACGAGCCTCTCGACCGCGGGGACCGGACCCATTCCCATGATGCGCGGCGCGACTCCGGCCGACGCGAAGCCAAGCACGCGTGCGCGGGCCTTGAGTCCGTATTTCTCCACGGCCGCACCGGATGCCAATAACAACGCCGCGGCGCCATCGTTGATGGTCGATGCGTTACCGGCCGTCACGGTACCGCCGGCACGCACAACCGGCTTGAGCTTTGCGAGCCCCTCCAGAGTGGTGTCCGGACGAAGCTGCTCGTCGCGCTCGACGACCTGCACGGCCGCACCTTTTGCCGGAGGGACGGTCACGGGCACGATCTGCTCGGCAAATACGCCGGCATCCTGGGCGCGCGCGGCGCGTTGTTGCGAACGCAAGGCGAAGGCGTCCTGATCCGCGCGCGATACGTTGAAATCCGCGGCGACGTTCTCACCCGTCTCAGGCATGGAATCGACGCCATACAGCGCCTTCATCTGCGCATTCACGAAACGCCAGCCGATGGTCGTGTCATAGATTTCCGCCGTGCGCTGGAAGGCGCGCTCCGCCTTGCCCATCACGAACGGAGCGCGCGTCATCGACTCGACTCCACCCGCAATCGCAAGTTCGATGTCGCCGGCGCGGATCGCGCGAGCCGCCGCCGCCACGGCATCCAATCCGGATGCACACAGCCGATTGACGGTCACCCCGGGCACATGCGCGGGCAGCCCGCCCAACAGCAGCGCCATGCGCGCGACATTGCGATTGTCTTCTCCCGCCTGGTTCGCGCAACCCATGAACACTTCGTCCACGGCCTCGCCGATGGCTGCGTTCCTTGCCACGAGATGTTTGATGACGGCCGCCGCCAGATCATCGGCGCGCACTCGCGCCAAGCCGCCTTCGTAGCGGCCGATCGGGGTGCGCGCGAAATCACAGATATAAGCCTCGCTCATTGCGTCCTCATGCGACGTGAATCCCGCGGCCTAAACATGCGCCCGCTTGTAGAGAGCGACCAGCTCATTCCATGCGCGCTCGGCCGCCGCCTCGTTGTAGATCGGCTTGCCGGCCTGCAGCGGCATGTCTTTCACGCACCACCCATGCAGCGTGCCCTCATAGACTTCGATCTTCGCGGGGAGATTGGCGGCGTGAAATGCCTCATCGAGTTTGGTTTTCGCATCCGGCTGGCGCTGATCATCGTTTGCCGCGATTCCGAAGTAGTACTGCGCCTTCATCTTCGGGACCAGCAAGTGCGGGCTATCCGGCTTGTCCGTGGCCACGCCTCCGCCATGGAAGGAAGCGCCGGCGCCGATGCGCTCAGGCTGGGCAGCGGCCGCCTGCATGGTCATTGGGCCGCCCATGCAGTAACCAAAGACTCCCATTTTGGCTTTCTTGTCCACGCTTGACTGCGAATCGAGAAACTTCACGTAAGCCGTGGCATCTTGCATGACGGCGTCGCCGGTGATCGGCGCACGAAGCGCCTCGAGCTTCGCGCGATCCGCGGGATTGGTGAAGTCAAATCCGGGCTCGATGCCGGGAGCCTTGGTCGAGCGATAATAAGGATTCGGCACCAGCACCGTATAGCCGTCGGCGGCGAGGCGCTTCGCGATGTCGCGCATCGCCGGACGCAGGCCGAAGGCGTCGACGAACAAGATGACTGCGGGCCAGCGCCCATTTCCCTGCGGATGAACCAGCGCCGCATCGCAAGTGCCGCTCGGCGTATGCACCTGCACGTCCGTTTCCGTCACGCCGGCGGCGGCGGCGGCGGAAATCCCCACGGCTGCCGTGGCGCCCGCGGCGAGGGATAGCGCCGCGAATTCGCGGCGTGAAATCGTGTGTGGTTGGTCGCTCATGTAAACCCCGCTCGCAATGTTGATGAGGGAACCGCTGCTCGGACGGGCCGCCGAAGTGCGGACACGGGGCAGCCGAGTGTCGCAGTATACTAGCCGACAGCATGAATGCACTCGAAGGCAAAACTGCGCTCGTCACCGGTGCGGCCGGCGGCATCGGACGGGCCGCCGCACTCTTGTTCGCAGCCGAGGGCGCCGCGGTCGTGGCGCTGGATCTCGCCCCGGAAGTCGAGGCGACGGTGTCGGCGATTCGAGCGAGCGGCGGGCGCGCGATGGCGCTGATCAAGGATTCCTCCTCGGAGGCGGATGTCGCCGGCGCAGTGGCCCTCGCCGTCAACGAATACGGCGGTCTCGACGTGTGTTTCGCGAATGCCGGAATCAGCGGAGGGCTGGTACCGTTCTTCGAGGAGACCGTGGAGCGCTGGACCCAGGTGCTCAAGATCAACCTGATTGGTACCTTTCTGGCGGCCAAGTATGCGGCCCTCGCGATGGTCCCGCGGGGACGCGGTTCAATTATCTGCACAGCCTCCGTCGCCGGGCTGCGTTCCGGGGCCGGCGGCCTGCCCTACAGCGCCAGCAAGGCCGGCGTCATCAGTCTCGTGCAGACCGCGGCCAACCAACTCGCCGGCACGGGCGTGCGCGTCAACGCCATCTGCCCCGGCCTGATCGAAACCGGAATGACCCGTCCGATATTCGAGCAGGCACGCGCCCGCGGCAGCGAACGCAAGATCGGCCAGCTCAATCCTCTGCGACGGCACGGATCTCCCGATGAGATCGCCCAGACGGCGCTGTTTCTGGCATCCGATGCCTCATCCTACGTCAACGGTCAGGCCATTGCGGTGGACGGGGGTCTGTCCACGTCGCACCCCGTCGTCATCCGCCACGATTAGTCCCCGCATTCCACCGGTGACCTTTCCGCCATGTAAAGTACGCGTTTTCGCACGAATGGGTATCCTCTTGAAACACGTAAACGCCCTGATAGTCGGCGGTACGATTGCGCTCACCGCCGGTGCGTTGTCCGCGCGAGCCCGCGTTGCGGACTTCGGTCCGGCGAATCCGTTTTATGCACCGAGCACGCTGCCGTTTCACGCGCCGCCGTTCGACAAAATCAAGGATGGAGATTACCAGCCGGCCATCGAGGCCGGGATGGCGCAACAACTCGCCGAGATCGAACGCATCGCGAATGCATCTGCCCGGCCCACGTTTGAAAACACGTTCGTTGCCATGGAGAAAAGCGGCCGCCTCCTCAATCGGGCGTTGGCCGCATTCAGGGGCGTGAGCCAAGCCGATACGAACCCCGTTCTGCAGAGTGCGAAGACCGCATTGGCGCCGAAGAGCGCTGCGCACGAAGATGCCATCCACCTCAACAAGAAGCTCTTCGACCGCATAGCCACGATCTACGAACGGCGCGCAACGCTCAAGCTCGATCCCGAATCGCTGCGCTTGGTTGAAGTCGTCTATGACGAGTTCGTTCACGCGGGAGCGAAGCTCACGGACGCGGACAAGGCGAAGATCAAGCAGCTGAACGAAGAAGCCTCGACGCTATCCAATGATTTCTCGACGAAATTGCTGGACGCCACCAAGAATGGCGCCTATTCGACTGCGGCACGAACGGATCTCGCCGGTCTCGACGAGTCGGAGCTTTCCGCCGCGGCGGAGGCCGCGCAGAAGCGCAAGACCGAGGGGTATGTGATCCCCTTGCAGAACACCACCCAGCAGCCGGTGCTCGCTTCGCTGAGCGTTCGTGCGACCCGTAACGCCATTTTTGGAAATTCGTGGAACCGCACGGAGAGAAACGACGCGAACGATACGCGGGCGATCATTGCGCGGTTGGCGCAGCTTCGCGCGCAGCGTGCGCAGCTCCTGGGATATCCCAGTCACGCCGCGTGGAAGCTCGAGGATCAAATGGCGAAGACGCCGCAAGCCGCCCTCGAATTCATGGATGCCTTGGTGCCGATCGCAACCGCGAAGGCGGCGCGGGAAGCCGCGGATATTCAGGCGTTGATCGACGCGCAGAAAGGCGGCTTCGCCCTCCAGCCTTGGGATTGGGCTTTCTATGCCGAGCAGGTGCGCAAGGCAAAATATGATCTCCGTGATGCCGAGGTCAAACCGTTCTTCGAACTGAACCATGTGCTCGAAAATGGCGTGTTCTATGCGGCCGAACAGTTGTATGGAATCCGCTTCAAGGAGCGCAAGGATATTCCGGTCTATCAGTCCGATGTGCGGGTGTTCGAGGTAACCGACGTCGACGGCAAGCCGCTGGCGCTGTTCTACTGCGATTACTTCAAGCGTGATAACAAGAATGGCGGCGCGTGGATGTCGTCATTCGTCCGCCCGTCGAAACTCCTGGGCGACCTCCCCGTCGTCTACAACGTCGCCAACCTGCCGAAGCCCGCGGCCGGCGAGCCCGCGCTCATCAGTTTCACGGATGTGACGACCATGTTCCACGAATTCGGTCATGCGCTTCATGGGATGTTCGCCAGTACCCGCTATCCGACGCTGTCCGGGACTACCCCCGCGCGCGACTTCGTCGAGTTTCCCTCGCAGTTCAATGAGCACTGGGCCCTCTATCCGAGCGTCTTCGAACACTACGCACGGCACTACAAAACAGGCGCCGCCATGCCGGAAGCATTGGTGGAAAAGATCAAGCAGGCGAAGAATTTCAACGAAGGCTACGCGTTGACGGAAGCTCTCGCCGCCGCCGAACTCGATATGCAGTGGCATGTATTGCCGGCGAACGCGCCGCCCCAGGATCCGGATGAATTCGAACGCCAGGCGCTCGCGAAGACCCATCTCGATCTTCCTGCGCTGCCGCCGCGGTATCGCTCCAGCTACTTCAGCCATATTTGGGCGAGCGGCTATTCCGCGGGCTACTATGCATACCTGTGGACGCAGATGCTCAATGATGACGCGTACCAGTGGTTCGACGATCACGGCGGGTTGAGCCGCGCGAACGGAGATCGTTTCCGCCGGATGATCCTGTCGCGCGGCAATACAGAGGATCTGGCGACTATTTATCAGGCGTGGCGCGGCAAGCCTCCGACCATCGACGCGATGATGAAGTATCGAGGGCTGAGTCCTTAGACGAGCCTTTCGAAGTCGCTTTCCCTATGTCAGACTCGGCCGATTGGCGGGGGTACCGCGGCGTGCCGTGGGGATGCAGAATAATGCGACAGCGAATGAAGCCCTTGGTCTTGGCGAACGCCCTGGTCGACGCTCTCGTGCTGTGTGCGGTGCTCGCCGGAATTGCCCGCGCGGAACTGCCGCCGGATAGCGGACCGCAGGGGGCGACACTGGCCGTGCCCGCATCGAAACACTGGGTATGGGTGAACGATTTCGTGTTCCCGCACATGGCCGACGGGATGGCTTATCTGATCGACGGCGACTCGGGCCGATACTTGGGAACGCTCAGCACGGGTTATAGTTTCGCGCACCTGCTTCTGTCCCGCGACAGCAGACTCATTTATTCGCCGGAGACGTATTTTTCGCGGGGAACGCGCGGAACCCGCACGGACGTCGTCACCTTGTACGATGCCGGCACGCTGAAGCCGGCCGGCGAAATTGCGATACCGGCCAAGCGCTCGTCCAACATGCCGATGATCGCCAACGCGGTTTTGACGGATGACGATCGCTTCCTGCTGATCTACAACTTCAACCCCGCGCAGAGCGTCACGCTCGTCGACATGAAACAGCGCAAGTTCGTCCGCGAGATCGAGACCCCGGGATGTGCGCTGGTCTACCCAACCGGACCACGCTCGTTCTTCTCGGTCTGCGGCGACGGTTCATTGTCGCTCGTCGCGCTCGACGACGCCGGCGCCGCGCAGCAGACGCGCACGCAGCCTCTGTTCGACATGGCCGGGGATCCGGTGACGGAAAAGGCCGTCCGCATCGGCAATATCTGGTATTTCGTTTCATTCGCCGGACGCATCTATCCGCTCGAGGCCGGGCCGCGGCAAGCGGCGGCGAAACCTGCGTGGTGGCTCGCGTCCGACGCGGAGCGCCAGGCGGGTTGGCGTCCGGGCGGACTCCAGCAACTCGCCGTGAATTCTCCAAAGTCCCGTCTATACGCCATCATGCATCGTGGCGGAGTCGAGACGCACAAAGATCCGGGCAAGGACGTCTGGGTATACGATGTGCCGACCCGGCAGCGCGTGCAGCAGTTCGCACTCAAGAACATGGCGACCTCGATCCAGCTCTCGACCGACGCGCAACCGCTGCTCTACAGCCTGTTCATCGACGGCACCGATCTCGACATCTATGACGCCGCGACCGGCAAGCTGCTGCGATCCGTCGCTCATGTCGGCACGACGCCGACGATCATGGTCACCCCTTAGAGCCGCTCCCGTGCTCGATCCCGCATTCGGATACTTGATCATCGCAGGCATCGCCCTCCTGTTGACGGCCGCGGGAGCGCATAAGCTACGAGACTTCGCGCGCTTTGCGGAAGCGTTTGCGGCGTATCGCGTGCTGCCCGAGACGTTCGCGCGGCGCGTGGCCTGGCTCATTCCCTCCCTTGAACTTTGCGTAGCAGCTAGCCTGCTGTGGGAACCCAGCCGGCGCGCGGCGGCGGTGGCGGCAACAGCCGTATTGATCGCCTACGCCTCGGGATTGGGGGTCAACCTCGTTCGCGGCAGGCGCGAGCTCGATTGCGGTTGCGGCACGGCCCGCGACCGCCGCGCAATCGCGGGGTGGATGGTTTGGCGCAATCTGATGCTCGCGGCCGTGGTTGCAATCACCGTATTGCCCTGGTCGCCGCGCTCTTTCACCTTGATCGACTTGCTCACCGTCATGGGCGGACTCGTGGCCGGCGTTACTCTCTACGCAGCTGTCGATCGATTGCTGGGCGATGTCGCCCCGAGAGCCATGCTTCTAAGGAACACATCGTGACGCCACTCGCTGTATCCAATGTGGTGCTTTGGCTCGTCGTGATCGGACTTTCCGTCGCATTGCTGGCGGTCATCCGTCAGCTGGGCGTGCTGCACGAACGCATCGCACCCGTGGGTGCTCTCATGCTGGCAAAGGGCCTCAAGGTCGGCGAATCCGCGCCGACGATTGCCGCGCCGGATCTGGAAGGGCGGACGGTCACCGTGGGCGCCGCGCGAGCGGACGGGCGCGCCACGTTGATCATGTTCTTGTCGCCGACCTGCCCCGTATGCAAGACATTGCTGCCCATTTTAAAATCGAGCCTGGCGTCGGAACGGGATTGGCTGGACATCATCCTCGCGAGCGACGGCGAAGCGGCACACCAGCGCGACTTCGTTCAGGCCAACCGCCTGGGCGGTTTCCCTTACCTCGTTTCCGCCCCGCTCGGCATTTCTTATCAAGTGAGCCGATTGCCGTTTGCGGCGCTGATCGATGCGCAGGGTGTGTTGCGGGCACGGGGGATCGTCAATTCCCGCGAACATCTCGAGAGCCTGTTCGAGGCCAAGCGCTTGGGTGTAGCCTCGATACAAGACTATTTTGAAGCGGCGGCGCAAAATCGGGCCGCCTGAGCGGGCCGGCGCCTCAACGAGGAAATGTCGATGAAATGGTTGGATGTGTTGTCGGAGAATTCGGCCCGGGCGCTCGCGCGCCGCACGTCGCGCCGCAGCGTGCTGGCGGGCCTCGGGACATTTCTCTTGGGTACAACCACGCTGCCCTTGCTCCCGGTGGCGCGCGGCGCCGACACCAAGCCGGCCGGCGGCGGGTCGGGCGGAGCACCACCGGGCGCCGCCGCGCCGACAGCGGATCCGGGCGACCCTTCGTCCTGTGATTACTGGCGTCACTGCGCAATCGACGGCTTTCTGTGCGGCTGTTGCGGGGGATCGCAATCCATGTGCCCGCCCGGCACCGACATGTCGCCGGTGACCTGGATCGGAACCTGCCACAACCCCGGTGACGGCAAGGACTACGTCATCTCGTACAACGATTGCTGCGGCAAGAGTGCCTGCGGCCGGTGTTTCTGCAATCGCAATGAAGGCGATACGGCTCTATTCCAACCGGGCCAGTCCAATGATTACAACTGGTGCTCCGGAAACGCCAAAGCAAATATTCCCTATCATTGCTCGACGGCGCGCATCGTGGGTACGGCCAAGTAGGCGCCCGTGCGAGTCCTCACCGGGATTGCGACCGTCGCGCTCTCGTGGGCCGCCGCGAATGCGGCGTGGTCTTATCAGCCCGTCGTCAATTATCAATTGCGCTGCATGGGCTGCCATCTTGCCGACGGATCCGGTCAACCGGGGCGAGTCCCCTCGATACGCCGCTCGCTGGTACTCTTGTCGGCGTCTCCCCGCGGCCGAGACTACGTCGTCCGAGTTCCCGGAGTGGCGCAATCGCCGCTTTCCGATGAGGACACTGCGGTGCTGCTCAATTGGATGGCGAGAAATCTCAGCGACGTCGAGGTACCGCCCCGCTTTGTCGACTATTCAGAGGCGGAGATTCACCGTTTGCGCGGCCATCCTCTGGTTCGGGTCAGCGCCATCCGGGCACGCCTGTTGAAAGCCGCAGACACCAAAGCCCGCTTACCTTAGCCATCAGCGTACCCTGGCCGAGACGAGACCGGCCGCCGGCCCGAAGCCCGCTATGAATACCAACCCCTCCCTCCCCGACAATGTTCCGGTGTTGATCGCCGGCGGCGGACCGGTCGGTCTCTCCCTCGCGGCGCTGCTGGCACACCACGGCGTACCCTGCCTCGTGCTGGAGGCCGACGCGTCCTGGTGCGAGGGCAGCCGGGCGATCTGCCTGTCGCGCCGCTCGCTCGAAATCCTCGGCTGGGTCGGGGCGGATCGACCCCTCACCGCCAGGGGCCTGGCGTGGGTCGGCGGCCGCAGCTACTTCCGCGGCACCGAGGTGCTGCATTTTGAAATGCCGAGTGAACCGGCCGAGCGCTTCGCGCCGATGGTGAACATCCAGCAGTACTACATAGAGCAATACGCCCATGCAGCGGCGTTGCGCGCCGGCGGGGTCGATGTGCGCTGGTCGAGCCGCGTGAACGCCGTGCGGCAACAAGCGTCCGGCGTGGACGTTGATTGTCAGACCCAGAACGGCCGCATCCAGCGCATACGCGCCGACTGGGTGGTCGCCTGCGACGGCGGCCGCAGCACCGTACGCGAACAATTGGGCCTGCAGCTCGAGGGCGTGCAATACGAAGGACGCTATGTGATCGTGGACATCGAGCAGGACACGCGGCGAAACGTCGAGCGCCTGGCCTGGTTCGACCCACCCTCCAATCCGGGCTCCACCATCCTGATGCACCGCCAGCCCGACAATGTCTGGCGCATCGATTACCAGGTAGCCGATCACGAGGATCCGGTCGAAGCCGTCAAACCCGAGAACGTCTTGCCGCGCGTGCAGGCGCACCTCGACATGATCGGCGAGACGGCGCCCTGGAAGCCCTTGTGGATCTCGATCTACAACGCCAAATGCCTCACGCTTCCCCGCTATAGAGAGTGCCGCGTGCTGTTCGCGGGCGACGCCGCGCACCTGGTGCCGATATTTGGCGTGCGAGGTCTCAACTCGGGACTGGACGATGCCGGCAACCTCGCCTGGAAGCTGGCGCTGGTGCACCGGGGTCATGCCAAGCACACGCTGCTCGACAGCTATTCCAGCGAACGTGTGCTCGCGGCGCGAGAAAACATGGCCTTTGGCGCCAAGAGCACCGAATTCATGGCGCCGCCGCATCATGGCTTCAAGTTGATGCGCGAGGCCGCCTTGCGCCTCGCGCTCGCAGCGCCTGGCGTGCGCTCGCTCATCAATCCGCGCCAAACATCGCCGGTCGAGTATGCAGGCTCGCCGCTCAATCAACACGATGAGAGCCGGCCCGATCGGGGATTCGCCGGCGGCGCCCGCGCCGGCATGCCGGCCCCCGAAGCAAGGCTGCGCACCGTGCAGGGCATGGGTCATTTGACGGCGTTGTTCGGGAGCAGCTTTGTGGCCTTGTACTTCTCCGACGACCCACGGCCGCCGGCATGCGTGCAGCAGGCCGCCGACGCCTCGCTCTCCGGGGTTGCCGCGTTGCGCCTCGTGCGCGTGTCGGCACGAGGCGCCCCTGATCCCGACACCGTCATCGATGAGCTCGGGCAGGCCCGGCAGCGTTACGACGCGGCAGAAGGCACTTTGTATTTGATTCGGCCGGACGGCTACGTCCTGGGCCGGTGGCGCAAGGCCGCATTGACGCGCAAAGCGCTCGATCAGGCGCTCGAGCGCGTCCTCGAGGAGGCAACGTGAATGACGTCGACATTGAAATCACTTATAACGCACTGGCCGAATGCATCGCGCGGGTCGGCGAGGCCAAGACATCGCTGCTTCTTGCCACATTGGCGTTGGATCTGTTGAGCCGGCAACCGGGTGCTGAAGCGGCGCTCATGCATATCTTGCAGGCTGAGCGGCTGGCCAATATGTGAATCTCTGCGGCGGCCCCAGCGTCAGCGCCTAGGCGCGTTGGCCGCGCGCTGCGGAATCGTCAACGTATAATAAAATCTAGGGGCGCTTCTCAGGGTAAGGGCGGCGGGACGGCAATCCATGGCCGCCAAACTCATCCGCACTGTCTTCCGATAATCCTTCCGCGCGGCATCTTGGAATTGGTTGTCCAATAATTCGGCCACGATCTCATGCTGGTTGTCGCCGCGATCGACGCACGGTCCCCATTTCAACGAGAACTGATGATCCGGGTTGGTCCCGCGATAGACCACCCCGATGACCAACTCATCCGTGGCGGGATCGTAGGCTACACTCTGGAAGTTGTCGGCATGGCTGGCCTCGGCGGCGAACAGCACGAGAAACGGCGCCGCCGCCAATGCCAGCGTCGATATCCGTCGTGTGCTCTGGTCTCGCATGGCCGGCGGATCAATCGCGCCCGGGTTTCGCCAGGTTCGCACGATCCGTCAGGCCGGCAGCGACGCGTTTCACGCCGGATAGATTGGACCAAAGGCTCGCCTGCGGTAGAAACTCAATCTGTCCGCCCAGCTTCGTGGGCCGACGTAGATGAACCGTGATGCGATGGATGCCGGCGCTGGTCGAAACGTCGGCTGTCGCGATGTTCGACAATCGAATGATCTCTTCCGTCCGTCCGCGGCGAACCTTCAGATGATCGTCGCAGTCCACCACCTCGTCCGCGAGAAGGTGAACGTGTGTTTTCCGAAGAAAATATACAAAAAAGGCGCAAAGAATGCCGACGGCAAACAAGCTCGACGCGGGATTTTGCATCAGGCTGCCATCGAGCACGGAAGGAATCACGGCAAACACGACCAACGAGGCGGCGGTAAGCCAGATACCGCGCTTCAACAAGACAGTGTTCTTGAACGAGATGGCTCGCATGACTCCGTATGTTTCCATTGGCGGCAAACCCTTACTCGATGGCATCAATCGTAGGGCCGAGCGATTGCGCCACGACTTCGCGGAATCCAACTTCGTCCAATTCGGGAATCTCGATGCAGGCGGCCGCAATCATTTCGGCCTGGTCAATCGTGATATCGGCGACTGCAAAGCACTTGACCACGTGTCCGTCGCTGGCCACATAGCGCGCCGTCCAGGTCTCATCGTCGTAGGCCCGCGAAGATACGGCTTCTCTGTTCTGAAGCACCTTGCCGAGTTCCTCGCCGTTCGGAATACCGGACAAAAATTGTGTCATTTCCGCAGCATCGTCGAGCCGAGCCGTCGCAAATGAAATCCTGGTGCTCATGTGCCGACTATATATCACCGGACCGTGGAGGCAAATTTCACGTCCTGGGTGACGGCAAGCGCCAAAACTGCGAAATGGGCCAACACGACCCGCGCATTTGATGAAAAAATGCGCTCCCATGAAATATGAGGAAATCAGTTGGTGGCGCGCGGCCGGCGTGCCGCGGAATCCTACTGTCGGTGAATCCGACCGGGCGCGCCGTGCCGTTTAGCGTCATCACCGCAAACTGGCCGTTGCTTCTCGGGATGGGCGTGCTCATGCTGGGCGCCGGTCTGCAGAGCACGCTCCTTGGCCTGCGTGCCACGCTGGAAGGATTCCCGCCTTTGGTGACCGGCGTCATCATGTCGTGTTACTACGTAGGGTACGTCCTCGGCACGGTGGTCGCGCCGCCATTGCTGCAGCAAGTCGGGCACATCCGCGTATTCGCCGCCCTCGCGGCCATCGCCTCGGTGGCGATTCTCGTCCAAGGCAGTTTCGTCAATCCGGTGGCCTGGAGCACCATGCGCCTGATGTCCGGCCTGTGTTTCGCCGGCATTTATGTGGTGGCCGAAAGCTGGCTCAACGACCGTGCAAGCCGTGCGAACCGCGGCAGGCTGTTCGCGGTATACATGCTCATCTTGTACGTCGGGCTCGGTGCGGCACAGTTCCTGCTTATCGCGTCGAATCCCCTCACCGCCACTCCGTTCATGCTGGTCTCGGTGCTGATCTCCCTGGCGATGGTTCCGATCGTGGTTTCCGCAGAGCAATTGCCGGAGCGCGCCGTACCGCGCAAGGTGCGTCTCCCCGAGCTGTATCGCAATTCGCCGCTCGGCGTGGTGGGCGTCATCGTGTCGGGCCTGATTTCCGCCATCATTTTCTCCATGGGGCCGGTCTACGCACGACTGAGCGGCCTGGAAACCACAGGCGTGGCCACGTTCATGGGGGTGAGCATTCTCGCCGCCGTGGTAACGCAATACCCGGTCGGCCGGCTGTCGGATCGCATGGATCGCCGCACGGTCATCGCCGGCGTCTGCGGGCTCGCGACGTTGGTTGCGGGCAGCATCGTTGCGTTCCGCGACATGCCTCACGCCCTATTTCTGACGCTCGCGGCCTTGTTCAGCGGGCTCGTGCTGACGCTTTATTCGCTTTCCGTATCGCACGTCAACGATAAGCTCGAGCCTGCGCAGATGGTCGCCGCCAGCAGCGCTCTTCTCCTGATGAACGGGGCCTCCGCGGCCATCGGTCCGCTGCTCGCGGGCAGCCTCATGGCGGCATTTGGGCCCGCAGCCTACTTCGCCACCCTCGCGAGCCTGACCGGCGCGCTGGCGGTCTTCGATTTGTGGCGCAAATCCCGACGCAGGCCGGTGCCGCCCTCACAGAAAGAACCGTTCATCGGCGTGCAGCCCAGGGCATAATCGATCCGGACTATTTGCGCTGCAGACCCTGTTCGGCTTCACGCAGCCATTCGTCCCGATCGGCCGCGGCGGGCAGCGCCAGCGCCGCGTCGCGCGCGCGCGCATAGTACTCGCGGGCACCGCTCGCGTCCCCCGTCTTTGCCAACGCCTCCGCCAAGACGAGCAGATTCGGCGGGTACAGCGGCCGGAGCGTTACTGCGCGGCGCGCGGCGACCAATCCCGCCTCGGCGTCGCCGGGCCCCAAGGGCCATCCCGGCGCCCGTACCAGTACCAGCGCGCGCACGCGGGCCGGCCCTGCCTCGTCGTAGTTGGGGTCCGCCGATTCGGCGCGCCCCAACGTGTCGAGCATGGTGCTCAACGTCTCGCCCGCATGCGTGGGGTGCGCCCGCGCCTCGAGGCCGAACGCGACCGCGCGGCCGTACAGACAGGGTGCAGCTTGCGGCGCGCGCGCGAGGCAGGCTTGCGCATCGCGGCTCGCCTCCGCTGCCAGCTCTGCGCGAATCTTCGAGTCGGATTCATGATCGCTGCGCTTGGCGTTCGCCTCGATTGCCGCGGCCAGCGCGTCGACCGATGCAGGCTCCGCGCCCAGATTGGGCGCCGGCGGAGGCGGCCGTGTCGCGCATGCGGCGATGGCGAGCATCAGGAATCCGCAACAGAACCCCTTGGTCACGGCGCTGCCGTGTGGGACGGCAGCTTGGGCAGGACGAAACCGTGCAAACGTAGCGGTCCCAACGAGTCGGCACTCCCTGGTGCGTGACTCATCTTGAGGAGTCCCGCCTGCAGCGCTCGTGCGCGCGCCGCGGTGACGCGAGAGTCGACCACCGCGATAATGGCAACGGGCAACTCAGGAGACTGCATCACGGCCTTGATCTCCGCCGCGAATGGCAGGGTCGGAAGTGCCGCCGCCTGGGTCTGATCGAGCAATGCAGCGACCGGTTCGCCGGCCGCCACCCTTCTCAAGGCGCCGAGTATTTGTCCCGTCGCCTCGATCTTGACGTCCGGCGGCAGCGTCCAGCCCTCGAGAGCGCTATGCCGTACGAAGTCGGGGGCGTACCCCGCAACGCTGAGTATGGTGTAGCCGGTCATCGACTTCGAGTCGGTGACGCGGCCGGACTTGGCCACCAGCGTCCATCGCTGCTGCGGACCGATGTCCGTCACATCCGCCTGCACGAGCGGGGTCAGATGGAGTTCCGCCGCATGCTGGACAAAGAAGGGGTACGGCACGAAGGCGAGTACCGCATCGGGCCCGCGGAGTTTCGCGAGGCCGCCTTCTTCGGTTGGATCATAGACGGCCACCAGGCTTCCCGCCGGCCAGCCGGAGGTAGTCACGGCGCTGCTCGCGAATTGGTCCAGCAGGGGTTGCGCGTCGCCCGCCCCGCCGGGATATCCGGGAGCGCAGAACACCAGGGTTGCGAGTGCTGCTGCGAACACTGTAGTCATATGTCTTTAGGCTATCATGCTCCGGCGCCAAGGGCCTCCCCGGCCGAAAGGAATGCGCCTTCAT
>DASYFQ010000326.1:0-45064 GCA_036498345.1 Steroidobacteraceae bacterium
TCGCAGGAAGCTTGGCTGCACCGCCTGCAGTCCGGGCAAGCCGGGCGCCAGATGATCAACATCGTGCAAGGCACGCTTGCGGGCATTCCTATTCGCTATCTCGCGGATTGGACCGATCGCATCGCCGCCGGCGAAGTGCCGGCGGTGCCGCCCGCGCGACCCAGCGGCATCGAGCGCAACGTCGTCGCGACAGTGCGCGACTGGTCGGACGGCAAAGCCTACTTACACGACCTCTCGGGAACCGATCGCCGGCATCCAACGGTCAATGGCCATGGTCTGCTTTACGGCACACCCGAACTGAGCAGCGACGATTTTCCGGTGCTCGATCCGCTCCATAACCTCGCCACCACGTTCAAGGCCCGCGTGCGCGACGCCGATACGCCGACCACTCATGACGACCCGGTGCTTGGCCCCTCCCCTTACTGGGGCGAGGAACGAATCTGGGCGTCCCGGGCGGTTGCGCATAATCCGATGCTCGATGGCTCCGGCCGCGTCTGGTACACCGCGCGAATCCGTGCGGCGGCCAATCCCGCCTTTTGCAAAAAGGGCTCGACTCATCCGTCCGCCCAAGAGTTTCCTCTCGACGCCTCGGAGCGCCAACTGGCGGTGTATGACCCGACGGGCGGGAAATATACATTCGTCGATACCTGCTTCAGCACCCACCATCTGCAATTCGCAGAAGACGCGAACGACACGCTTTGGACCAGCGGTGGCCATGAGGTCATCGGCTGGCTCGACACCAAGAAATTCGACTTGACCGGCGATGCTGCGGCTTCTCAAGCATGGGCACCGTTGGTGCTGGACACCAACGGCAGCGGCACGCTGGATCCGTGGGCCGAACCTGCGCAACCCACGAATCCCAAGCTCGACCAGCGGCTGGCTGTGAGCCTCTACGCCATCATGCCGAATCCTGCCGATGGCAGCGTCTGGGGCTCGGTGGCATTTCGTTATCCCGGCGCCATCGTTCGGTTCGACCCGCGGACCAGGCTCAGCGAGATCTACAACGTGCGTGCGCCCGGCTTCGGTGTGCGCGGCGCCGACATCGACCGCGATGGGGTGGTATGGGTGTCCCTGGCGAGCGGGCATTTGGGGGAATTCGATCGGCGCAAGTGCAAGGGGCCGCTCAACGGTCCGACCGCGACAGGCGACCACTGCCCGGAAGGCTGGACCTTCCATCGCCTGCCGGGTCCTGGCTTTGCGAACGTGCCGCAAATGAGCGTCGAATCGAGCTATTACACCTGGGTGGATCAACACGACACCTTGGGGTTGGGCGCAAACGTGCCGATTGCAACGGGCAATCTATTCGACGGCGTGCACGCGCTGGTCGACGGAAAGTTCGTCACGCTGCGCATCCCCTATCCGCTCGGCTTTTATGCCAAGGGACTGGAAGGCCGCATCGATGACCCCGCCGCGGGTTGGAAGGGCCGCGGCATTTGGATCACGAGCGGGGACCGAACCCCTTGGCACAAGGAAGGGGGCAAGGGCACGAAACCGTTGGTCGTCCACTTTCAGGTTCGGGCCTCACCGCTGGCCGATTGAGCGCCGGATAGTCTTGCGGCGTGCCGCAGCCGAAGTGCGTTGCTGATCACTGACACGGACGACAAACTCATCGCGAGTGCCGCGATGAGCGGGCTTAGAAGCAACCCGGTCAACGGGTACAGAACTCCGGCGGCGATCGGAATACCGAGTGCGTTGTACCCGAATGCGAAGCCGAGGTTCTGCCGGATGTTGCGCACCGTCGCGCGACTCAAGTGAATCGCGCGTGTCATGCCGTTGAGGTCTCCTTTGACGAGCGTCACCTGCGCGCTTTCCATGGCGATGTCGGTTCCGGTGCCCATCGCAATACCCACATCCGCACACGCCAGGGCGGGCGCATCGTTGATGCCATCGCCGGCCATGGCAACGCGGCGCCCCTCGTGTTGCAAGCGTTCAACCACCCGGGCCTTGTCCGCCGGTTGCACTTCCGCAATGACTTCATCGATGCGCAGGGTCTGCGCGACCGCCTCAGCCGTGGCGCGGGCATCACCGGTCAGCATCACGATGCGTATACCCTCTCCCTGCAGCGCCGCAAGCGCGGCCGGTGTGCTGTCTTTGATCGGATCACCCACGGCGATGGCGCCGGCGAGCCTGCCGTCGACCGCCAGAAACATCACCGTGCGCCCGGTGCGTCTCATGACGTCGACTTCGGCTTGAATCGGGTCGACGACGGCTCCGATATCCTGCATGAGCGCGAGATTACCCAACGCCATCATCCGAGTGCCTTGACGGCCGCTGACGCCGCGACCGGTGGTGGATTGGAAATCGGCGATCTCCGCCACGCGCGCGCCGCGCGCTGCCGCACCCTCGACGATTGCACGCGCGAGCGGATGCTCGCTCGATCGCTCCAGGCCCGCGGCAAGCGACAGCAATTCCTGCTCGCTCCAAGGCGCAACCGCCCAAACGCGCTCCAGCACTGGATGCCCCAGCGTCAGCGTTCCGGTCTTGTCGACCACTAACGTGTCGATCTCGCGCAGGGCCTCGATGGCTTTGGCGTCGCGAAACAGCACCCCGAGCTGCGCGCCGCGACCGGTCGCAACCATGATCGAAATGGGCGTGGCGAGACCCAACGCGCAGGGGCACGCGATGATCAGCACTGCCACCGCGTTGACTACCGCATGAGCAAGGCGCGGTTCGGGGCCGATGAGCCACCAGAGCACGAAAGTCAGCACGGCAATCGCGATGACCGCGGGGACGAACCACGCCGCCGCACGATCCGCCAAGCGTTGGAGCGGCGCACGCGAACGCTGAGCCTGCGTGACGAGCGCGACGATTTGCGACAGCACGCTGTCGGCTCCCACCCGCTCCGCCAGAATGACCAGCGCACCCGTCTGGTTGAGCGTGGCGCCCACGACCCGATCGCCGGGTCCCTTGTCCACCGGCAGAGGCTCGCCCGTCAGCATGGATTCGTCCACGGAGGAGCGCCCTTCCGCCACGCGCCCATCGACGGGAATCTTCTCTCCCGGACGCACGCGCACCCGCTCGCCCACCGCCAGCGTGTCGATTGGCACGTCCTCCTCGGTCCCGTCAGTGCGTATGCGCCGGGCGCTCTTAGGTGCCAGTCCCAGAAGCTGACGGATGGCGGCGCCGGTGCGCCCGCGCGCGGCGAGTTCGAGCCATTCGCCGAGCAACACCAGCGTGATGATCGCGGCGCCGACTTCGAAGTACACTCCGACCATGCCGTACTGATCGTGCATTTCGGCTGGGAACACGCCCGGCGCAAAAGTGGCCGCCAGGCTGTACAGATACGCGACGAATACGCCGAGCCCGATCAGCGTGTACATGTTGGGCGAGCGGCTGATCACGCCCAGCCAGCCGCGCCGGTAATAGTCAGCCGCGGCCCAGAGTACGACCGGCGCCGACAGCAGCATCTCGACCGCGCGCAGGACGCGCGCCGTCGCCGGAGAGAACGGCGCGCCGACTACATGCGGCAACATCGCTACGACAACCACCGGCACGCTCAAGGCTGCGCAAATCCAGAACTTCCTTCTCACGGATCGAACGGCGCCGTCATCCTCGGCATCCGCAGGCGCCAATGTCTCGAGGGCCATGCCGCAGATCGAGCAGCTTCCCGGACCCACGTGCCGCACCTCAGGGTGCATGGGACAGGTGTAGATCGAGTCCGCGGAACCGTTGGATGCGGCGTTCGCATTGTTGGCGCTCGGATGAACTTTCGACCGATGGGCCGCGTGGGCGTGCGCAGAGTGAGGCGCGTTCATCGCAGTTCCTCGCCCCCGAGGGCATTCAGAATCGGGCAGTCGGCCGCTCGACCGTGCCCGGGGCACGCTGCGATAAGGGTCGAGAGTCCTTTGCGCATACGCTCCAGCGACGCTATGCGTTGGTCGATGTCGGCGAGTTTCGCCTCGGCGGCCCGCTTGGCGTTAGCGACATTCCGCTGCGCGGAAATGGCAAGCAGATCTCGCACTTCCTTCAAAGAAAACCCCAAGGATTGCGCACGCCGGATGAACCGCAGCCGCGACAACTCGGTCTCGCCATAGCGGCGGTACCCTGATGCGAGGCGGCTTCGCGCCGCGAGCAGTCCGTTCCGCTCGTAGTAGCGAACCGTGTCGATGCCCACGCCCGCGCTTTTGGCCAGCGCGCCGATGCCGATTGATTTCATGATGACCTGTACCTCCAAACTGACGGCCCCAGGCTAAACCCTGGAGTATGGTCCAGAGTCAAGCTCGGCATTCGCCCCATGTCAATTTTGCCCGGACGTGCGTCTCGGCGAACGACGGCGCCGCTTCGAGTCCGGAGTTGATTGCTGCTCCGGAACTCCGTATCTTCGAAGCCACCGGGCATCCCATGCATCAAGCCGCCTCTGATCGCTACGAACGAATCGCATATGCCCGCTGCGGTCGCAGCGGCCTGCGATTGCCGCGAATCTCACTCGGGTTGTGGCAGAACTTCGGCGGCAGCACGCCGTTCGAGAACGCCCGCGAGATGGTGCTCAAGTCCTTTGATCACGGCGTCACGCATTTTGACCTGGCCAACAACTATGGCCCGCCGCCGGGATCCGCGGAGGATCATTTCGGCCGCATTCTAGCCGGCGATCTGGCCGAGCACCGGGACGAGATCATCGTCTCGACCAAGGCCGGCTATCGCATGTGGCCGGGCCCGTACGGTGAATGGGGATCCCGGAAATACCTGCTGGCGAGCCTCGATCAGAGCCTGAAGCGCATGAAGCTCGACTACGTCGACATTTTCTATTCGCACCGCTACGACCCAGAGACGCCGCTGGAGGAAACCATGGGCGCCCTCGAGACCGCCGTCCGTAGCGGCCGGGCGCTTTATGTCGGAATTTCCTCCTACGGACCGACGAAGACTCGGGAGGCCGCGGCCCTGCTGCGCGCCATGAACGTTCCCTTTGTAATTCACCAGCCATCCTATTCGATGCTCAATCGATGGGTGGAGAAGGGCCTGCTCGAGATCCTGTCGGCCGAAGGTATCGGCTGCATCGCTTTCTCCCCGCTGGCGCAAGGCTTGCTCACCACAAAATACTTGAACGGCGTTCCCGATGGTTCGCGCGCGGCCCAAGACGGCTCGTTCCGCAAGACCATGCTCAGCGAACGCAATCTCGAGAACGTGCGCGCCCTCGGCCGCATTGCTCGGGACCGAAACCAGAGCCTGGCACAGATGGCGATCGCCTGGGTACTCAGGAATCCGGCCGTGACCAGCGCGCTCATCGGCGCTCGCAACTTCGCCCAGATCGAGGAGTGCCTCGGTGCACTCGACAATGCACGCTTCAGTCAAGAGGAAATGGACCGAATCGATCGCCATGCACTGGACGGCGACCTGAATATTTGGGCCGCTTCGGGCCAGTCCGATTGAGCGCACGCCACGCGGGTCCGAGTCTGAACCTTGCCTCACTCTGGCGTCTCGATCCGTCGGTCACGTACCTGAACCACGGATCATTCGGTGCCTGTCCCGCCGCGGTGCTGGCCGCACAGGCGGCACTGCGCTTGGAGATGGAGCGGGAGCCGGTCGACTTCCTGGCCGCGGCCCTGCCCGCACGACTCAACGCGGCGCGTGACGCGATATCGCAATTTCTGGGCGCCGAATCGGCAGAGATGGTTTTCGTGCCGAATGCGACCGCCGGAGTCAATGCGGTGCTGCGCTCGCTGACGCTCGAACCCGGCGATGAGCTGCTGCTGACCACCCACACCTACGCCGCATGCCGCAAGATCATCGATTACGTGGCTGAACGAACGGGCGCGCGCGCGGTGGTCGCGGCGCTGCCGTTCCCGTGCCGCGATGACGAGGAAATCATCGCCACGGTGTTGAAGCGCGTGTCGCCGCGAACGCGATTGGCCCTGCTGGATCACGTCACCAGCCCCACGGCGCTTATCCTGCCCGTGGCGCGCCTGGTGAAGGAACTCGAGGCACGCGGTGTCGATACGCTGGTCGACGGTGCGCATGCCCCGGGCATGGTGCCGCTGAAGTTGTCGGAGCTCGGTGCGGCCTACTACACGGGCAACGCCCACAAGTGGCTTTGCGCCCCCAAGGGTGCCGCCTTCCTTCACGTGCGCCGGGATCGACAGGCGGGACTGCATCCGAATGTGATCAGCCATGGCTACAGGACGGGCTTCCACGCGGAATTCGATTGGACCGGGACGTTCGATCCGACGCCCTGGCTATGCATTCCCGAAGCACTGCGTTTCATCGGCAGTCTGCTGACCGGCGGCTGGCCCCAGGTGATGGCCGCCAATCGCGCCCTGACACTCGAGGCCCGCGCCTTGTTGCTGGAAACAACCGGAGTAGACGCTCCCTGCCCCGACGCGATGATCGGATCGATGGCATCCATACCGTTGCCGCCGGCCGCCGTCGGGTCGCCGGCTGACCGGCTCGACTGCGCGGGTCTGCATGCGTGGTTCCGCGAACGCGGCGTCGAGACATGGCTCTCTCCGGATCCGCTACCGCTGCTGCGTATCTCGGCTCAGCTGTATAACGATATGAATCAGTTTCACGAACTCGCGCGCCTGCTCGGGGAAGCATTGCGTGGCGGCTGAGCCCGGCCTGCGGCCGATCCGCGCGCGGCTTTCCACCTTCGACACGGCAATGGTGGTGTTCAGCCTGGTGGTGGGCATCGGCATCTTTCGTACGCCGGCGATCGTTGCCGGAGCGGCCGGCGGCACGTCCCTGTTTTTCGCCGCATGGATCGCGGGCGGATTGATCAGCCTGATCGGCGCTCTCACGTTCGCGGAGATCGGCTCGCGGCATCCGCGCGCGGGCGGCTATTACCGTGTGGTCGCCGACTGCTACCACCCGACGCTGGCATTCATGCTGAACTGGGCGCAGACGCTGATGCAGGGCGCCGGCGCGGCTGGCGTCGCGTTCATCGGCGCCGATTACCTGATGCCGGTATTGCTGCCGCCGCAATGGCGCACGGCGCATGCCTCGCTCGCGCTGGCGTGCGCAACCATGCTGATTCTGCTGATCTTGAATTATCGCGGTGTGAAACCGGGGGCGCGTGTCCAGAATCTCTTGTCGGTGCTCAAGATCGCCATGATCGTCGGCCTCGCGGTATTTGCGCTGCTGCTCGCTCCCCGCGCGCCCGCGATCGAGGCTGTCTCGACCGCGCCGTCCGGACTGCGCCTGGCATCGGCGCTCATACCTTGCTTCTACGCCTATGGCGGCTATCAGTTGACCATGAACCTGGGCGCCGACTTGAAGGATGCCCGGCGGCGCTTTCCGCTCGCCATAACGGCCGGGATGATCACCGTGGTCGGCCTCTATCTGCTGCTCAACTTTGCGTATCAGCGCGTGCTGGGAATCGGCGGTATCGCCGGGTCCAAGCTCGCGGCCGCAGCGTTGTCGCGCGCGACCTTCGGGTCCTCCGGCGAAGTGCTGATCTCGATAGCCGTGTTCCTGTCCGCAGCCGGCTTCGTGAATGCAACCATCATTCAGATGCCGCGCAGCTTCTACGCCATGGCGCAGGACGGCGTGCTGCCCCGGGCGTTCCTGCGAGTGAATCCCGACACGCAGGTGCAGGAGGTGGGCCTCATGTTCTTCGGAGTCACGATGCTGCTGCCCGCCTTCGTGCTCGGATCGTTCGAGAAACTGCTGAACTATGTGATCTTCACCGACACCATCACTCTCGCCGTCGTTGCCTCGACGCTGTTCGTGCTGCGCCGTCGCGGCTTGGGTGCCGGCGGATTCTCGATGTGGGGGTATCCGCTGTTACCGGCCTTCTACATGGTCTGCCTGCTCGGGGTCGCGGCACGCGTCTTTACCCTCGAGCCGCGCCTCGCGCTCACGGGCATCGTCATCCTGCTCACCGGCTGGCCGCTATTTCGCCTGGGACGCAAGCTGTTCGGTACGGCCGCTCCGTGACCGCATGCGGCGGACGGTCGCATCGAACACCAGACGGGCTACTCGAATGCCGCTGCCCAAGTCCGTGACCGCGTCCCGGCAGCGTCGCTGAACCGCCTCGCTCAGCGCCACATCTTCGCCGCCGAGAGCCCCCGCCTGGCACTGTATTTCGGCCGCGCGCTGCACCGCCCACAGCAGCACGAAGGTACTGGGGATATCGCGTTCGCACACCGCGATCCCGTGGTTGCGCAGGACCAGCACATGCTTGTCGCCGAGGCTCGCCAGCATGCGGCTGCGCTCATCGGCATAGAGCGTGATGCCTTCGAAGTCGTGGTAGGCGACGCGGCCGTAGAATTGCGCCCCGTAGAAATTGTTGTGATCGAATCCGCTGCGCTTCATGGCGACCGCGGACACCGCGGTGGTATGCGTATGCGCGACGCAAGCGACGTCCGGGCGCGATTCGTGTATTGCGCCGTGCAACGCAAAGCCGGCCGGATTGCCTACATAGTCGGACGGTTCGACCAGACGGCCGTCCACCCCGACCTTGAGCAGGTTTTCCGGAGTGATTTCGCTGTAGTTGAGTCCGAAAGGATTGACCAGATAGTGGTGCGCGGCGCCGGGCAAGCGTACCGAAATATGATTGAAGATCATTTCGGTCCACCCCATGAAATCGACCAGATGATAAAAGTCCGTGAGTTCGCCTCGCAGGCGCCATTCCTCCGGGTCCATGACGTGGGGGGACAAGCGAGTAGGCAGCATATCGATGGCTCCTGTCATGTGCTCGGTCGCGGGCGACGCTCCGCGGAGCGCCCGATTGGCAGCTAAATTGCGGGACGTCGCGCCATTATACAAGTGAAGGAGGCGCAGCATCACGCTGTCACGCCGCTGCGCTAAACTCGCCTCCATGACCATGCCCGCCCAATCGCGCCGCAAGGCGGCGTTGACCTTCATTTTCGTCACGGTACTCATCGACATGCTGGCCTTCAGCATGATCATTCCCGTCCTGCCCCTGTTGGTGCAGGACTTCGTCGGCGGCAACGCCGCACGCGCCGCACAAATGTACGGTCTGTTCGGCACTGCCTGGGCGTTGATGCAATTCATCTTCTCGCCGGTGCAGGGCTCGCTCTCGGATCATTTCGGGCGGCGCCCCGTCATTCTCATTTCCTGCGCGGGGTTGGGTTTGGATTTCATCCTCATGGCATTGGCGCCGAATCTCTGGTGGCTGCTGCT
Organism: Steroidobacteraceae bacterium; assembly: GCA_036498345.1. Taxonomy (GTDB): domain Bacteria; phylum Pseudomonadota; class Gammaproteobacteria; order Steroidobacterales; family Steroidobacteraceae; genus Bog-1198. The sequence goes on from DASYFQ010000326.1 coordinate 9,079, forward strand.
CGGCCGGGTAATTTCGGGCATTACCGCGGCGAGTTTCAGTACCGCCGGAGCGTACATCTCCGATGTGACGCCGCTCGAGAAGCGCGCCGCGAGCTTCGGGCTCATCGGCGCTGCGTTCGGCGTCGGCTTCGTGGTTGGACCCGCGCTGGGCGGCCTTCTCGGCGCCATTTCTCCGCGGCTGCCGTTCTGGGCTTCGGCCTTCCTGGCCTTGGCCAACGTGTGTTGGGGTTTGTTCATCCTTCCGGAATCACTGCCCAGAGAAAAGCGCGTACCGTTCTCCTGGAAGAACGCCAATCCCCTGGGAGCCTTGAAGCTCCTGCGTTCCCACCCAATGCTCGCGGGTCTCGCGGGCAGCTATTTTCTCCTGAATTTCGCCCATCTGGTGCTGCCCACCACCGCGGTGCTGTACATGCATTATCGCTACGGCTGGGATACGCGTGCGGTGGGCATCCTCCTGGCCGGCGTGGGCATCTCATCCCTCATCGTCCAGGGTTTCCTGGTGAAGCCGATGGTGAAGTGGCTCAAGGAACGGCGCACAGTGGCTTTGGGCCTGACATTCGGCGCGGTGGGTTTCGCGATCTACGGCCTCGCGCCCAGCGGACCGATTTTCTGGATCGGCGTGCCGGTGATGGCCCTGTGGGGTGTGGCTACGCCATCCTTGCAAACCATCATGACTCGGTTGGTGGACCCCACCGAGCAGGGGCGCCTGCAGGGCGCGCTGGCGAGCCTCGTGGGCCTCGCGAGCCTCATCGGTCCCACGGTGTTCAGCCAGACCTTCGCCACATCCATCGGCACGCGCGCCGACTGGGGCCTGCCGGGCGCGCCCTACTTATTGGCGGCGGTGCTGCTGTTCGCGGCCATGCTCCTCGCCTGGCGCACCACTCAGCCGCCGGGGGTTGGTGCGGCGACCGAACTGGTATAGCGGTTTATCACCGGGCCTCGCCCCACTGCGGAAATGCGCCCAAGGCGTCGGCATAATTATGGATCACGTCGGTGTGCGCATCCTCCTGCCAGCCGCCCGCCGCGGGGTTGACGAATAGATCGCGCGGACGACCCCGCTCGTCAATCGAATAGAGCGTGAAATCCAGCGCCTGCCGCGCTTCGTCGGCCAAGCTGACGGACGCGGTGGCTTTCGCATAAAGCGCGAGCACCGCGCCGTAAGTCGAATTGATGCCGCCCCAGGCCTGCCGATCCTCGTCCTGCTCATGACAAACGGTGATGCCGAATTCCTCATGCGTGAAGCTGCGGCGAACGAATTCGATCAGCGCGCCGCAATCGGCGCGCCAATCGGGGTCGAGCAATTCCTTCCTTTCGAGCAGATAACGCGCAAGATTGAGGGGTGCCCATGCCGTGCGATTGGTGGGCGTGTCGTGATCCTCGAAGAACTGGGCAAACAGGGAACCATCGGCAGCGGCGTTGGGTATTTGATAATCCCGTATCCACGTCCAAAGCGACCGGCGCGCAGCGGAAAACTCCGAGTATCCACGCGAGAGCAGCTCGTCATACAGGCGCAGGATATAGGTCATGTTCCCCGACACGGGCCCTCGTCCCTGCCCGTTGCGGCAATCGGCGCGAAAGGGCCAGGGCGACTGGGACGCATCGCCGGCTTGCTGATTGGCGGCAAGGACCCGGGCGTTTTGTAGCCCCTGCTCCAGGTAGCTGCGCTCGCCTGCGGCCTCGGACAGCAACACCAACGCGTAGCCGGCAATGCCGCCCTTGTCGGGCTCGATCTCATACGGACGGTCCGCCTGCGCGCCGCAATCCGCCTGCTGCGGGAACTGATCGCGTTTGCCGGTCGAGCGCGTAAATCTAGGATATGGACCAGAATCCGGCGTCAAGGTCTCCTTCACCAGATAGTCGCCCATCGAACGCGCCGTCGTGAGGTACGCCGCATCCCGCATGCCGCGCAATTCGTAGAATTTGAGGTAAGAGAGAATACCCATCCCGTTCTGGGTCGCCGGGATCGAGTCCGTACGATCGGGATTGGGAATCCAATCGCCGTCCAGAAACGTCGCCAGGACGAACCGCGGATATCCACGGTCCGCCGGACATTTCTGATAGAAGGTCATTTCCCGGTCCAGGGCGTCGTTCCACGATGTCCACGGTCTCAGCCGGCCATCGGCGTCAACGCGTGCGGTATGGCCAGCAATAATGAGCGGCTGATGACTTGGTCGCATTTTCACTCACCCCGCGTCGAGTTCCGCATAGTACCGAAAGATTCCCTCCTCGTTGAAAGGGATTCGCCGCGGCGAAGCGAGGTACGCGGCGATTTGCGGACGCTCCTGCACCCTTGCATGCAAGCCGAACACTCGACGATATTTGCGCGCCGTCTTGGCCGTCGCATGCGGAAATGCGTAGCGCAGGCCCGCGATGATTTGAAACATCGACAGATCCGCGTAGGTCAGTTTCGCGCCGACCAGATAGCGCTCACCGCGGGCGTTCCGCGCCAGCACCTGCTCGAAGTAGCCGAGGAACTTGGGTGCCCGGTGCTTCAGAAAATCCGCGGCTCGGCGGCGAGCTTCCTTCTTCTGGTCCTCGTAATAGAGACCGGCCGCCACCGGATGATGCGTATCGTGAATCTCCACGAGAAAATCCGCCATGGTGAGTTGCAGCTCGTGCGTCCAGAGCCGGCCCCTCTCATCTTTTGGCGCAAGGGCGTGGCGCGCGCCAAGGAACTGCAGAATGTTCGCGGTCTGGCCGATGACCAGCCGCCCGGCTTCCAGGAACGGCGGCGCGAAGGGCGGCCGTTCGACATGGCGGCCATTCAGAAAGCGCATGAGCGCCGGGATTCCTGCTGCATTGCCAGGCTCACGCGCGACATCGCGATAGCGCGCGCCGCTCTCCTCGAGAGCGAGGCGCACGAATTCGCCCCGACCCGGAATCGTCGGCCAGTAATAGAGCTTGTAGTTCACCCCCCCACCTCGCGTATCCGCAGTGCTTCAACAGATGGTAGATTTGATCCACCAAAGCAGCAAGGCATCACCATGAAGCGCCCCACGAAGTCGGACGTCGCCGGAGCGGGCGAATACGACCCGATGAAAGAACCGCGGTACGCCGAAATCGCGACCTTCATGCGGGCGCCGCTGGCCCGAACGCTCGTGGATGTCGACATCGGCTTGATCGGTGTGCCGACGGATCTCGGAGTCACCAACAGGCCCGGCGCCCGGCATGGTCCGCGTGAAATACGCAACTCATCGAGCCTCATGCGCAGTTTCAATCTCGCACTGGGCGTGAATCCCTACGAGCTCTGCCGGATCGCGGATCTGGGCGACGTGCGCTTGTCGCATCGCTACGATCTTGAAAAGCAGGTCGAGGAAATCGAGGCGTACTATCGCATGGTGCATGCGGCCGGGGTGCGGCCGGTCACCGCGGGCGGTGACCACTCGATCACCTACCCCATATTCAAGGCGATTGCCGCCGCCGCGCCGATCGGAATGGTTCACATCGATGCTCACACCGATACGTGGGGCGAGTTCTTCGGATCCAAGTTCACTCACGGAGCGCCGTTTCGGCTGGCGGTCGAGGGCGGGCTGCTGGATCCGAAACGCACGATTCAGATTGGCATTCGCGGCGGCCAGAACTACATGGATGGCATTGAGTTCTCGCAGTCTCACGGCATGCGCGTGGTATTCATGGAGGAATTCGCAGATCTGGGGGTGCAGGGAATCATCGAGGAAGCCCGCCGTGTGGTGGGCGATGGCCCGACGTACATCTCCTTCGACGTGGACGGGCTCGACCCTGTTTATGCCCCGGGAACCGGTACGCCGGAAATCGGCGGCATCACCACCTTGGAAGCGCAGCGCCTGTTGCGGGGGTTGCGCGGACTGAATCTCATCGGCGGCGATGTCGTCGAAGTTGCCCCGCCGTACGATCAGACTGGAAACACTGCTCTGGTAGGCGCCACCATGATGTTCGAGATTCTCTGCCTGATCGCGGACCGGCATTTCGGCGCCGGCAAGCGGTCGCGGAAGGCGGAGCCCCGGTGACTCGCCTTATCCTGCTATGGAGCGGTATCGCGCCAACGCCCCGCGCAGCCATTGATTGGTCGTCATGACAGGATCGCTGCCGCACTTGATCTCATACGCCTTGCCGCTCAGGCTGCTCTTGGTCGCGGCCTCTTCGATAAAATCTTCCGCCGAATTGATCAGACCCTTCACCGCCAAGTAGTCGTATTTTTCGCGTAGATGCGCCTCGGCTTTTTTCGAGTCGTACCAGCTGCCGTTGCGGTAGAACTGGCAGCCGGATTGCTCGATGAACCCGAGCAGGTAGTTGATCTCCGTGTTCGCAATCGCCGGCGGCGCCGCGTCTGCGGCCGGCCAGCCGCCGAGCGCGAACACGAGACCCAAGATCAATGCCGCTAAATGCCTCAAAGTTCCCTGTCGAGCGGCAGCAGCGTCAAGAGTTTGACTTTGAATCTTTGCCACCCGCTGCGTGCAGGCTCACTCGTGTACTCCACCATGCGGCTGTCCTCCTCGGTCCTCCACACCAGGCCGGGCGATTTTCCCGGGGCGCCTTTCGGGACCAAGCCCACGATGTAGCACTCGTTGGGCTTGACCATGGCATCGAAGCGCCGTGCCGTCTGTTCCGCCAGTTCCGGGCTCTGGATGATCAGTCCGATTTCGGTGTTGATACGTTTCGAACGCTGATCGTAATTCATCGAACCGATGAACAGCTTTTGGCGATCGAAAACATACATTTTTCCATGCAGCCCGTAGTTGCCGTAGCGCGACACCTTCGCCGTCTGGCCGCTGCCCCTGGTGCTCCCGAGCAGGGCACGGACTTCGTACAGCTCCACGCCCTCCTGCAGCAACGGGACCCTGTAGTGATCATAACCGGCCTGCGCGGCGATGTCAGTGGTCGACTTGAGCGAATTGGTGAGCACGCGCACGCGCACCTGGCGCCGGCGGATATCTTTCAGCAACTGGAGTTCATCGGGCGCCGGGATGAAGTACGGCGATACCAAAATGAATTCGGACTGGACCTCGCGAATCGATTCGAGCACCGCGGTGGTGATCAACCGGCCCGGCAACGCGCCGCTGATCACTTTCTTCTTGTCGGGACTGTCGTACACCACCTCGGCCTTCGCCCACACCAGCGGCAGTCTCCCGGAAACGATTCCGGCAAACGGCTCGCCGCTCTTGAGCAGGGACGCGTAATCGATTGGAGCAGGCTTTGGCGGCGCGGTTCGTGATTCACGGCTGCGCTCGTGTTCCGTACGGGACTCGATGCCCGTGTCCGCGCTGCGGGGCCGCCCCAGCGCCTTGGCGGGAATCGCCAAGTCGCTGTTCCAGAACTCATCGAACGTACCCGAGAGTTGCCTGACGATGGGCCCGGCGGTAAAGACATCGTCATCCGCCAACTGAGACTCGGGGTCAATTTGAAAATATTGATTGCCGATGTTGCGGCCGCCAATGAGCGCCAGCGTATTGTCGGCGACAAATAATTTATTGTGCATTCGATAGTCGAGGCGCGCCGCGTGGAAAAGGAAGTCCAGGTGCAGCAGGAGCCGCGAGTCCCCTCGATACGAAGCCGGATTGAAAATTCGTACCTCGACGGACGGGTGGGCCAGCAGCCGCAGGATCTGCCCATCGCCGGCCACTCTTTCGCCGTCATCGACGAGCAAACGTATGCGCACGCCGCGATCTGCCGCACGCCCGAGGGCGTCCGTCAGCATGCGCCCCGTCTCGTCACCTCGAAAAATATAGTATTGAAGATCCAGAGTTCGTTGAGCGGCGTCGATCATCTGCATTCTGAGCTGGAACCCATCCACGCCCACATTGATGACGCGAAACGCCGAGTACTCTCCGTGTTCGTGCACCGCGTTCGCAAACTGTTGGCCGAGGCGAGTGTCTTCCGGATGAGCGAACGCTACGGACGCAGCTTTGGGGAAATCCGCGCCGGGCGGAAGCCCTGCGCAACCGCATAGCATGGCTACGGCGAACAACCCTATACCATGGCGGATTCGGCCCTCGTGCGGAGCGCCTCGGCGGCCAATCGCCGCTCTTCTTCTTAGTGTGAGCACACAATGTTCCGACGGTGACTGAAACCAGCCCTATTATGATGCACCGCTAACAAAATCTCTCTGTCGGCTGGCACCGGCGAATGACCCGTACCTGTCGGGACGGAGAAGCCGGCAAGATCGATGCCGGCACCCAGACGATCGACCCCGTTGTCGCCACAATTTGATTGGGCCGCGATTGACCCCGACTATCGCAGCGATAGAGAGCGCCAATTTGACTTGACGCGGCTCTCGGGTCTACCGTCAGCGGCGCAACGGGTAGATTCCGAATCTTCAAATCGGAAGGAGTGAGTCGTGAATTTAAAAGGTAGTAAGACGGAAAAGAATCTCAAGGATGCGTTTGCAGGCGAATCGCAGGCGAATCGACGTTATTTGTACTTCGCGGCCAAGGCGGACGTCGAAGGATTCAATGACGTCTCCGCGGTGTTCCGTTCCACTGCCGAGGGTGAAACGGGCCACGCACACGGCCATTTGGAATATCTGGAAGCCGTGGGCGACCCGGCCACCGGGCTGCCGATCGGTGCGACATCGATGAATCTCAAGGCGGCGATCGCGGGCGAAACGCACGAATACACGGACATGTATCCCGGCATGGCCAAGAGCGCCAGAGACGAAGGATTCGGGGAAATTGCCGATTGGTTCGAGACTCTGGCCAAGGCCGAGCGCTCCCACGCCAATCGCTTCCAGAAGGCATTGGACAACCTTTAGTCCTGCCCTTCGTTGCCCTTCACTGCCGCGGCGCGCGGCATGCAACAAGCGGGCTCCATGATGGAGCCCGCTGCCATTTCGGTTGGGAGATAGCCTGTGTCCGACGGTGAGATCAAGTCAGGCCGTGAGGGCAATCTTGAGGCACCCACGCGCCATGCCCTTGGGCAGACGGATCCGCAGTTCTACGACACCGGTGCCCTGCAGAAGGAACTCGAGCGGGTATTCGATATCTGCCACGGCTGCCGCCGCTGTTTCAATTTGTGCAATTCCTTTCCGACCCTGTTCGATCTGATCGACGAATCGAAGACCGGCGAACTCGATGGAGTGGATAAGCAGGCCTTCGGGAAAGTGGTCGACGAGTGCTACCTCTGTGACATGTGTTACATGACCAAATGCCCGTATGTTCCGCCGCATCCGTGGAACGTCGACTTCCCGCACTTGATGCTGCGCGCCAAGGCCGTCAAGCATCGGAGCGGCGCCACGCGCTGGCGCGACAAGGTGTTGAGTTCGACGGACTTGGTCGGCAACCTCGCCGGCATTCCCGTCGTCGCGGAGGCGGTCAACGCCATCAACCGGAGTTCCCTGGGGCGCAAGGTCCTCGACGCCGCGCTTGGCGTGCACCCGGAGGCGCCGGTGCCTCCGTACCGATCCAACACACTGCGCAAGCAACTCGCCAAGCGCGGCAAACCATCCGTCGCAGCGCAGGCGGCGGGCGTGACCCGCGGCAAGGTGGCGCTGTTCGCCACCTGCTACGGGAATCGCAACGAACCTGAGATCGGGCTCGATCTCGTCAGCGTGTTCGAGCACAACGGAATCGAAGTCGCGCTGGTCGAGCAGGAGAATTGCTGCGGCATGCCCAAGCTCGAGCTGGGCGATCTACAAGCGGTTGCTGATTTGAAAGCCAAGAACCTGCCGCCGCTGCTCGCCATGATCGACCGCGGCTACGATATCGTCGCGCCCATCCCCTCGTGCGTGTTGATGTTCAAACAAGAGTTGCCGCTGATGTTTCCGGACGAACCCGACGTCGCGAAGGTCAAGCAACGAATATTCGATCCGTTCGAATACTTGGCGCTGCGGCACAAATCCGGACTGATGCGCACCGATTTCACGCGCCCGCTCGGCAAAGTTGCCTACCATGTCGCCTGTCACTTGCGGGTGCAGAATATCGGACTCAAGACCCGCGACGTATTGCAGCTGATTCCCGGAACTACGGTTGAGCCCATCGAACGGTGTTCGGGCCACAACGGCACCTATGGCGTCAAGCGAGAGTTTCGCGACACTTCCATGAAGATCGGCAAGCCGGTCATCCAACGCGTGCTGGCGAGCGGCGCCGATTTTTACGCAAGCGATTGCCCGATGGCCGGGCATCAAATCGAAAGCGGCTTGGACGATGCGTCGCCTCCGACCCATCCGTTGACCCTGCTCAGAATGGCCTATGGTCTCGAGACGAGAACGTGAAAAAACTGACGCGCAAGGATCTCATCAGCTTGGAGCAATACGCCGCCGATCGGGTTCGGTTGCGCAGCGAAGTCATTGCCCACAAGCAAGTACGCAATGTGCAAGTCGGACCCAACATGACTTGGTGTTTCGAGGACTACACCACGATACGCTATCAAATCCTCGAGATGCTGCGCGCCGAGCGGATCTTCGAAAGCGACGGCATTCAGGGCGAACTGGACGCTTACAATCCGCTGATTCCCGACGGCAGCAATTGGAAGGTCACCTTGCTGCTGGAGTATCCCGATCCGGACGAGCGGCGCGGCGCGCTCGAAAAACTGATCGGCGTCGAAAATCGATGTTGGATACGCGTCAGTGAGATGGAGCGTGTATTTGCGATCGCCGACGAAGACATGGAGCGCACGAACGACGAAAAAACTTCGGCCGTGCATTTTCTACGCTTCGAGCTGTCCCCATCGATGGTCGAAGCGATGAAAAGCGGCGCCCCCCTCAGCATCGGCGTCGATCACGATAATTATCGGCACTTGCTGGGGCCCGTACCGTCTCAGATCCGCGACTCCTTGAGTCTCGATCTCGCGTAGCAACATACAAATACGCGTGAAAAGAAAGACTTAGGACACTCCCAGGAATCTCCGGTATTGTCGTCTGTCATAGTCCTAGGGACCTGATATGAGGAATTCGATATGACCGCTCAAACAGAGCCGGCCAGCTGGCCGCAGCCTCGCACGGGGAGTGAAGGCGCTGCTCTCGTGTGGCTGGATGCCCTGGCGAGCGGTATTTGCACGCCAGAAGCTTTTTTGAATGCGGTGCACGATCAGTTCCAGGGAGACGGCGATGAGGGCTGGGGGATCTTGTCGCTGCTCGACCAATATTATCGGCGCGGAAAAATCAAGGCCGAGCTCTTTCAAACGCTGAAGGCCCGGCTCGAAAGTTCGGCACTCAACAGCGACCAGCACATGAGCGCGAGCCTGCGCCGACGCGCGCCAACCGCCGTGGGTCCCGGTGCCGCTGCCCCGAGCGCGCTTGCTCCGAACGCCGTTGCCCCGCACCCGGTTGCGCGACATCCCGTTGGCCCGAGTCCGGCTCCCCGGAATTCGGCTGCACCGAGCCCCGTTGCACCGAGTGCGGCTGCCTCAAGCGCCACTGCCTCAAGCGCCACTGCCTCAAGCGCCACTGCCCCAAGCGCGGCCGCCCCAAGCGCGGTTGCCCGAAATTCGGTTGCTGCCACGAGTGCCGTTACGACACCCGCGGGCGCTTCGCCCACGCACTCGCCCCGGGTTGCGCGCACCAAGTTTCAAGAAGCCCGCGAAGTCCAAGAAGTGGCGATAGGCGATCTGCTGCGCGGTCGTTACAGAGTCCGCGGAGTGCTCGGGCAAGGCGGCATGGGCACGGTGTTCGAGGCGATCGACGAGTATCGCCTCGATATGCCCACCTCGGGCCAACGGATAGCGATCAAAGTTCTGCATACGGCGGTTACCCGGCGGGAGGAACTTCTCGCCGAGCTGCAACGCGAATTCCAGCATTTGCAATTGCTGTCTCATCCGAACATCGTTCGGGTGCACGAATTCGACCGCGACGGCGACAACGCCTTTTTTACCATGGAGTTGCTGAACGGAGCACTGCTGAGTGCTGTACTCGACGCAAGAAACGCGGTCGCCCTGCCGCGACCGTACGCGCTGACCGTCATGCGCGAGGTGGGCGCCGCTCTCGCCCACGCCCACTCGCGCGGCATCGTGCACGGAGACATCAACCCGCAGAATATTTTTATCACCAATGGCGGTGAATTGCGGGTGTTGGATTTCGGCGCCTCGCACAAATTACTCCGGGATAGATGGAGCGTGGGGAGCGCTTTGGCGCAACGGGCTCCCTTCGCCACTCCGGGCTATGCCAGCTGCCAGTTGATCGAAGGTCAGCATCCTGATGCGCGGGATGACCTATTCGCATTTGCGTGCGTTTCCTACTTACTTTTGTCGGGACAACACCCCTTTCCGAACCGCACTGCCGTCGAAGCACGTGCAAAGCGAGTGCGCCCCACGCGCCCGCCGGGACTCACGGGCCAGCAATGGCGAGTCCTGCGCGAAGGTCTTCGATGGGAGCGCGACCGCCGTCCCGCCGATGTTCAGCAATGGCTCGACCGGTTCGATCTTGGCGCCGCCGCACCGCGCCTGCCCCCTTTGCCGTCGCTGGTGGATACGCCGCCGTCCCGCAATCGCAGGGTCATGCTGGCGGCCGCGGTCATCGCCATGCTCGCATTGCTGGCGGCCGGCGGTTATTGGGCGGTGACGAACTATGATTCCCTGGCGGCCCGCCTCATGCCGGCACCCTCAGCCGCTCAGCAGACGCCGCCTCCCGAGACTACGCCGCCTCCGGAAGCCACTGAATCAGCGCCTGCGGCGCGCCTGAATCCTTCCACCGGATCTACGGCCTCCACACTCACGCCCTCGACACCTACGCCCTCGACATCTACGGCCCCGGTGCCCACGGCTTCGGCGCCTAGGTCCACCGCGCTTAAGTCCGCTGCGCCCGCCGCCACCGCCCCAGCGGCTGCGGCTCCGGGCGCCACGACACCTACGGCCGCCGCTGCGGCGCCGGCGGCGGTGACGCCCGGCCCTCGCGTGGCCACGGCGGGTGCGCCTTCCACCGGTGACGCTCCCGCTCGCGCCGAAGGAGCGTGGCCGATTCGCGTGGAAATGGCTGCGGATACCGTCGACGTCGAACCCACCGACCAAGCGGCTCGCGTCATGGTCCGACGCAGAGGCAACATACATGGCGACGCAAGCTTTAGATGGTGGACGGAATCCGGCACGGCAAAACCCGGCCGAGACTTTGAACCTGTGATTCCCCGAATCGAACACATCGCGGATGGCAGCGGCAGTGTCAGTTTGATAATCCCCGTTCCAAGTACGCCGCGCGGCAAGCCCAAGAGCTTTTATGTGGTGATCGACCGCCCCGAGTCGGGCGGCGCCGCGCTCGGCGCGCGAACCCTCACCATGGTGACATTGCAGCCGCCTGAATAGCTCAGGCGGGTGCTCTCCCCGCGGCGCCATACAGCGACGCATAGCGGGTGCGCAGCACATTTTTCTGCACCTTGCCCATGGTATTTCGCGGTAACTCGTCGACGAGCAGCACGCGCTTTGGAACCTTGTAGCGCGCCAGGCGGCTCTGCAGGGAGTCGATGATGTCAGCTTCCGACAACACGGCGGAGGCTTGCGGCACCACCGCCGCGGTAACGCCTTCTCCGAAATCCGGATGGGGAACGCCGAACACGGCGCTTTCCAGCACCCCGGCGAGAGCATCCAACTCCATCTCCACCTCCTTCGGATAGACGTTGTAGCCTCCGCTGATCACCAGATCCTTGGCCCGGCCCACAATGTGCACGTAGCCGTCGCGGTCGATGCGGCCGAGATCGCCGGTCTTGAACCACCCATCCTCGGTAAATTCGCCGCGCGTCTTCTCGGGATCCTGCCAATAGCCGCCGAACACATTCGGACCCGTCACTTCCAGCGTACCGATGACATCGGCGTTTGGTTCGACGGCCCCGGTTGCATCGACCACGCGCACCCGGATCCGCGGCAGCGGCATGCCAACCGAACCCGGCTTGCGCACACCGTCGTAGGGATTCGACGTGTTCATCAAGGTCTCGGTCATCCCGTACCGTTCGAGAATTGCGTGACCCGTACGCTGCAAGAATTCCCGGTGCGTCTCGATCAGCAGCGGCGCCGATCCGGACACGAACAAACGCACACCGGCGGTGACTTCACGATTCAAACCGCTCTGCTGAAGCAGCCGCGTGTAATGCGTGGGCACACCCATGAACACCGTGACCTGCGAAAGATGCTTCAATGCCGATGCGGCATCGAATTTCGACAGCAGCATGATGCCTGATCCCGACGCGAGGACGGTGTTGATGGCGGCGAACAGACCGTGAACGTGAAACAGCGGCAGGGTGTGCAGCAAGACGTCGCGGCTGGTAAAGCGCCACGCTTCGACCAGCGCGGCGGCATTGGACGCGAGATTCGCGCGCGACAGCATCGCACCCTTCGATCGACCCGTCGTGCCGGATGTGTATACGATCGCAGCCAAGGCATTCGCGCCCGGCCTGCGCGGCAAATCCGGTTCCTCATCCGACTCCCCCACGAGTTCGAGCAGGGACCCTTCGCCCTCCGCTCCGAGGGTTTCAACATGAGGAACTTCGGCATGAGCCGCATGCGGCTCGAGTAACCCGCGGTCGGCCGGGCGGATGACGGCGATCCTTGGCTGGGCGTCGCGCAGAAAATAGGCAACTTCGTTGGGCGTGTTCGCGCAGTTGATAGGCACGAACACGGCACCCATGCGCAGGCATGCAAGGTAGAGGAGTACGGCCTCCACGGATTTGTCCACTTGGACCGCGACGCGGTCGCCGGGCACGACGTCCCGCCGCATCAGGGCCGCAGCGAAGCGGCCGGACTCGCGGCGCAGCGATGCGTAGCTCAATTCCCGACCCGCGGGGGTCTTGAGAAATGGCCGGTGCGGTTGATCGCGAGCGGCGGATTCAATCCATTCGGCAGGATCTGTGGCGGGACGCATGGGAGAGTATTGGACCGATCAGTCCTCGATGAGCCGGCTATGCACGCGAGTCTCGTTCATGGTCAATGCCACTAAAAAGCTCATCCCCGCCACCGCCGATGCGTAAATGTAGAATCCGCTTTCCGATCCGACGGATTTGAACCACAGCGCAACATACTCGGCGGTACCGCCGAACGCCGCATTGGCGAGAGCATACGGCACCGCCACCCCGAGCGTGCGAATGGCGGTGGGAAACAGCTCGGCTTTCACCACGGCACTGATCGATGTGTAGCATGACTGGATCATCATCGCCGCGACGATCAGACACAAGGCAATCCAAGATGAGCGGGCAGCCCCCACCGCGGTCATGACCGGCCAGGTAGCGAGCGTGGCTCCGCCGAAAGCCACCAGCATCAGGGGTTTGCGGCCTACCTTGTCCGACAGCCAACCGAAAAATGGTTGTGCCACCATAAATGCGACCAGGCTGACGGCGCTGATTTCCGTCGCCTGGTCCTTGGAGAACCCCGCCGTATTGGTCAGGAATTTCTGCATGTACGTGGTGTAGACGTAGAAGATCACGGATCCGCCGGCGGTGAATCCCAAAACGGTAATGGCCTCGCGTGGATGGTCGAGAAAGAGCCGGCGAATGCCTCCGCGCGCGGATCCCGGAGTGTCGGCACGCTCAAATGATCGCGACTCCGGTAATCGCTGCCGCAGCCAGTAGGCGACAATCGCGAGTCCCGCACCGATCACGAAGGGAATTCGCCATCCCCAGGCGGCCATGTCACCCTTCCCCAGCACGTGCTGCAAGATGATCAGCACCGCCAACGCCGTCAGCTGGCCGCCGATCAATGTCACGTACTGGAAGCTGGACCAAAATCCGCGGTACTTGCGTCCCGCCATTTCGCTGATGTAAGTCGCGCTGGCGCCGTACTCGCCCCCCAGTGACAAGCCCTGAAAAACGCGGGCAAGAAGCAAGATGACCGGGGCCGCAACGCCGATCGTTGCCGCTCCGGGCGTCGCCGCGATTGCCAGCGATCCCGCGCACATCATGGTTACCGACAGAGTGAGCGCGGCCTTGCGGCCGACACGGTCGGCATAGAGGCCCATCAGCCATGCGCCGACCGGGCGGGCAAAAAAGCCGACCGCGAACACCGCGGCGGTCTGCAGCAGCTGCGCCGTCTGATCGCCCTTGGGGAAAAAGATCGGCGCGAAATACAGCGCGGCCGCCGAGTACGTATACCAGTCGAACCACTCGACTAAATTGCCCACCGAGCCGCCGAGCACGGCACTGATGCGGGACACACTGGACATCTTCAGATCTTATCGGCGTAGAACCAATATTCAGCGGAGTATGAGACTCGCAATTCACTGTCGACCGTGGCTTGGCTGCATCCGACCGATGGCGCGTTACCCCCTACCGTGCGCAATCGTTGAATGAATCGCACATGCCCGAAGACGCCGTTTCCAGACGTCGACTTCGCGCTCAACAACAACCACGCAACGGCATTCGGATCCGGGCTATTGGCTCGCGCAACGACTTCTCCCGTCACTTTGCTGCCATCCGTCGCTTCCCAAGTGGGACCCGCATAATGCTTTCCGATCTTATTGCCACGATCGAACAGATCCGCTTCCGGTTCCTTCAATTGCCATTCGACCCGCGCGGCGGCGTCCTTGTCGGCACGGCACTGGTAAATTTGCACCCCGGCGCCATGCGCCCGCAGCGCCACTACGGTGTTCGCCGGAACCCGCAGAGACGCCGGGATATCGTCCGCTTTCATTGCAGAAGAAGCCGCGCAACCGGCAAGCAGACCAACGAGCGGTACTTGAATAAAGATCGCCATCAACTGATGTTTCATCACGACAGGCCCTCCGGTTCGCGAGCTATAATAGACGAGCGTACCCTGCTGGGTCTTGATTTGTACCAAGATAGCTGTCTTTGAGTAATGCCCATGAGTCAGTCCATCGCATTTCGCAACGAAATTCCCTTCGTCAAGGATCTTGGCATCGAAATCGTCAGCGCCGAGAACGGACGCGCGATCGTCGCCCTCGACCTAGCCCCGCGTCATTTGAACAGCTGGTCTGTCGCTCATGGCGGCGTGCTCATGACCCTGCTCGACTTGGCGATGGCGGCCGCCGGCCGCTCCCTCAATCCTGCCGCAGGCGGCGGAGTCACGGTAGAGATGAAAACCAGTTTCCTGCAGCCGGCCAATGCCGGAACGCGCCTCGTCGCCTCGGCACATGTCTTTCACCGCTCGAACACCATGGCCTTCTGCGACGGCGAGGTGCGCGACACGGACGAGCGCCTCATCGCCAAGGCGATGGGGACTTTCAAATATCTGAAACTTCAGCACACCGATTGAATCAGCTCGTCCTACATCACTACCCGAATTCGCCCTTCTCGGAGAAGATCCGGCTGATATTGGGATTCAAGGCGCTGCATTGGACTTCGGTGCACATCCCGGCGGTCATGCCAAAACCCGATGTGGTCGCGCTCACCGGCGGCTATCGAAAGACGCCCATCCTGCAAATGGGCGCGGATATCTACTGTGATACCGCGCTCATCGCCGATGTGATCGATGCGCTTGCGCCGACCCCAAGCCTGTATCCGAAAGGTGCGGCGGCGGCATCCCGCATCCTGGCGCAATGGGCCGACTCGACGCTTTTCTGGGCCGCGGTCCCCTACACCTTGCAGCCCGCGGGTCTTGCGCACATGTTCAGCGGTGCGCCGCCGGACGCCATCAAAGCATTTGGTGAAGACCGCAACGCCTTTCGCGCGAATATACCGCGGATGCGCGGCCCGGAGGCCTGCGCCGCGTTTGGCCTGTACCTCGAACGCCTGGAAGAAATGCTGGGCAATCACGCTTTCTTCCTCGGCGCGCAACCCACCATTGCCGATTTCTCCCTGTATCACTGTCTCTGGTTCGTTTTCCGCGGCGGTCCGATGGCGCAGATTTTCGAGCCTTTCGGCCGACTCGCGGCCTGGCGCGAACGCATGCGTGCGTTCGGTCACGGCTCTCATGACGAGCTCGACAGCGGCGCCGCGGTCGCTGTCGCCAATGAGGCGACGCCGGCGGCCTCGGCCGGCATTGCCGCTGATACTCATGGCATCGCAAAGGGCGAGAAGGTGGTGATCGCGGCAACCGACACCGGCGTCGATCCGATCGAAGGGTATCTCTACGCGGCGAGCCGCGAGCGCCTGTCGATCACCCGCGAAGACCCCCGCGCCGGACGCGTCGCCGTGCATTTTCCGCGACTGGGATTCGAGCTGCGCCGCGCGAAAGCAACGCTGTGATGATCAAGCCGTGAATCCGCACCGCGGGTCATTCCAGTTTTCCGAGCGTCGCAATGCGCTCGCTTTCTGGATCGGCTCCGCGGTAGTGAGCGTCGGCGTCGCGCTGCACTTACCGATGTTCTGGATGGCACGGAACTCCGGCTTCAACATGTCCGGCATGCCCATGGATGCGGGGATGCTGTTCGGCATGACGCTGATCGTCCTTGGAATTGCAGCCGCGGGTTACGGCCTATTGCCGAATCCCCGCCCCGCTAGCGGCGTTCATCGTCCGATCGCGCCGCCCGAAGACGCGCCGCTCAGCGCCGCGCATTGGAAGCTGATGGCTGTCTTGGGGGTTGCGCTCGTCATCGACATCATGAAACCGGCCAGCCTAGGATTCGTGATTCCGGGAATGCGGGCGGAATACGCGGTGAATGGCGCGACGGTGGCCTTGCTGCCCCTGTCCGCGCTGTTCGGCACCGCGGCCGGGTCCTTCATGTGGGGGGCGCTCGCGGATTTGTACGGCCGGCGCGCATCGATCCTGCTGTCATCGGTCATGTTCGTCGGGACGTCGATTTGCGGCGCAATGCCTTCGTTCTGGTGGAATGTCGCGATGTGCTTTCTCATGGGCGCCGCCGCCGGCGGGATGCTGCCGGTTGCCTATGCGCTGCTGGCGGAAATCATGCCGACAAAGCATCGCGGATGGTGCCTCGTGCTCGTGGGCGGTATCGGCAGCATCGGCGGCTATTTCGCCGCGAGCGCGCTATCCGCACTGCTGCAGCCGGTTTTCGGCTGGCGCATCATGTGGTTCCTCAACCTGCCCACCGGCCTGCTGCTGATTGCGCTCAGCCCCTTCATTCCCGAATCGGCGCGCTTCCTGCTGCACATGGGGCGTCTCGACGAGGCGCATGCGACACTGGCTCGCTTCGGAGCGGCCATCAGTCCCGCCTCGGAAGCAGCGGCGGGCGGCTCGGCCGTGATCCATGCAGCCGGGGCGCCCGAGCGCCTTCCGCACCTGTTGGGCACGATCATCGCACTCACACTCGCCGCCCTTGCCTGGGGCTTCGTCAACTTCGGCGTATTGCTCTGGTTGCCCAGCGCCCTGGTCGCCGAGGGGCGTAGCGTCGGCCTCGCCAGCAACGTCATCGCACGATCGACGCTGATAGCGGCACCGACCATCGTCGTATCGGCCTATCTGTACAGCGTGTGGAGTACCAAGTATTCGCTCATTCTGGCGATCGGCATCACGTCGTTGGGGCTGCTGGGGATTTTGCTCCGCGCGACCGGGACATTGCCCATTCTGACGAATCCCCTCATGCCGCTCTCGCTTCTCATCGTCGGTTCCAGCGCGATGGTGTCGATTCTTCTACCTTATGCGGCGGAGAGCTACCCCGTCAGAGTGCGCGGCCGGGCAACCGGTTGGGTGGCGGGTTGGAGCAAGATCGGCGGCTTAATTGCACAGGCCTTGAGCGCTCTCGCGCTCGTTCCTGCGTTGGGGGTCGCCGCGGCGGTGATTTCGATACCGGCGGTGTTGTCCTTGGTGCTCATCTGGATTTTCGGTCGCGAAACACAGGGCCGCGATCTACGCGAACTCGACTCCGCGGCTGGCGCCCCGATGGATGCCCTGCGATCATAGACACATGCACTGGCGATCGAAACTCATCCATCCCCGCGCCCACGCACCTGCTAATTTCCGTTCATTGGCGACGCCCACCTATCGTGGCTCGACCATCCTATTCGAGCGTCAGGCCGACGTGTCCGACGATTGGCGGCAGACGGAAAATGGCTACAGCTACGGTCTTTACGGGACACCGACGGTGCTGGAGCTGGGGGCGCGAATCGCGGAAATCGAGGGAGCCCATCATAGCTTCGTCGTTCCGGGAGGTCAGGCGGCGATAGCTTTGATCTATCTGGCCTACTGCCGGAGCGGAACTCATGCACTGGTCCCCATCACCGCGTACGGCCCGAACCGCGAGATGGCCGGAGGGTTGCTGAAGCGGCTGGGTATCTCGGTGGAAGCGTATGACCCGCTGATCGGCGCAGGTATCGCGAAGCTGATCCGCGAAAACACGGCGTTGATCTGGACCGAAAGCCCGGGATCGGTGACCATGGAAATACAAGACGTGCCGGCCATCGTTGCCGCGGCCCATGCGCGACAAGTACCGGTGGCGCTCGATAATACCTACGCCGCCGGGGTGCTCTTCGACGCGTTCGCGCACGGCATCGATGTCAGCATGCAGGCGTTGACCAAGTATGTGGGCGGACATAGCGACTTGCTGCTCGGGACGGTGTCGGTCGCCGGAGCCGCCGCGTATGAAACGATCGGACCGATTTACAAGCAGCTTGGCATGGCTGTCTCGCCGGACGATTGCAGCTTGGCGATTCGCGGGTTACAGACATTGGGCGTACGGCTCGAGCGGCTGGAGAAAACGACCCTCGAGGTGGCGCGGTGGTTGGCGAAGCACCCGGCTGTCAAGAGCGTGCTGCATCCGGCACTCGATTCCTGCCCCGGACACGAGTATTGGCAGCGCGACTTCACCGGTTCCTCCAGCATTTTCTCGGTCGTTTTCGATGAACGATTCACCGCCGGAGCGGTATGCGCGTTCGCGGATCGGCTGAGGCTATTCAAAATAGGTTTCAGCTGGGGCGGCGTCACCAGCCTCGTCGTCGTTTATCCGAATCTCGACCGCCCGGGGCAGAACTATGGGGGGCGGCTGGTGCGGCTCAACGTGGGGCTGGAAGAATCGTCGGATCTGATCGCCGATCTCAATCAGGCACTGAACGCCATGGACCCGCCGGCCTAGGGCGATGTCCGTCAGCGCGGCAAGCCTGTTGCGGATCGCAGCCACCTTGCTGGCCACGCTCGTGGTGGGGTTATCCGCAATGTGGGGCGGGTTCGCCCTGTGGTTCCAGGCGCCCGGCGGCCGGGCACTGAAGACGCTGGGCGTGCTGTCGTGGGCGGCCTTCTGCCTCACGGTGATGATCGCTTTCTGGCAGGGACGCACCGCGGAGAGCTTCCTGGCTTTCGCGCTGGCGTTCGGCGCGCTCCTGATCTGGTGGCAGCGAATTGCGCCGTCGAACGATCGAATCTGGGCCGACGACGTGGCGCAAATGACCACCGGTACGGTCGACGGCAATCGAGTCACCCTGCGCAACGTGCGCAATTTCGAGTGGCGCAGCAATACCGACTACACCCAGCGCTGGGAGACGCGGCACTACGACCTCGATCGCCTGGAGTCGGTCGACATGATCATGTCCTATTGGACCGGACCGGCGATCGCGCACATGCTGATATCGTTCGGCTTCGACGACGGCGAGCACGTCGTCTTTTCGGTGGAGATTCGCCGCGAGAAGATCGAGAGCTTTTCCGAAATCGGCGGCTTCTTCAAGGAGTTCGAGCTCAGCGTCATCGCGGCCGACGAGCGCGACGTGATCCGCGTTCGAACCAATGTCCGCGGCGAGGACACCTACCTATACCGTGTCCGCATGCCCGTATCCGCGATGCGCTCGCTGTTCCTCGGCTACATCGATGAGGCGAATACCCTCGCCCGCGCGCCGCGCTTCTACAACACCATTACGGTCAACTGCACCACGCTCGTCTATCAGATGATGCAACGCATCGTCGGCTACCTGCCATTGAGTTACCGCCTGATTTTGTCCGGCTATCTTCCGGAATACGTGTACCGCGTCGGCGGTCTCGACCAGCGTTTTTCCCTGGAGGAACTGCGCGCGCTCGGCCGCATCTCAGAGCGCGCCAAAGAAGCCGATCGCAGCGACGACTTCTCCGCAGACATCCGCGAAAGAGTACCCGACATCGGTGCGCGGGATTTGCCGGCGGCGTTTGCACGAACGAATCACGAAGTTCTCCCTTGAGGGCCGTACGTCGTCGCCGTTCAGCAAAGTTCGCCCTCGAGGGTCTTACGTCGGCGCCGTTCAGCACCACTACGGATCTTGCGCGGCCGCCGCCGCCGCCAAGTCGCCGAGAGCGGCGATATTTTTCATGAGTTCCGGTGGAAACCCATGTCGCTCCTGCACGTACTCGGATTCGTTATACGCCACCCAACATCGACCCTCCGCGTCCTGCCAGGCAAGTATCTTGAGCGGCAGGTCGATCGCCACCGTGGGTGTTGCAGCAATCAGCGGCGTGCCCCCCTTGGGATTGCCTATGATGACGAGTCCCGTCGGACGGAGCGCGAGACCTGACCGTTCCGCGTCACCGCTGAAATCGATTTGCGCGAATATCGTAAGCCCTCGAGCCCGCGCCAATGACTGAACTCGTTGCAGCACGTCGGCGACGGCGTGTTGCGTGGGCAGTATTCGCAGTCCGACGACGGCGGCATGGGTGCTCATAGTATCCTCCTTTCGGTCATTAACCTCAGCGCAAGGGCGTGAAGCCGTAGGCCTTGAACGCCACGACGCCTGCGGGGCCGCGGATGTACGCGACAAATCTGGCCGCCTCGATCTTGGCGGCGCCGGTGAGCGCGATGGGATAGACAATGGGCTTGTGACTGTCGGCGGGAAACACGTCCACCACGCGCACGCGCTTGTCGATCAGCGCATCGGTCTCGTACACGATGCCGAGCGGCGCTTCGGCTCGATCCACAAACGCAAGCGCCGAGCGTACGCTATCCGCGCGCACCACGCGATCCGCGACATCGTTCCAAACGCCTAATGCGGTCAACGCCTCCCGCGCGTAGCGGCCGACGGGCACCGAATCGGGATCGCCGGTCGCCAAGCGGCCCTTGCCCAACGCCGCGGCCAAAGGAAAACGCGGTTCGATTTTCAGTTTGATCGTGCTGTCGGCGGGCGCGATCAGGACCAACCGGTTGCCCAGCACATCGCGGCGAGTGTCGGCCCGAATTAGGTTTCGCGTCTGTAGATAGTCCATCCATTCCTGGTCGGCCGACAGGAATACATCCGCGGGCGCGCCGTTTTCGATCTGCCGAGCGAGCGCGGAACTGGCCGCGAATGAGAATCTGATGGGAATAGACGTCTGCTTCGTAAACCCGTCTCCCAGCTCCTGCAGCGCGTCGGTCAACGAAGCCGCTGCGAATACGGTGATTGAGGGCTTCTCCGCATTCGCCGCCAAGCTGGGCAAGCCGAACAATGAAAGCCATACTATCCAACCCACGCCGCTGAATTTTTTCATGGTTGAACCTCATCGCGCCACGTCATTTGTTGTACGCTCTCGCTCTTCAAGTGCTCTTCAAGACTTGCGCGCCGCCCAGTTATGTTGCACCAGAGACGCGTTATGCTCATTCGTATATTACGACTTTATCCGTCATGCCGTGAAATCCGGCGGAATTTGACTGCGGTGCGCCATGCTCGCTCCTGAGGTCTTCATTACCTGTGCCGTGACCGGCTCGGCGGATTCCGTGCGCAAGAATCCGAACGTGCCCGTGACGCCGGCGCAGATCGCCGCATCGGCGCTCGAGGCTCATGCGGCGGGCGCGGCAATCGTGCATCTGCATGTGCGCGATCCTCAATCGGGCTTGGCCAGCCGAGATCCCGCGCTGTTTCGCGAGGTCGTTGACAGAATCAGAAGCCGGAGCGGCACCGTGATCCTAAATCTGACGGGAGGCATGGGCGGAGACCTCTTGATAGGTCCGGAGGACGCTCCTCTCGCCTTCCGCACCGGCACGGACTTCGTGGGTCCGCATGAACGGATAGTGCACGTACTCGACCTATTACCGGAGATTGGCAGCCTGGATTGTGGTTCGCTGAATTTCGATGAGCTGTTATACGGCACGACGCCCGGGTTTCTGCGCACCATGGCGCGTGCATACCAAGAGAAGAAAGTTCGTCCCGAGCTCGAAGTCTTCGAACTCGGCCACATTGAGCTCGCCAAGCAGCTTCTGACGGAGGGGCTGGTCGATCGGCCGGCCTTGTTTCAGCTTTGCCTCGGCATCAAGTACGGCGCACCCGCGTCCTCCGAAGCGATGATGGCGATGCGCGATGCGCTGCCGCCGGGGTCGCACTGGTCGGCCTTCGGGCTGGGTCGACTGCAAATGCCCATGGTCGCCCAGTCGGTCCTTCTCGGCGGCAATGTGCGTGTCGGCCTCGAGGACAATCTCTACCTCGACAAAGGGGTCGCGGCGACGAATGCCCAGTTGGTGGAACGGGCTCGCACGATCATCGAGCTCTTGGGCGTGCGAGTCCTGACTGCACCGCAAACACGCGCGCGGCTCGGCTTGCCGGCGCGGCCTACTGAGTAACCTTCCCGCTCACATCCGCATCCTTCGCGCTCACGCCCGCAGCCTTCGCGCTCACGTTCCGCAGAATGTCTGGAGGACGCGCTCGCCGGGCTGTGGCGGATCGGCATAGGACTCCAATCCCTCTCGGGACAGGTACGGCTGCGACAGTACGGCGGACAATTTGGCAAAGGGCTCGAAATTCTGCTCCTCGACCGCCGCATTGATGACCTGTTCGATCCGATGGTTGCGCGGAATGAAGGCGGGGTTGATCTGGCGCATCGCCTCGGCGCGCGCCCGAGGTTCCAGAGGATCTCGCGCCAGACGCGCCCGCCACCGGCTCGCCCACTCATCATATTCCGGAGGATTCGCAAACAAAGCGCGCAGGCCCGCATCTCCCGCTTCTCCCTCCGCGGCGTCGCACAACCTGCGAAAGGTCAGCGTGAAATCCGCCTGATTGCGATGCATCGCATCGAGCAAATCCTCGGCGAGCGCAGCATCGCCGTCTTCGCGGGCGGACAGGCCGAGCTTGCGACGCACGCCGGCCAGCGACAGCTCCGAAAAGCGCGCCGCAAATGTCGCGAGCACACCGCTAGCGAGTTCGACCGCCCGCTCCGCGCTCGCATCGATGATCGGGAGCAGCGTCTCCGCGAATCGCGCGAGATTCCATACCGCGGCGTGAGGCTGGTTGCCATAGGCGTAACGACCTTGCTGGTCGATCGAACTGAACACCGCCGCCGGATCATAGGAGTCCATGAAGGCGCAGGGTCCGAAATCGATGGTTTCTCCGGACACCGCCATGTTGTCGGTATTCATGACGCCATGTATGAAGCCGACGTGCATCCAACGGGCGATCAACGCGGCCTGGCCGTCGCTGACGGCTCGCAGCAATGCCAGATACGGCTGCTGCTCGGATTTGGCCTGCGGATAATGACGATCGATGACGTAATCGGCGAGTTGTCGAACGGCGTCGAGGTCGTTGCGCGCGGCGAAGTACTGGAACGTGCCTACGCGCACGAAGCTCGCCGCCACCCGCGTCACTATCGCTCCCGGGAGGGTTTTCTCGCGGGACACGGACTCTCCGGTAGCCACCGCGGCGAGTGCGCGCGTGGTGGGTATGCCGAGCGCATGCATGGCTTCGCTCACGAGATATTCGCGCAATACCGGACCCAGCGCGGCACGCCCATCGCCGCTGCGTGAAAACGGGGTTCGGCCGGATCCCTTCAATTGAATGTCGCGGCGCACGCCGGCGCGGTCGCTGGCCTCCCCCAGCAGGATGGCGCGACCGTCGCCCAGCTGCGGTACGAAATGGCCGAATTGATGGCCCGCATAGGCCATCGCGATCGGCTCCATCCCCTGCGGCAGGACATTCCCGGAAAAGAGCCCCGCCAGCGCCTCGGCATCGAGATCGGCGACATCGAGCCCAAGCTCAGCGCCAAGCGCCTGATTGAATCGGAGCAGACGCGGCTTGGCGACCGGGATCGGATGGACTCGCGCAAAGAAACGTTCCGGCAAACCGGCGTAGCTGCTGCGATTCATGGGCGCGCGTGCTTCATGGGTAACTCGAATTCAAAAGCCGGCGGCATCGAGCACTCGATAGGCAAACACCGATGGCGCGAGAAACCACGGTTTTCCGTGATAATAGGGGCGCGACGGGAACGGAAGCCCGTCGAGGGCGGTGCGCCCCTCCTCGAGTCCCACCATTTGCTGCCCGATGCGCCGGCCGAAATACGGTGCGAGCGGTACGCCCTGGCCGCAATATCCCATGCAATAGTAAATGCCGTCGTGCCGGCCCAAATGCGGCAAGGTATCGAAAGTGTACGCGACCCATCCCACCCATGCATGAGTCACGCGCACCGATTTCAATTGCGGCAATATCC
The DNA here is from genome assembly GCA_036498345.1 of Steroidobacteraceae bacterium. Classification (GTDB taxonomy): domain Bacteria; phylum Pseudomonadota; class Gammaproteobacteria; order Steroidobacterales; family Steroidobacteraceae; genus Bog-1198. The sequence goes on from DASYFQ010000326.1 coordinate 33,154, forward strand.
GCGCCATCATCTGCCGCAGGCGCGGCACGCAGGCAAGCGGATCCCTCTCGGCCAAAGCCGCCCGGCCGCCGAATATGATGCGCTCGCCGTCCGCCGAAGGCCTGAAGTACACGACGACTCGCCGCGAATCGACGATGTTTCTCCCGCGCGGAATCAGCGAACGAACTCGATCCGCGCCCAAGGCCTCGGTCGCGATCTGATAGCTGCCGATGGGAATGACTCGTCGTCGATGCCACGGAGAAAGCGGACCCGAGTAGCCGTTGGTCGCCAACAGCACCTGCCGCGCATGAACGACTCCGCGCGATGTCAGCGCTTCGAAGCCGTCGCGGGTGGGTTTGATGGCGTCGACCGGGCAGCGATCCACGACCAATGCCCCGCCGTCGAGCGCCCGGCGCAATAGCGCCAGCAGCAGACGCGTGGGATCGACGGATGCATCGTCAGGGTACACGCACCCTCCGTGATAGAAATCGCTGGCGATCTCACCGTGCTGATCCGCTCTGGAAACGACGCTGATTCTCTGTTCGAGGCCGCGCGGTTGGTTCTCCGCGTCCCGGGCCATCTGCGCAAAGTGCCTCGCGGTGTGGGCTCCAAAAAAACACCCCTCCTCGCGCCAGCCGCAATCGGGATGTTGCTTGGCCAAGGAGCGCAGGTACGCCACGGCGTCGAGCCCCTCGCGGCAAATTCCGAAGGCCACATCCGCGCCGAACTTCGCCTTCAGAGAATTGAATGAGGGCTTGATGCTGTAGGCAACTTGGCCTCCGTTGCGGCTCGAACACCCTGCGCCCAATTCACCGGAGTCAAGCACCAGCGTGGAACGCTCCGCCTGCGCGGTCTCGCGAGCGGCCGACAGTCCCGTGTATCCCGCCCCGATGACCAGCACGTCGACGCGCCTCGGCAATGGCTGCGAGGACGGCGCAGGCAGGTCGGCATTCTGCATCCACAACGGCATTACGGAGATCGTGTCTGGCATTTGCACGCAGCTTAGACTATCGCTTCGCCCACCCGCTCGTGACGCGTGCCGGTTGCCCGCGTCGCCAGCCATGAGCCGAATAGAATGAGCACAAAGGCGAGCATTCCGCCTAGCCCCAAGCGTTCATGCAGCAGCCACACGCCGAGCAACGCCGCCACCGCGGGATTGATGTAGGTGATCACGGCCGCGCGCGACGCGCCGGCGTGCCCGACGAGATAGAACATCAGCAACATCGCGAGAGCGGTGCACACTACGCCCAATACCGCGATCGAGGTGAGCGTCAGCATCGACGGCATCCGCGTGGGAAAAGACAGAATGGCCGGGACGAGGAGTACGGCCGTGGCTACAGCCAAGCTCGCGGCCAGCGGGCCATAGGGATCGAGCCCGCTCAGATGCCGCTGAATGATGAGAGGACCGATCGCGTAACCGAGCGTCGCAATCAGCATGCAGCCAACTCCGGCCCAGCCCAGTGGACCTGAGATCGTGCCGAATCCGAGCAGGGATGCAACCCCGACGAATCCCAACCCGAGGCCCAGGATGCGCCACAGCCCTAAGCGCTCGTGCACCCCAAAAAACCGTTGGATCAGCGCGATCGACAGCGGCACCATGGCAATGAGGATGCCGGTCACCGAGGAACTGATCCAACGTTCACCGTATGAGATCACCGAAAAGGGAATGACAAACTCGGCGAATGCAAACGCGCAGATCGCCGCCTTGTGCTTGCCCAAGGAACGTAGGGCGCCGCGCCGCCATGCGATCGGCAGCAAGATCAGTGTAGCGAGCGTCACGCGGCCGAACGCTACCGCCACCGGCGACAGCTCCTGCACCGACAACTTGATGAAGAAATACGGCAGACCCCAGATGATGCCCAGCGCCGCGAAAGCTCCCCATGCTCGCAAACTCACCGGTAACGCCTTCCTCGGTTCCAATTGCAGTTGAGATCGACCCGGCAATGCTACCAGGGATTGGCCTGCGCTCGGCGCCGAATATCTGCGGATTGCCTCGCTAAACGCCCGTGCCGGTCTTTCTCGCCTTCGCGAGGCGTGAGTACAGCTTCAGATAGTTCTGTGCCATGTGCTGAGCCGTGAAGCGTCGATCGAATTCGGCGCGAATGCGGTCGCGATCCAGCATGGCGATCTTGCCCGCCGCCGCGACGGCTTGATTTTCGTTCTGCACGATGAAACCGGTGACGCCGTCCTCGAGCACCTCCGGTACCGAGCCGTTTTCAAAGGCGATCACCGGCGTCCCGCACGCCATCGCTTCGATCATCACCAGGCCGAAGGGCTCGCGCCACGCAATCGGAAACAATAAACCCGCAGCGTTGCCGAGAAACTCACCCTTTTGGTGCTCGCCGATTTCACCGATGAATTCCACATGGTCCTGCGACAACAGGGGTTCTATCGTGGTCTTGAAATACTGCTCATCGACCTTATCGACTTTTGCCGCGATCTTGAGCCGCATGCCGGCTCGGGCGGCGATGCGGATGGCCGCGTCCGGCGCCTTTTCCGGAGAGATACGCCCGAGAAATGCCAGATAGCCGCCGGTCCCAGGACCTTTCGCCAACAAATCCTGCGGTAAGCCATGCGGGATCGTCGCCACATAGTGGGCTTGCGGCAGCGGCGCTCGCTGCGCGTTCGAGATCGATACCACGGGGATATCCGCGTATAGCCCGTACAGGGCCGGCAACTCCGGCATATCGAGGCGGCCATGCAGAGTCGTCATGGAGGGGACGTCGAGCAGCCGCAGCAGAGGATATCCAAAATAATCCAGATGCGAGTGGATCACGTCGAATTCATGTGCGCGTCGAACAACCGTTTCCAATTCCATGAACAAGGGCGCGAAAAAATCCTTCACGCTCGGATCCAGGCGCAGTGCGCGCGGCCAGATCGGTGCGAGTTTCGCTTTCGTCAGGCTGTCGCCGGAGGCAAACAATGTCACATCATGACCAAGTTCCACCAACGCATCGGTCAGATAGGCGACGACTCGTTCGGTGCCACCATAGTATTTCGGCGGCACCGCCTCGGTGAGCGGAGCAACCTGGGCAATCTGCATGACGAATCTCCCCCGAAGGTATGGTCAAATAAATTTGACGGCGCGAAATCGATTCAGTTCAAAATCACGTGGGCGACTTGGTTGAACGCATCGCCGCGATTAGACTCTGACTAGCATCGGTTTTTCGAGCGCTTTTTTGTAATTTCTGCAAACCCTACCGCCCCGGAGCCTCAACGTGAATGCATTGTCCACGGACGAAACGTCCGTCCCGCAGTTCTATATTGCTGCCACCGCGGCGCTGCAGGTACGGCGAACTCTAACCTTGAAGCACGGCGACACCTTCGCCGTATTCGATCATCGCGGCGACGTCGGCGCGGAGTCCGGCAGTTCCGAAGGGCTATATCACCGCGACACCCGCATCCTCTCGCAGTTCAAACTGCTGCTCGAAGATGCGCGGCCTTTGCTGCTGAGTTCCATGACACAGGACGACAACGCGGTATTCAGCGCCGACCTCAGTAATCCGGATCTCCTGGTCAATGGACAAATCGCCCTGCGGCACGAGCAGATCCATTTGCATCGGCTCAAGTTCGTCTGGGACGGGGCTTGTTACGAGCGCCTCCTGGTACGCAACTTCACCGATCGGGTATGGCGCATACGCGTGGCCCTGCAATTCGGTGCCGACTTCGCCGACTTGTTCGAGGTGCGGGGCGAACACCGCAAGGCGCGCGGCGAGTCGTCGGCAATTCGCGACAGTGATCACAGGGCCGTGCTGCGCTATGTGGGACTCGACAAGATTGAGCGCATCACGCTCCTGGATTTCGACCCCGCGCCGCAGACCCTGACGACCGAGCGTGCGGGGTTCGATATCGCACTGAATGCATACCAGGTCAAGCGTATTTTCATGCGTGTAGGCGTGCCCGACGCCGATCGCAGCCATTGGAGCGGACGCCTTTTCTATCGGCGCATGCGGGCCGCACGTCACGGCCTGCGCGAGTCGAGCGCGCGCGCGGCGAGCGTCGACAGCTCCAATTCCCTGTTCAACGAGATCGCCCGGCGTGCGGTGTCCGACCTATACATGCTGATCACCGATACCGCACACGGGCCCTATCCCTATGCCGGCACGCCCTGGTTCAGCACTCCCTTCGGGCGCGACGGCATCATTACTGCGCTCATGACTCTGTGGGCCGATCCGAGCATTGCGAAAGGCGTGCTGCGATTTCTCGCATCGACCCAAGCCACGGCCGTCGAACCGGAGCGCGACGCCGAGCCGGGGAAAATACTGCACGAGATGCGTCACGGCGAGATGGCCAATTTGCGGGAAGTGCCGTTTGGCCGGTACTACGGCAGCGTGGATGCGACTCCGCTGTTCGTGTTGTTGCTCGGGGAATATTTTGGCCGCACCGGCGATCTCGACACGGTGCGGGCGTTGTGGCCGAACGCACAGGCGGCATTGGCGTGGATCGATACCCATGGCGACCGCGACGGCGACGGTTTCGTCGAATACTATCGCCAAACCAAGGAAGGCCTTTCCAATCAGGGGTGGAAAGACTCGCAGGATGCCGTGTTCCATCGCGACGGCCAGTACGCCGAGGGGCCCATCGCGCTTTGCGAGGTACAGGCCTATGTCTATGGGGCGAAGCGGCACGGGTCGCAGCTCGCCGCAATGCTCGGTCATCACGCACTGGCGGAACGCCTGCGTACCCAGGCCGAAGCCTTGCGCGAAAATTTCGAGGCCAAATTCTGGTGCGAGGAGCTCTCCATTTACGCCTTGGCGTTGGATGGGGCGAAGCAGCCCTGCCGCGTGGTGTCGTCGAACTCGGGCCAGGTGTTGCTGACCGGCATCGCCAGCGCGGAGCGGGCGGCGCGCGTCGCGCAAACCTTGCTCGGCCCGGCCTGTTTCAGCGGTTGGGGCATTCGAACCCTGGGGCTGTCGGAGCCGCACTACAACCCCATGTCCTATCACAACGGCTCCGTGTGGCCGCACGACAATGGACTCATTGCCTTGGGGTTGGCACGCTACGGGCACGTCCAGGCGGCCTCGAAAATCTTCAGCGCAATGTTTGACGCCGCGAGCTACATGGACTTGCGCCGCTTGCCGGAATTGTTCTGCGGTTTTCTACGCCGGCAGCACAATGCGCCCACTCAGTATCCCGTGGCGTGCTCCCCGCAAGCCTGGGCGAGCGCCACGATGTTTGCGCTGCTGCAGTCGACTTTGGGTCTCAAGCTCTCGGAGAGCAGCGGCGAGATCTCGTTCTACCGGCCGGTTCTGCCGGATTTCCTCGATCGCCTGCATCTGCGCAATTTGCGCTTGAACAAGGGTTCAGCGGACGTGCTGCTGCAGCGGCACGGGCCCGATGTCACGGTGACTCAGACTCGCCGCGACGGCGACGTGGGCGTGGTGATGCGCTACTGATCTTCCGCGACCGGCCGGGCGCGGCTAACCGTCCGAATCGCGTTTCGGGCGCGTCTCCGGCATCGCGGCCATCACCAGTACGACGGCGGCGATGCCGACCGCGGTGAGGAAGAAGAACGCCGTACGCAAACCGAAATGATCCGCCAGCCAGCCGGCGGCCGCCGTGCTCAGCGTGCCGCCGATACCGACCGCGAATCCGACGAAGCCCAGCGATAAATTGAAATGGCCGGAACGCGCCGCGACGTCGCTGACGATCAGCGGCACCATGATGCCGAAACAGGCACCGCCGATGCCGTCGAGCGCCTGCACGGCCACCACGAGCGTTGGATTCGTCGAGGTCGCAAACAGCAATCCGCGCAGCGGCAACATGCAGAATCCGATCATCAGCACGATTCTGCGGCCGCGCCGTTCGGCCAGCCGGCCCACGGCGGGCGATGCTATCGCGACGATGATCTGCGGCAGCACGATGCAGGCCGCGATCAATAGGCTGGGATTGCCGACCTTTGCGGTCATCGTGCTGCTCATCAGCATCAACATCGGCGCATTGGCGAACGTGAACAGCATGGCGCAGCCGCAAAAAATGAGCAAACGGCGGTCTGCCAACACGCGCAAAAATTGCCCCCAGCCCTGCCCCGGCTGCCGCGGAGGCGGCTGCAAGTCGCTGCCCGCAATCGCCACGCGGCGCAGCGGCAACAACGCCAGCAGCGCGGGCAACGTGAATACGGCGGTCAGAAAAAATACGGCTCGCTCCGACACGTATTGTCCGCAGGCACCCATCAATAAGGCGCCGACGCCGTTGCCGATGGCGGCGTAGCGTGCGTTGCGGCCGAGACGCAGACCCATGCCGAAGCGGCCGGCGATGATCAGACTCATCGCCGCCGTTGCCGGCCCCAGCGTACAGCTGGAAATGCCGTGCAATACCTCGGCGAGGTATACGAACAGCGGAATCGGATAGATCGCGAACATGAGCGCGCAGGCCGTAAATGCGATGACGCTGAATGCGGCGACGCGCGTCTTGTTCGGCATCGCGTCCACCAAGGCGCCGGCCGGCACCTGGCTCGCCATCGCGGCAATGGTGCCGATGCTCAGCGCAAGACCGATCGAGGTTTGCGTCCAGCTCTGACTGATGAGATATACCGCAATGAAGGGTCCGAAGCCCGTTTGGATATTGGCCACGAACAAGTTGAACCAATCGAGTCCTCGTCCTGCGGCAGGGGACCCTGCGGGTTGTGGATTCGCCGGAGGGTGGGACTCAGCTCGTACCGCCATGCGTTCACTTCTTGCCTTCCGGAGAATTCGGTGGTGCGGCGGCTGGCGTCTGCGGCGCCTTGGCCGGTGGCGGCGCAGCGGCCGGTGGCGGCGCAGCGGCCGGTGGCGGCGCGCTGGTCGGTGCCGGCGCAGCGGTCGGTGGCGGCGCAGCGGTCGGTGGCGGCGCAGCGGTCGGTGGCGGCGCGGTGGCCGGTGCCGGCGCAGCGGTCGGTGCCGGCGCCATCAGTGCCTGCGGCTGAGCGGAGTTCTTGTATTCCGGCGCCGATTGCAGCCTTTTCCTGCTCACGCTCAAGGTCAGTGGTTTGCTGTCATCGTCGGGATTGAAGCGCAGCAGCGACCAATCGACCGCTATGCGGCGATTCCCGACTCCGAGGAAGCCGCCGATTTCGATGACCGCGATACGCACCCGCCCGGTGGCGTCGGCCAACACGTCGACCACGCGGCCCATATCCTCGCCCTTCGGCCCCTGCACCTTCTTACCGAGCACCGTCACCACGGAATTATCCAGGGACTTGACCTCGGCCTCGGGCGCAGGTGCAGCGGGAGGCGGAGCGGGCGGCGCCGGCGGCGGCGGCTCAGATCTTGGCTTCGACCGGCGCTTTGGCGGCGGCGCTTCCGGCGGCAGGCCGGGCGGCTCGGCCGGCGTTTCGATGGGCACTTCCACGGCCTGCTCGGGAGGCTTTTCGTCCGGCAACAACGGCGGCGGCGCTTCCTCCGTGGGTGCCGGCTCCGGCTTGGGTGGCAGCCGATCGGCAACCGGTGCGGTGTGGCATGCCGACAATGCGCATAGACACGCGAGCGATATCGCGACGGGCCGCCGGCACCCGCCTGCGGGACGGATCTTGGTCACGGGAGGTTCTCCACGCCGATGGGGAGTTGGCGCCCGTACATGCGGCTGTACAGACCCCGGGTCTGAAGCAGCCGCCGCGGCGCGCCGTCTTCGACGATGCGGCCGCGCTCCAGCACGACGATGCGGTCGAAGGCATCGAGCGTGGATAATCGATGCGCGATGGCGATCACCGTGCGCCCTTTGAACAGCCGCGACAGCGCCTCCTGGATCGATTGCTCGGACTCGGTGTCGAGCGAGGAGGTCGCTTCGTCGAGCACCACGATCGGGGCGTCCATCAAGAAGGCGCGCGCAATCGCCAGACGCTGCCGTTGACCGCCCGACAGCTTCATACCGCGATCACCGACCACGGTATCGAAGCCTTGCGGCAATCCATTGATGAACTCGGTGCAGCGCGCGGCTTCGACGGCGCGAAACACTTCCTCGTCGCTGGCCTCGGGGCGGCCGTAGCGCAGGTTTTCGAGCAGCGAGCGGTGAAACAGCGAAATATCCTGCTGCACTACCGCGATGGAGGCCCGCAGGCTCTCCTGCGTCACGTGTGCGATGTTCTGTCCATCGATCAGCACCTGGCCGGAGTCCGGATCGTAGAGTCTCTGCAACAGCGCGATGATGGTGGATTTTCCCGCGCCGGAGCGGCCCACTAAACCCACCTTTTGGCCGGCGGGCACGTCGAGGTTGAAATCCCTGAGCACTGGCTGACCGCTCGGGTAGCTGAAGCTCACGTGGTCGAACTGGATGGCCCCGCCGCGCACCACGAGCGGGCGCGCATCCGCGGCATCCTGCATTTCGTGAGGCAGGCCAAGCACTTGCACCGCCTCACCCAGCTTGGCGAACTGCTGCACCATGTCGACCAACGCCATCGCAAAATCGCGCGACGCATGCAGCACGGTGAAACCCAGCGTGGTGGTCAACACCACATCGCCGGTGGAGATCTTGCCGCGCCGCCAAAGCTCCACCGACCAGACCAATACACCGGCGGTTACGATGAATACGGTGAGCGCATGCCACAAGCGCAAGATCTCGAGCGACCGCAGGCTGGCGCGTTGCGCCTGCATTTCATCCTGAATCTTCGAACTCAACCGATCCTGTTCGCGGCGCGCGGCGCCAAAAGCCCGCACCAGCCCGATATTGCTCACGATGTCCGCGAGATCGCCGCTCACGTGCGCGGCATGGCCGGCAAAGCTCTGGTGCAGATGGCGACCCTGCGCCGCCAGCCGCCCGATGCTCACGCCAAGGGCGCCGATGACGACCAGCAGCACGACGGTGAGATGCCAATTGATGGTGCCGAGAATGAAGATGCTGCCGATCACCGCGGTCCCCGGCGGAATCGTGGTCCATGTCAGCGAGCTTTCGATGGTCCAGGCGGCGTTCGCCGCGGCAGTGATGCGACCGGCAAGCGCCCCGGGAAGGCGTTCGACGAAGTAGCGCGTACCCTGGCCGGACAGGTGATTGAACAGATCGAGTCGAATGTCGCCGCCGACCGCCACGAAGGCATACGTCGACACCCAGCCGGCGAGTCGCCACAAAAGATTATCCCCCGCCACCAGCGCGAGCAGCACCGCAACCGCGCTCCACAACGTGTAAGTGGGCGGGTATCGAGTACCCAGCACGTCGACCAGGTTCTTGACCGCGTACTGTGAGCCGACCGCGCAGATCACCGCGGCGAGGACGGCGCCCAGCACGACGGTATGGCTCAGGATGCGCCGCCGGACATAGCGTCCAAGGAAGCGGATTGCTCCTTGGGACGCGTATCGTGGCGGGGTTTTGGGCATCGTTTCTATTCTTAGCTAATCGGTACCGCGGACAGGCCGGAGAAAGCTGTGAGTCTCTGTCAGTGTTTCTCTGACAAAGTCAGCGCCGGCCTACAGTCCGATGAGTGAAACCAGCACGAATTTTGCGGCGACACGCCGCTCGAACCGCCGTCACGCCGCTGTAACATCAAATCTCGGTCGAAAAAAAATAGGAGCGGGCGTCCATGCCTTTTTTTTGCAACGAAGATCTTTCGCTGCACTACCTGGAACGCGGACAGGGCGAGCCGCTGGTACTCATTCATGGTCTCGGATGCAGCGGAGCGGCCTGGGCGTTTCAGGTAGCGGCCTTCGAAAAGCGCTTTCGCGTGATCGTCCCGGATCTGCCGGGCAGTGGTCACAGCCCCCCGCCTCGGGGCGAGTACACCATCGGCGGGTGTGCTTCAGCCCTTTGGTCGCTTCTCGATCACCTCGGCGTGCCGCGCACCAACATCATTGGATTTTCTTTGGGCGGTGCCGTCGCGCTCGAAATGGCGGCACAACGCCCCGCGAGCGTGCCGCGACTGGGACTCATCAACAGTCTGGCGACTTATCGGCCGAACGATTGGCGCAAATGGCTCGAAACCTATGTAACGGCGACGCTGGTACGGCTCCTCGGAATGCGCCGGGCAGCTTGGCTGCTGGCGCTTCGATTATTTCCGGACCCTTGGCAACGAGCGATCCGCAATCATGTGGCCGCCGCGGTTGGAGCGGTCCCCGCCAGCTCCTACCTCGGTCTGGGATGGGCATTGGCGCGCTGGGCGATCATCGATCGCCTCGACAGCCTGACGAGCCGCACCCTGCTGATTGCGGCTGAACACGATTTCACCCCGCTGGCGGAGAAGCGCGAACTCGCTGCGAAGCTCGGCGCCGACATCGTCGTGGTGCGCGGCTCGCGCCACGGCACCCCGTTCGACTCGGTGGAAGCGACCAACGCCAGCCTGCTCGCCCTGCTGACGGATCAACCGCTCCCGCCTCAAGCGCGCTGGGTCCGCGACACTCCGACTCGGGCTCGTGCGCTCTCGCTCACCGGCAGCATCGCCGAAGAACACGCGTTGGGCGCCTGACCGGTCGGCCATCCGCGTTCAGCCGCGGCCGGCGCTGAACACCGCCAACATGTCCTCGTCCTCTGCCGGTTCGGTCTCGGCATCGTCGCTGAGCAATTTCAAGCATTGATCGGCGGGCATGGGCCGCGCGAACAGAAAGCCCTGTCCCACCGCGCAACCCAATTGGCGCAAAATCTCCGCCTGCTGATATCCCTCGATGCCCTCCGCGATGACTTGAATTTGCAAGTGCCGTGCAATCGCGATAATCGCGCTCACGATCGCAAGATCGCTCGAGTCGGTGACCAGGTCCCGCACGAAGCTGCGGTCGATCTTGAGCGCATCGACGCGCCAATGTTTGAGATAGCTCAAGCTCGAGTATCCCGTCCCGAAATCGTCAATGGCGATTTTGACCCCGAGATCGCGCAGGCGCTCCATGCTGTCCTGTCGATTTCCTCCGGCGGGCGCGTGCGAATCGAACATGGCCCGCTCGGTCATTTCGAGCTGCAGCATTTCCGGACGAAGGCCGTGGGTCTTGAGCAAGGTGGTGATCGTCGACTGCAGTTCGCCGCGTTGCAGTTGAGCCGGCGCGATATTCAATGACATGGGCACGAGCCGTGCTCCCGCCTTGCGCCACGCGGCCATGTTTTGCAGGGTTTGATGCAGCACGAAATTGCCCATGGGAACGATCAGGCCGGTCTCCTCGGCGACCGGAATGAACTGGTCGGCCGGCACCATTCCATGAACCGGATGGCGCCAGCGCATCAGCGCCTCGAGCCCGACGACTTTTCGGGTCAGCAAATTGATGAAGGGCTGATAGTGCACATCGAGCTGCTTGAGCCGCAGCGCCTCGCGCAATGAGGCCTCGACGGCGACCCGGTGCTTGAGCTTGCGGTTCATCACCGGGCTGAACATTTGAACGTTGTTGCGGCCGCGATCCTTGGCCTGGTACATGGCCGTGTCCGAATGCTTGAGGAGCTCCATCATGTTCGAACCGTCGCGCGGAAACAGGCTGACGCCGACACTGCCCGTCGTCTGCAGAGGCTGCTGATCGATGATGATGGGCTGATTCAAGGTCTCGATGATGCGGGCGGCCCCGAAGGTCACTTCGTCATGGGCCTTGACCCCGCGAAACACGACGACGAATTCGTCGCCGCCCATCCGAATCACCACGTCGGCGTCGCGTACGACGGCCCGCAGCCTGGTTGCCACTTCCTGAAGCAGCTTGTCCCCGGTCTCGTGACCGCGGGTGTCGTTGATGTGCTTGAAACGGTCCAAATCCAGGAACACGACCCCCAGCATGGTGCTCGCCGCCTTCGCTTCGGCAATGGCGTCCGGCAGAAAGGTGGCCAAGTAATGCCGGTTCGGCAGCCCGGTCAGCTGATCATGGTGCGCCATCCGGTCGAGACGATGCTGGTTCTCGATGAGCTGCTGTTCGGCTTTTTTTCGCACCGACACGTCGTGAGTGACGTACGCGAGAACATCGCGCCCGTCCGCCTCGAGCGCATTGCATCGAACTTCGACGTCGATGAAGGATCCGTTCTTGCATCGCAGCTGCAAGCTCGAGGCCATTTGCGAATTCGTGCCGCG
>DASYFQ010000327.1:0-37399 GCA_036498345.1 Steroidobacteraceae bacterium
AACACCACAGTGGGAATCATGTTGTAGTCCAAGCGGCGATCGGCTTTACCGCCGAACAGGCGATCGCTCAAGCGGCGGCCCGCGGCAATCGCCACGGGCGTCAGGGCCGCGCGGCCGGTCACATCGCCGATCGCGTACACGCCGGGCACATTGGTGTTCTGGAAGCCGTCGGTGACCACGAAATCGCAGTCATCCACCGCAACGCCGGCTGCCCTCAACTCGAGGCCGGACACATTCGCGTCGCGCCCGACCGCCCACAGCAGGCAATCGAAACCCGCAAATTCGCGGCCGTCCGTCGCCGACAAGGATTTGAGGCCCGAGTGCTCGCCGACCCGTGCCGGCACCACGTGGTGGTGAATGGCGATCCCCTGCGCGTGCATCTCGCGCATCAAGGATTTTCCCAGCATCACATCGAAGCTCATCAACAAATGATCCTTGCGGATGAATATCTCCACCTCGCTGCCCAGTTCGTGGAAGGCTCCGGCCAGCTCGCAGGCGACGTAGCCGCTGCCGACGATGGCGACTCGCTTCGGGCGTTGCTCGAGGGAAAAAAAGCCGTCCGACGTGATGCCATGCTCGGCCCCCGGCAACGCCGGCACCCGAGGCCTGCCTCCCGTCGCGATCACGATGTGCTGCGCCGTCATGCGCCTGCCGTTCACTTCCACGCTATTCTTGTCCAAGAAGCGGGCGGCGCCGGGCACATAGGTAACGCCCTTGGCGGCGAGATTGCGCTCGTAGATGCCGTTCAACCTCAGCACATAAGCGTCGCGCTTGCGCTTCAGCGTCGGCCAATCGCTGCCGCCCAAGGTGACGTCGAAACCGTAGTCGCTCGCATCGGCGAGACTGAAGGCCACGCTCGCGGCGTTCCACATGACCTTCTTCGGAACGCAACCGACGTTCACACAGGTCCCTCCCAGACGGTGCGATTCGATTACGGCGACCTTGGCCCCATATTCGGCCGCGCGTTGCGCGCAGGCGAGGCCTCCGCTGCCGCCGCCGACGCTGATGAGATCGAAGGCTTGATCCGACACTGTGAACTCCGTACCGAATGACGTGAAAACCCAATGATATACTGCGCGGGTCCTTAATCCGCGGATGAGGTGCTACGGTGATCGGTCTCGTCGTGATCCTAGCCTTGAGTCTCGCTCTAATCGTTTATTTCGTCGGCATTTACAACGGACTCGTGAACTTGCGCGAAAACGTCAAGTTCGCGTGGGCGAATATCGACGTGCTGTTGAAGCAACGTCATGACGAGCTGCCGAAGCTGGTGGAGACCTGCAAGCGCTACATGCAGTTCGAGCAGGAAACGCTCGAAAAAGTGATGCGCGCCCGGGCCTCGGTGAGCTTGGCGAGCACCACCGGCAATGTCGCCGCCGTCGGCGCGGCCGAGCAGCAGCTGCGCGCCGGGGTCGGCCGGCTGTTCGCGGTGGCCGAGAGCTATCCGCAACTGAAGAGCGACGAGACTTTCAAGCAATTGCAGGGCAGGATCACCGCTCTGGAAGAGTCCATCGCCGACCGCCGGGAACTCTACAACGACCAGGTCAATCTGAATAACATTCGGGTGAAAGTGTTTCCGGACGTCGTGATCGCGCAGAAGTTCGGCTTCCTGCCGGCGCAGTTGTTGGAATTCTCCGCCGCGGAGAAGGCCGACGTGAACGTCGGCGCACTCTTCAGCACCTGAAGGTCCGGATCCGGACATGTCCGGCGCTCAATTCAAATTCTGGCTCATCGTCGCCGGTCTCGCGGCGGGCGGGATGTATTCGTTTTGGTACGCGTTCAAGGCCTGGGCCAAGAACCGCGTCATCGAGGATACTCCGACATCGCGCGTCCGCTCTGCGGCGCAGGGCTATGTCGAACTCAGCGGCCAGGGGCTCCTGCCCGCGGATTCGCACAACAAGGGACCGCTGAGCGGGATGCCCTGCACCTGGTGGCGCTACAAAGTCGAGGAACGGAGCTCCACCGGCCGGTCGCGCTCCTGGTCCACGGTCGACAGCGATACCAGCGAGGCTCCCTTTCTGCTCGACGACGGCACCGGTCAATGCCTGATCGATCCGCGCGGCGCCGAAGTGTTTCCCGGCGCCACCAATGTCTGGTACGGACCCGAGGCTTGGCCGCAAGGGCGGATTCCGGACGGCACCGGCGTCGTCGGTTGGCTGGTCGACACCTTCGTGACCGACAAATACCGCTACACGGAGCACCGGCTGGAGCCGCACAAGCACGTGTATGCGATCGGCGCATTTCGCAGCCTCGGCGGCGCCAGCGTCGAGGATCCGGACAGCGCAGCGGCGGAGTTGCTGCATAAGTGGAAGCACGACCAAGCCGCGCTGCTTGCGCGCTTCGATACCAACCATGACGGGACGCTGAGCAGCGAGGAGTGGGAACAAGCCCGCGCCGCGGCTCGCCGGCAGATCCAGGCTGACCGTGCGGCCGAAGTGCAGCCGCCGTCTTTGAATGTGCTGGCGGATCCGATGGACGGCAGGTCATATCTCCTGGCCGCATCCGACGGCGAATCGCTCGCGCGGCGATTCCGGCGCCGCGCGCTGGCGGGTATCGCCGGCTTCGTGGTGAGCAGCGCAGCTCTCACCTGGATGTTGATGCACGTCTGATAGAATCCCTGCAGTGAACAACCCCTTATTGGAATTGGAATCGCTGCCCGCCTTCGGCCGTATCGAGGCGCAGCACGCCCGCCCCGCGCTGGAGAAAGTGCTGGCGGATAATCGCCGGCGTCTTGCGGAACTGACCGCGCAAACCGCGCCGACATTCGCCTCGCTGGTCATACCCGTCGAGGAATTGAGCTATCGATTGAGCCGGGTCTGGAGCCCGATAGGCCATTTGAACGCGGTCGCCAATTCCGCGGAAATGCGCGAGGCATACAACGAATGCGTGCCGCTGCTGACGGCATATTCCTCGGAACTCGGCCAGAACACCGGCCTGCAGGCGGCGTACGCCTACGTGTTGCAGCATGAAGGCGGCGCGCTCGATCCGGCACAGCGCAAGGTGGTGGAGAATGCGCTGCGCGACTTTCGACTGGCCGGGGTCGATCTCGGCCCCGACGAGAAGACTCGATACTGCGAGGTCGCGCAGCGGCTGGCGCAGCTGGCCACCAAGTTTTCCGAGAATGTGCTCGACGCCGGGCGCGCCTACACGCGCAGCGTCACCGACAGCTCGGAACTCGCGGGACTGCCGGCGAATGCCGTCGACCGCGCGGCCGCCGATGCGCGCGAGGCAAACCAGGCCGGCTGGCTGTTCAAACTCGATCAGCCCACCTACATGACCGTCATGTCCAGCGCCGAGAGTCCGCAACTGCGCCGCGATATCTACGAAGCCTGGATCACGCGGGCCTCCGAGCTCGGCCCCAGCGCAGGACGATTCGACAACAACCCCATCATTGCGCAAATCCTGCCGCTGCGTCATGAGCTGGCGCGCTTGGTGGGTTTCAATAACTTCGCCGACTATGCCCTGGCCACACGCATGGCCAAGAGCGGCAAGCAGGTGCTCGGCTTCCTGGACGACTTGGCGCGGCGCTGCCTGCCCGCGGGGCGGCAGGAATTTTCGGATCTGGAGGAATTTGCGGGCCGCAAGCTCGACGCGTGGGACATGGCGTTCTACAGCGAACGGCTGCAGGAAAGCCGTTTCAAGGTATCGCAGGAAGCGCTGCGCCCTTATTTTCCGCTGCCCAAGGTATTGGGGGGACTATTTGCCCTGATTGAGCGGCTCTACGGCGTGACCGTGAGCGAACGGCCCGGGGTCGGCGCGTGGCATCCGTGCGTGCGCTATTACGATCTGTTCGATCAAAGTGGGCGCGTCGTGGCCGGATTCTTCCTGGATCCGTATTCGCGCGCCGAGAAACGCAGCGGCGCCTGGATGGACGAGTGCGTCATCGCCAAATCCCTGCCTGCGGGAACGACCCTTCCGGTCGCCCAATTGGTATGCAATTTCACCGCACCGGTAGGCAGCGGACCTTCGTTGCTGACGCATGACGAGGTCACCACGCTGTTCCATGAGTTCGGCCACGGTTTGCACCACATGCTGACGCGGGTGGCCTACCCCAGCATTGCCGGAATCAACGGCGTAGCCTGGGACGCGGTGGAGCTTCCCAGTCAATTCATGGAGAACTTCGTTTGGCGTCCCGAGGTTCTGCCCCTCATATCCGCCCATGTGGATACGGGTGAATCATTGCCCGTCGACATGCTGCAGCGCCTATTGGGCACGCGCACGTTCAACGCGGCGCTCGACACGCTGCGGCAGATCGAACTCGCCAGCTTTGATTTCGAATTGCACGCGAACTTCGAACCGCTCGCGGGCGCGAAAGTCGCCGACACCCTGGCCGAGGTGCGGCGGCGGGTGGCCGTCGTGCCGGCGGCACCCTTCAATCGGATGCCGGCCAGCTTCGCGCACATATTTGCGGGCGGATACGCTGCGGGTTACTACAGCTACAAATGGGCGGAGGTGCTCGCGGCCGACGCCTTCGAAGCATTCGAAGAGGCCGGGGTGTTCGACGGCGCGACCGCGGCGCGGTTTCGTGATTCGATCCTCAGCAGAGGCGGCAGTTTGGACGCGATGGATGCCTTCGTCCGGTTTCGCGGCCGCGAACCCGACGTGCGCCCCCTGCTCAAGCAGACGGGCATTGCGGCGTGAAATGCCTGGCCCTGCTGTTGATGGCGCTGCTGGCGGGCAGGGCCGCGGCAGCGACCGCCTACGTCAGCGATGAACTCGTGCTGGGGCTGTACACCGAGCCGAACAGCCAAGGTCAACGCCTGGCCACCCTGCATTCCGGAGCCATTGTGGATACGCTGGCCGTCAACGGAGAATTCACTCAAGTTCGCCTGAGTGAGGGCACCGTCGGTTGGGTGAAATCCGCCTATCTTACGACGCGTGAACCCGCCACCGCGCGGGTCAAACAACTCGAGGAGGAACTCGACCGCAGGCGTGCGACGACGCCGGCGCTGGCCGAAGCGGCCGCGCGCAGCGAGGTAGAGCAGCTCAAGCGCGAACTCGCGATCAAACAATCGGCACTCGATGCGGCGCTCGACGCCGCCCGAGGCGCAGCAGCGGTGCCCACGGCGTCAGGGACCGCCGCGTCAGCCGCCGCGCCGGGCGGCGCGTCGCCGGGCGGCGCCCGGGCGGGTTCAGCGGTGACATCGGCCCACCTCTGGACATGGGGCCTCTCGATTCCGCTGGCACTGGCCTGTGGTTTCTGGCTGGGGTACGCCGTCCTGGAGCGCCGCATCAAGCAAAAATTCGGCGGACTCAAGGTCTATTGACTTAATTCCGGCTCATGGCGAGAAAGAGAACCAGGTCCGTGGCGCCGACCAGCTTAAGAGCCTAGACTTCACGGGATGCATGACCTTCGCCGTAACGATTACGACGTAACGAATTCAGTACAAGTCAGTTCCACTGCGGCGGTGACTGCCGCTGTGCGCGAGCTATTTACGGCTGCTTTTCCGGGCGAGTCGTTCGATCGGGTTGCCCTCTCGTTTGACGAGTTCGACAAGCTCTTCACGGGCCGTATGCCGGGCTACCACGGCGTGGATACCATCTACCACGATCGCCAGCACTCGCTCGACATGACCTTGGCCATGGCGCGCCTCCTCGTGGGGTACGAGCGCAGCGTCGAGAGCCGCATGCGCTTCGGTGCCGAGCGGGCGGTCATGGCGCTGGTCACATCGCTGTTTCACGATGCGGGCTACATCCGGGAATTCGGCGACCGGGAACATCGCAACGGCGCCGAGTTCACCCTTTACCACGTGACCCGCAGCGCGCGATTTCTGGCTCGATTCCTGCCGAGCATCGGCATGGAAAACTGGGTGCCGATTTCCACCCGAATCGTGCATTTCACCGGCTATGAAATCAAGCTGGACCAAATCCAACTCGCCGACTCCCGCGACACCAAGCTGGGACACCTGCTGGGCACGGCGGATTTGATCGCGCAGATGGCCGATCGCTGCTATCTCGAGAAGTGCCGCGACCGGCTGTATCCTGAATTCGTGCTCGGCGGAGTTGCCGCGGCGACCGGTACCGACGGTGCCTTGCAAGTTCGATACAGCTCGGGATTGGACCTGTTGCGGCAAACGCCGGAGTTCGTTCGCGAGACCCGCGTTCAGCGACTCGAGGGTGAATTCGTGCACGCCTACCGCTACGTGGAACCGCTCTTCGACGGCAAGAACCCGTATCTCGAGGCGATCGATCGCAATCTGGGATACCTGCACCGCGTCCTGCGCACCGAGCGATGGCCGATGTTGCGGCGAAACCCGCCCTTGTTCACCTCGGGCGACAACCAGTTAGGGCAGGTGCGCGGCCTGATGCTGACTCATCTCAAGGCGCTCTGGGCCTAGCACCTCGGCCTCGACGGGCGCGCTAGGGCCAGTCGATAGCCGCAACGTAGCGCGCATGCAACGCATCGAGTCGCTCGAGCACCTCTTCTTTTCCCAATAGCGGCGCCGCAGTGATGGCCCTGCGCAACACGGCTGGGGTCAAACTGCGGCGAGCATTTTCGGCAACCGGTGCAAAACTGAAATGCCAGGGTTCGGGTTGCACGCCCGACAGTTCGCCGCGAAACGGACGGAAAAAACCGAACCGTGCCGCATTGGCCTCCAGCCATTCGGCAAGCGCCGCGTAGGGCCCACCCGGCGCAAATTCCGCCGGCGTGAGCTGGACCCGGTAACCGGGCGGGGTGGCGCGACGATCGATGAGGTCGACATCCGTGCCCCAATGATGGCGACTTGCTCCCGGGAGAGCGGACCACAGCAAGATCGCGTCGACACGCTCGAATGGCGTCAAAGCGCCCGCGTCGAGCGGCAGGCCCGATGCGTCGACCATCGGTCTCTCGCCGCTGAATTTTCCGTTCCAGATGGTCAATTGCCGGGAAAAATCGCGAAAACCACTGTGCGGTACCGGATCGAAGCCGTCGGCCAGTGCCGCCCGGCGCAAGCTCAACCAGGGGGCGACGACGTGCGCGTGCAGGGCACACTCTGGGTCGGACACGTCGGCGATGTGGGTGCGGACCTGCCCGGTGAGTTCGCCATCGTTCACGAAGCCACTTCTCGGGCTGCGGCCAAATCCGCCGCTTGATCAAGAACGCGGGCGAAGGTTCCCACATCGTGGGCGCCTGAAATGGTGTATTGGCCGTCGAATATGAAGGTTGGAACGCCGGTTATCCCGAGGACGGTTGCGTGACGTTCGGCGGCGATCACACCGTCCTGACCGGCGCGCAAAATGAGCGCCGAACGGGATTCGTGCTCCGCGAGACCGGCCTCGACTCCGAGGCGAACCAGTACCTCGATGTCGCCGATGTCGCAACCCTCCTCGAAATAGGCGCGCATGACGCGATCCATGACCACGTTTTGGCGGCCGCAGCGAGCCGCGTGGGCCATCAACAGGTGTGAGCGGCGGGTATTCGGGACGCGCTCGATCAAATCGAAACGAAATTCAATGCCGCTCGCCTCGCCCTGGCGCTCGAGTTCTTCGTGCCCCTGCGCCACGCGCTCCGGGGAGCCGATTTTGGCGGCAAGATAGGCTGCGCGATCGGCGCCCTCGGCCGGGAGATCCGGATTCAGCTCGAAAGGGCGCCATGTCACGCGCGGCTCATACTGCGGGCGCGCGGCCATCGCGAGCTCGAAGCGCCGTTTGCCGAGGTAGCACCAAGGGCAAACGGTGTCGGAATAGATATCAATGCGCATATTTCGCGTCCATGTCCATCGATTGTACCGGGCCCCTTATAGGGTTTGCCGTGAACAGGTATCATTCCCCGTGGGATCCACGATGCGAACGCCGGTGTAGTCAATGGCGCGAAGCCTAAAAACCAAGTACTTGCTGCTTGCGCTGGCGGTTGGGGCTGTATTGTCTCTGCTCCTGGGCGGCCTCTCGTACTACGAACACCGGGTCGATGCCGCGGACGTCAACCAGCTTACTTATGCCACCGTCGCGCAAAAACTGGAAGCCGACCTGGAAACGCGTGCGAGCAGTCTGGGCGAAATCACCGGCACCTCGCTCGCCCCCGCGCTGGGTTCCGGCAAAAAGGCCGTGGTCGCTTCGATCGCCGAGCGGCTGCTCGACGAACGCGACATAGAGAGAGTCGAGGTATTGGATGCAGAGGGGGCGGTGCTGTTCAGCGGCGGCGATCCCGCCGCACAAGGGGCGGGCGACTGGTTCGTCTTCCAGAGCACCATTCACTCGAACCTGGTATCGGCCCCCGTGCAGCGCGTCGGGAGTTTGCGGATCTGGGTGAGCCGCGCCGAGATGCGCGAGACTCTCGCCAGCATTCGCAAGCAGCTCGAGAGCCAACAAGGCATGCAGATCAAGCGCATGCGCGGATTCCTTGCCGGTATTGCCTTGCCGCTCCTGGTCTTGGGATTGGCCGGTGCCTGGTACATTGCCCGGCAGCTGGCGGGACCCATCTCCGCGCTGGTCAAGAGCGCCGACCGGATCGGTGAGGGCGACTACAGCCGGCCTCTCGCGGTGGTGCGCCACGATGAGCTCGGCGACCTGCAATTCGCGCTCGAACGCATGCGGCAGAAGCTGAACGAAACCACCATCACCAAGAATTATCTCAACACGGTGCTCAACAGCCTGTCTGATGCCGTACTGGTGACGTCGCCGGACGGCACCGTGAAAAGCTGCAACGAGGCCACCCAGACACTGCTCGGCTACAGCCAAACCGATTTGCTCGGCAAGCCCTTGGTAAGCTTCATCGACCCGGTGCACCGCAATGCCTTCGACTTGACGAACTCGGCCCCCGAGGCGCGCGAGACCGTTTTGCGCACGGCCAGCGGGCAGACCATTCCGGTCTCCATGGCGAACTCGGCGATCGACACGGAAGATCCCCAGTTCCAAGGCAACATCTATGTGGCGCGCAATATCACCGAGCGCAAGCGCGCTGAACGGCGCATCCGGTATTTGGCACGCTACGACACGCTCACCAAGATGCCGAATCGCATGCAGTTCCAGCACTTGCTGCAGCAGGCCATCGCACGCGCGCGCCGCGGCCAGCGCTCGCTCGCGCTCCTTTATCTCGATTTGGATCGATTCAAAGAGGTCAACGATACCTTCGGACACGCCGCCGGCGACCGGACTCTGGAGATCCTGAGCGAACGCCTTACCCGAAACTTGAGCAAGGACACGGTCATCGGCCGCCTGGCGGGCGATGAGTTCGCCATGTTCATCGATGATCTGCCGATGGACGTGGACAATCGCGCGAGCATAGGCACGCTCGCGCGCACCCTGCTCGACGAAATCAGCCGCACGTTTTACGTGAACCAGCAAGAGGTTTATTTGACCGCCAGCGTCGGGGTCGCCATCTGTCCCTACGACGCGGAAAACGTGATCGATTTGATCCGCAATGCGGATGCGGCGATGTATCACTCGAAACAGAACGGCGGCAACTCCTGCGCGTTCTACGTACCCGAGATGAATGCCGCGGCGGTCGAACGCTTGATGCTGAAGAGCAAGCTGCGGCGCGCGCTGGAGCGCGACGAATTGGTGATCCTGTATCAGTCCAAAGTGGATCTGCGAAGCGGCCGCGTGGTCGGCGCCGAAGCACTGCTGCGCTGGCGCCTGCCGGGCCACGGCGACATTTCCCCCTCGCATTTCATTCCCCTGGCCGAAGAGACCAGCCTGATTCTGGATATCGGCGAGTGGGTCCTGAACCGCGTCTGTTCCGACTACCGCGAATGGCAGAAATCCGTGCCGGAGCCCGGCCGGATCGCGATCAACCTCTCGCTGCGTCAGCTCAAGCAATCGAGCTTCATCTCCCGCTGCCGCGGCGTGTTCCGCAAACACCAGGTCTCTCCCACTTGCTTCGAGCTGGAAGTAACCGAAACCACTTTGATGACGGATCCGAAACGCACCATCGGGCTGCTCAACGAGCTGTACGCCATGGGTTTGAACCTGGCGATCGACGATTTCGGCACGGGATATTCTTCGCTGTCGGCGCTGCAGCAGTTTCCAATCGGCACCCTGAAAATCGACCAATCCTTCGTTCGCGACGTCGCAGTGGATTCGGACGACGCCGCCATCGTCCGCACCATCATCGACATGGGCAAGAGCCTCGATCTCGAGGTGATTGCGGAGGGCGTGGAAGCCTGCGATCAGCTCGAATTCCTGCGCAAGCATGGTTGCTACTACGCTCAGGGGCGTTTGTTCGGCGACGCCATGGCAGCGGACGAAATGCTGGGTATTCTGCGCGGCCAAGTCGGCGGCTCCGCCTACCACGCCTCCTTGTGCGTTCCCACGGTCTTGCGGCCGATCCGTCTCTCCTCGTAGCAATCCGCAGTGTTATCTGCTCGGGATCTCACCCTGCGGCGCGGTCCGGAGCCGCTGTTCGAGCAAGTCAATTTCACCGTATTCCGCGGCAACAAGGTCGGGATCACCGGCGCCAACGGCTCCGGCAAGTCGAGCCTGATTGCTGCGATTCGCGGCGAGCTGACCGCTGATCGCGGCGACATCGAGATGCCGACGAACTTGAAGATCGGCCACGTCGAGCAGGAAATTACCGCCAGCGACCGCGCCGCGATCGAGTTCGTGTTGGACGGCGACTCGGAGCTGCGCAACGTGCTCGCCGCCATCGCACGCGCGGAAGCTCACGACGGTGCGCAGACCCATGCTGCGGCCATGGCGCTCGCCGAAGGCTACGCGTCGCTGCAAGCCATCGATGGCTATCGTGCGAAAGCGCGGGCGGCGGCGGTCATGCATGGGCTCGGCTTCAAAACGGCGGATCATGAGCGCAAGGTCGCGGAATTCTCGGGCGGCTGGCGAGTGCGCTTGAGCATGGCACGCGCACTGTGTTCGCGAGCCGATCTATTGCTGCTGGATGAGCCCACCAATCACCTGGACCTCGATGCCATCGTCTGGTTGGAGGATTGGCTGAGGACGTTCCAGGGAACTCTGCTGATGATTTCCCACGATCGGGAATTCCTCGACGTCGTCATCGACCGGGTGCTGCACATCGAGAATCGCGCCATTCACGCCTATTCCGGCAACTATTCGCAGTTCGAACAAAAGCGCGCGGAAGAACTGGCACTGCAACGGAACCTGCAGGCGCGGCAAATACGCCGGGTGGCGCAAATCACCGCCTTCGTGAATCGTTTTCGCGCCAGCGCCACCAAGTCGCGCCAAGCGCAAAGCCGGCTGAAGATGCTCGAGCGTATGGAGCGCATCGTGCCGGCGCACGTCGACAGCCCGTTCGAGTTCGAATTTGCCGCTCCGCTCAAAACGCCGCGGCCTCTGTTGACCGTGGAGGGTGCGGTCTGCGGCTATGGGCACACCCGCATCGTCAATGACATCAATGTATCGATCGGGCCCTTGGACCGCATCGCACTGTTAGGGCCGAACGGCGCCGGCAAATCGACTTTGACCAAGATGCTGGCCGGCGAGGCGGCGCCGCTCGCCGGCCGGCGCATTCCCGCCGCGGATTTGAGCGTCGGCTACTTCGCTCAACAACAGATGGAACAGTTGCGGCCCGATTGCGATGCCTTTTGGCACATGCGGCATCTGGGAGGGCCGGATTTCGCCAAGGGCGATGAGCAGGCCGTGCGTGATCACCTGGGTCGATTCGGCTTCGAGGGCGATCGAGCCTTCGAACCGGTGGGACGATTTTCAGGCGGCGAGAAGGCGCGCCTGACCTTGGCCTTGCTGGTGGCGCGTCGGCCCAACCTCCTCCTGTTGGACGAGCCGACCAATCATCTGGACATCGATATGCGCCACGCCGTCAGCGTCGCATTGCAGAGCTTCGAGGGTGGAATGCTGATCGTGTCCCACGATCGTCACTTGATCAAAACGGTGGCGGATTCGCTGTGGTTGGTCGCCGACGGCAGGCTCGAGGCCTTCGACGGGGACCTGGACGACTATCAGCAGAGCTTGAGGTCGCCCGCCAAGACGGCGGCCGCGGCGAGCGCGGCGCCGAAACGTGCCCGGCAGGCCGCCTCGGCTGCGTCGAGCGCCGCGACCGCACCGAAATCGCGCGGCCGACTGAGCGCGCTGCGCCGTGAACTCGGGCAGATCGAGATGCGCATCGCCGCGATCGCCGCGGAACACGCATTGATCGAAGAGGAACTCTGTAAAAACCCCATGCATGCCGGCCTGCAGGCGCAGCACGCCGATTTGATGCGCGATGCCGCCGCCATGGAGACGCGTTGGATGGAAGTCGGGACGGCGCTCGAGTCGGCAGAGGCGGCGGTCGACGATCCGGACTAGAGGCAATGCTCGATACCGACCCGCCGGCGCCCGTCACCCGGTCGCGATTCACACGCTGCGCCCAGATCGTTTTGGCGGCGCTGCTGCTGGCGTGGCTGGCGCTGGTGTTCTGGAATTCAGCGAAGCCGCTGCCGCCGGGAACGCACCTCGTCTCGCAGGTTTCCCGGCTGTCGGAGTCCGACGTCGAGTTCCTGAATGGAACGCCGCAACACCAAGACCCGTCAGTGCGGGAAATGGCGGCGATCGATCATGCGGAGCAGTTGATCGTGCTCGATCGCTCTCCGGTCAACCGCGAATTGGCGGAGCACCTGCTGGCGCGAAAGCGCGCGCGGCCGCACTTGAAAATCGTGCTGGTGACGGACCCCGGCAACGAGGCGTTCGGCGGTACTCCCTCGCAAACCCTCGTATCGTTGGAAGAGGCCGGCCTCATCGTCGCGCGCGTGCGGCTGGATCGATTGCGCGACTCGAACCCGCTGTATTCCGGGCTATGGCGCCTGGTGTTCGGTTGGTGGAGCGATCCCTTCGACGAAACCCCGGGACGAGCCACGCTGCCGGCGTGGTCACGCATGCAGAACCACAAGGCGGACCAGCGGCAACTGGTCGTTGCGGATGACGGCGCCGGCGGATGGAACGCGATCCTGGCGCCCGCCGGCGCCGGCGCCGGCCTGGTGCTGCGGGGCTCCCTGGCCCGCGCGATGATCGCCGGCGAACTTCAGGTGGCAGCGTGGTCCACGGATGACGACCGTCTGCCGGCGGGGCCGCCGATCGACGGTCGCGACGTGGGTTCGATCGACGCTCGATTCCTCACCGAAGGCGCCATCGAGACCGCATTGCTCGACGCCATCGCCGCAGCGGCCGGCGGCGATCAAGTGCTGATCGCCGTGCAGAACTTGAGCGATCGGCGCCTCATCGCGGCGGCGCTGAGCGCAGCGGCGCGCGGCGCACGCCTGCAAGTGCTGTTGGCTCGGAATACGATGCCGAATCAGGCAGTGGCCGGCGAACTCCTGCGCGAGGGCGGCGGCCGCATCGAGGTACGATGGTGCCCGATCGACACGGGAGCGTCGCTGCTCGTGGTCCGGCACCGCAACGATCTGTGGGTGAATTTGGGTTCGGCGAATTTCACCCGCCGCAATCTCGGCGACCTGAATCTCGAATCCGGCGTGGAACTTCGCATGCCGGCGCAGGCCGCACCGGCGCGGGCCGCGTCCGAATATTTCGCGCGCGCCTGGCGGGGTGCGGCGGTCGACGCGGATTTTGCGGATCAATCATCGGCCGGCTATTGGCGTTATCGGCTTGCCGAGGCCACGGGACTATCGAGCTTCTGAAACCTTGGCGAGCGTTTCATCGGCGTGGGCGACGATATCCCCCAAGGCCGCGTCCGCCGCGTGCGCGTAGGCGTCGACGATCGCGGACAATCGGTTCTCCACGGCCGGCTGCTGCGCATTCGCTTCGAACTGTCCGAGAATACGCCGGTCGCCGGAACCGCCGAGGCGCGCGAGGAAATGCACGCGCACCGTCGGCGCGGCGGCCGCGGATGCGTATTCCGCTTGAAAATCCATGACCTCGATTTCCAGCCAGTAGGCGCTGGCGAACACCGATGCATCGCCGCTCACGGAACGCAGATTGGCGTGAGTCCGAAACTCCTGCACCGCGAGGTCCTGAAGCACTTCGGCCAGCGGCCCGCTCCAGCGCGCGCCGGCAAAATAATCCAGATGCCGATCGGGGTACAGCACGGCGATACGATCCGATTCGAGTCCGGGCCGCACCCGAGGCTTGAGCACGGTCATATCGGCCGGGATGGCGGCCGCCGGCATACCGGCGGCCGGCGCGCCGGAGGCGGCCGATCCCATTCCCGCCGACAGCAGATACACGGTGGGCGGCGCAGCCTTGCTCCGGAACAGCGATCCCGTGCAAGCCGCGAGGCTGATGGCCGCAAGGACGAGGGCCGTCCGGGTCGAGCGATTCACTTCGCCACCTCGACGCCGCGGTAGCTCGGCTCATAGATGAGCTGCGACGGGTCCTGCTTGAGGCTCCGAGACAGGTCGCGAAAATCGCGTGCCGCCTGGCGGCTTTCGCGCAGCAGCTGTTCGAACTCCGGCAGGCTCCGGTGCGTGAAGCGCGAAAACTCGGGCTCGTTGTCCGCGACGAAGTGCTCCAGGAGATCCGAGGTCTTCGCCAGGTTGTCCGAGATATGCCGTATGTCCGCGATGGAGGATTCGAGGTCGGGTGCGGAATGCGCCTCGATTCCGCGCAAGTCGGCGGCAGCCCCCTTCACTTCGTCGGCGGCGCTGCGTGCGTCCGCCACCAATTCCTGTACCTCGCGCAACGTGGCCGGCAGGCGCTCGCTGGCGAGCCGCGCATTGTCCAGGGTGGCTTTGAACGAACGCACGTTCTCGTCGCTGAATACCTGATCGACGCGGTCTACCAGCTCCACGAGGTGCGTGGCCAACGTGGGCAGGTTGCTCAACAATACGTCGAAGTCCGACGGTGCGGAGCGAATGACGGGATAGTGCAAGCCGTCCGCAAGCACGCCCGGACCCGTGGAGTGGCCATCCTGCTTCAAATCGATGAACAAGAGGCCCGTGATTCCCTGCAGGCTCAACGAAGCCCGGGTGCGTCCATCGATCGGGGCCGTCGCTTCGATATCGACGATGACGAGTACGCGGTTGCGTTGCTGCGGATCAATCATGATGCGCGACACCTTGCCGACGTCGACCCCCAGGTAGCGCACCGGGCTGCCCGGGCTGAGTCCGCTGACGGTGCCCGGGAAGTAGATCTCATACGTCAGGTAGATGCGCCGTTCCTGCTGATTCGTGTACCACAGCACGAACGACACCGCCATGGCGATGACCAGGAGCACGAAGGCGCCGACGGCCACGTAGTTCGCATCCCTATCCATGTGCATCCTTTTCGGCGGCGCGCGCGCGCGGCCCATGAAAATACTCGCGGATCCATGGAGTCTGATTCCGCAACATTCCATCCAAGGTGTCGGTGATCATGCGTCCGTCGACGATTACCCCGACGCGATTGCAAGTTCGAAACAAGGTATCCAGGTCGTGGGTAATCATGACCACGGTTAGGCGCAGTTGGGAATGAAGATACAACAGTAGCTCATCGAAGGCCGCGGCGGAAATGGGATCGAGACCCGCGGTCGGTTCGTCCAGGAACAAAAGCTTGGGTTCGAGGCTGAGTGCCCGCGCCAATGCCGCGCGTTTGACCATTCCGCCCGACAGTTGCGACGGATACTTCGATCCGGTATCCGGCGCCAATCCCACCAAAGCCAGATTCAATTGCGCGAGTTCGTCGAGAGTCTGCTCGGACGCCGGATAATATTCGCGCAGCGGCAATTGAATGTTCTGCGCAACGGTCAAGGAACTGATCAACGCGCCGTTTTGAAACGTCACGCCGTAGGTTCGCACCAAGGCGCTGCGGTCGGCGGCCGCCATTTCGCGCACGTCGTCGCCATAGAGCTCGACGGTGCCGGCGTCAGGGGCGCGCAACCCCAGGATCGTGCGCAGCAACACGGACTTTCCGGCTCCTGACCCGCCGACGATACCGAAGATCTCGTTCGATCGCACGTCCATGTCGAGCCCATCGTGGACCACCTGCGCGCCGAAGCGGTTGACGAGACCGCGTACGCGAACCACCGGAGTTGCGGCGACATTCCGCATCAGAAATCGATCTGCACGAACAAAACGGCGAATAGGGCATCGGCCAGGATGACGAAGAAAATCGATTGCACCACTGCAATCGTGGTCAAGCGGCCGAGTTCACGGGCGGAGTCGCGCACCTGCATGCCGCGGTACGTACCGACCATGGCAATCAGCAGAGCGAATACCGGTGCCTTGATCAGGCCCGCCCAGAAAGTCGTCGGTGCGAGCGAATCGCGCAGCCGGCTGATGAATTGCTGCAAGGGAATGTGCAAATTGAGCAGCGACAAGAGTCCGCCTCCCGCCAGCCCCATGGCGTCCGCAATCACCGTGAGCAGAGGCAGAGCGATGACGAGAGCGAGCACCCGCGGTACGACCAGCATCTCGATCGGGTTCATGCCCATCGCCCGCAATGCGTCGGTTTCCTCGTTGAGTTGCATTTCCCCGATTTCGGCCGCGAAAGCGCTGCCGGAGCGGCCGGCGACGATGATGGCCGTCAGCAGCACGCCCATTTCGCGCAGCACCGAAATGGTCACCAGATCCACGACGAAAATGTTGGCGCCAAACCTGGCGAGCTGCTGTGCTCCCAGGTAAGCCACGATCACGCTGATCAGAAAGGCGATGAGCGACACGATGGGGATGGCGGTGATGCCGGTCTCATAGATGTGCCTCGCCAGCGACGACGGGCGCAGCGCCCGCGGCCGGGAAAACGCGGCTCCCAGAACCGTGACGATGCGGCCGAAGAAGCCGATCACGGCGCGCCCTTCGATGCCCTGGAGCACGGCCCATCTCCCCACTTTGCTCACCGGCTCCAGACACGGTTCGGTTCCGGGCGCCGAGCGCGTGGCCTTCCGTTCCGCCTCGAGTTTCTGCAGCAAATCCAAATAGTGCGGCGGACCGCCGGTGTGCCGGACGTTCAGGTGCTGGGAGCCTGCGTCGGCCAACCGCATCAGCAATGCCCACGCGGGGCCGATACCCGGCGCTTCGGCCCGCGACCAATCGCAGACCAGCGTGCCTTGCAGCTGGCCGGGCAGGGCGCGCAGCTGCGCCTCGATTTGCGCCATCGCCGCCAATGACCAATCGCCGTTCAGGTGCAACCGCCAGTCGTCGCCTTTTCTCTCGAGCTCGAGGACGGTCATACTTGGGCTCATCGTTATATGCTAGCAGGCAATGCGTTGCCGCTAATCTTAAGTTCGAGGGCGTGATGCATCATAACGATCCCCTGCTGCAAATCCTGATCCTGCTCGCCGCGTCGGTGTGCGTGGTCGCGGGCGTGCGCAAGCTCAAGCTGCCGGCGATTCTGGGATATCTCGCGGTGGGTATGCTGCTGGGTCCGCACGCGCTCGCTCTGGCGGTCGACAACGAGACTACGCAGCTCTTGGCGGACTTCGGGGTGGTGTTCCTGGTATTCACTCTGGGTTTGGAATTTTCCCTGCCCCGCTTGGTGGCCATGCGCTGGGAAGTGCTCGGCGTCGGCGGCGCGCAGGTGCTGATCACCAGCGGTATCGTTGCGGCGGGTTCTGCCATGCTCTTCGATGTGGTGCCGGCGGTGGCCGTGGTGATCGGCGGCGCGGTGGCCATGTCGTCGACCGCCATCATCATTTCTCAGCTCACCGAACAGTCGGAAAACAACCGGACGCACGGACGCCTCGCGGTGGCCATTTGTCTGTTTCAGGACCTGAGCTTTCCGCTGTTTCTTGCCCTGGTGTCGGTGCTGACCGGCGGCGGACAGGCCGCCGATGCCAGGCACATTGTCGGCGCCATCGGCATCGCGGTGCTGGCGTTGCTGCTGGTGCTCGCCGCCGGACGCTGGCTGCTGCGCCCGCTGTTCCTGATCATCGCCTCGGTGCGCTCTGCGGAATTGTTTTCGCTCGCCGTGTTGCTGGCGGTGCTGGCGTCGGCCTGGGCCACCCACGCAGTGGGCCTGTCGCTCGCGCTCGGCGCCTTTCTCGCCGGCATGATGCTCGCCGAAACCGAGTTTCGCCACCAGGTCGAGGCGACGATCCGTTCGTACCGCGAGGTATTGCTCGGCCTGTTCTTCATCACCGTCGGCATGCTGCTCGATGTCGGGTTGCTGGTGCGGCATTTTCCGTTGGTGGCGGCCATTCTCGTCGGCATGCTGCTGCTCAAGGTGGCGGTAGTTACCGTTGCGGCGAAGCCTGCGACGTCCAGCTGGTTCAAGGCTCTACGCACCGGCGTGGTGGTCGGCCAGGGCGGGGAGTTCGGGTTTGCACTGTTGACGCTGTTGTTGAGACGCGAATTGCTCGACCCAGCCGTCGTGCAGCCGCTGCTGGCCGCCACCGTCCTCAGCATGGTCCTGTCTCCCTTTCTCATACGGCACAATCGCCGCATTACACGTGCGCTGCTCGGCGAATCCGGCCCCCCGAAGAGCGAAGCGATGCGCGAAACCCAGGCGACCTTGGCCGTCGCCGAGCGCGATCACGTGGTCATCTGCGGCTTCGGCCGCGTCGGCCAGAACATTGCGCGGGTGCTCGAACAAACCGGCTTCGAGTTCATCGCCCTCGACCTCGACGCTTACCGGATTCGGCTCGGCAGGCAAGCCGGCGATCCGGTCATTTATGGCGATGCCAGCCAGGTCGAGGTGCTGGAGAACGTCGGGGTCGCGCATGCAAGCTGCGTGGTGGTCACTTTTGCAAACCCTGAGGTGGCGCTGCGCATCCTGCGGGCGGTGCGCGAGTTGCGCGCCGACGTGCCGATTCTGGTGCGCACTCAGGACGATACCAAGCTCGAGCAGCTGCAGTCGGCCGGGGCGACGGAAGTGGTGCCGGAAACCTTCGAAGCCAGCCTCATGCTGCTGTCGCATTTGCTGCTGTTGCTGAAGTTACCGGTGCCGCGCGTGATTCGAACCATCAACGGCATTCGCAGTCATCGCTACGGCATGTTGCGTCAGTACTTTCGCGACGCGGATGCGGAACATCTCGACGACAGTCACGCCTTTCGCGAGGAACTGCACAGCGTGATTCTGCCGCCGCACGCCTGGGCGGTGGGCCGCAGTATCGCGGAGCTGGTCGCGCGAGGATCGCGGGCCTCGGTGAGCGCGGTGCGCCGCGACGGTATCGTGGGGCGCGAACCCAGCGCGGATACCCAGTTCAAGGAGGGGGACGTAGTCGTGGTGTGCGGGACCCCGGAAGCCGTCGAACATGCCGAAACCCTGCTCCTCATGGGTTAAAAAACGGCCTCAAAAAAGCGCTTTACAGAAGCGCCGCATCCATCGCATAGTAGAGACGCTGTTTAAGGGCAAACCCGCCGAAAGGTGGGGACGCAAAACCACCGGTCTAAGGGGCTTCTCGAGAGAAGTCTGACGATAGCGGGGTCGCCAGTATCCTTTGTGCACCGCACACTCCGAAAGCCTCTCGGTTTTGTGCCCCCCGACAGCAAGCGATTTGCAGCTTGTATCCAGATCTTCCGGGGGGAAGCATATGGTCAGTAAAGTCACTCGTTCGCCCGGTGCGGACTCATCGGGCATTTATCGCCGGCCGCGGCTCGTCCTCAAGCTAAAGCGTTTCGAAGACCTTCCGAGCGTGTTGGCCAAAACCAAGAGTTATCCGACGCCCATTCGAATGGTGGGCGCCGATTATTCGCAGACCCGCTGCGTCGGCGGCGACGGCGGCACCACGGTGGACGTGGGTGCGCTCGACAAGATCCTCGAATTCGGCGAGACCACGGTGCGGGCCCAGGCCGGCGTACGCGTGGGTACGTTGGTGCGCGCGCTCGCCGAGCGCGGTCTCGAGCTGCCGCTGACCCCGGAAATGGGCCAGATTTCCCTCGGCGCCGTAGCCGTCACCACCCTGCCTCAGGCGTCGTTCGGAGCGGGGGTCGCTCAACTGTCTTCCTGCGTCACGGAATTGAAATTGATCACGCCTCAAGGCAAGCAAATGATCGTGACAGAGCGGGAGCGCGACCTGATGCGCGTGCTGCGCTCCAGCTTCGGGTTATTGGGCGTCGTGCATGAGGTCGTGCTTCGCGTGCAGCCGCTGGCGCCGGTCAAAATCGATTATCAAGTGCTGTCTCTCAAGGATTTCAGCGCTCGATTCGCGTCCATCGCCAAAGCGCCGGGTGCACTGCGGCTGCACATCTCGCCATTCAACGATCGGATTACGGTTGAGCGCCGCACACTCGACGAATCGGCCTCCTTGAGCCGCTCCGGGATTTGGCAGATCCGCAATTCCGTCATGCGCAACGTGCTGCCGGCCTTCGGCTCGACCGTCGGCAGCGTCCTGGCCGCTCCCGGCCTTCGCGCCGTGATGCTGTCCGGCATGCAGAAGGCGCTGCGCGCGACGCTCGATCGGAGCACCCGGGGCGTGGCGATGTACGCGCACGAGTGGATGCGCGACATGCCGAACGAAGCCTGGAAGGCGCGCCATACCTACAGCCTGTGGGCGTTTCCGGAGGCGAGTTTCCCCAAGGTGCTGGCCGAATATTTCACGTTCTGCAAGTCATACTACAGAGAACATCGATACCGTTGTAATGTCGTCAGCGGTGCAAGCCGGCTGCATCAGGACCGCGGTTCCCTGTTCAGCGCCAGTTACTCGGGCCCGATGTTCACTCTCGAGCCCTCGTCCAACGGTGAAAAGGGTTGGGACGACTTCCTGATCGATTTCAACGATTTCGCGTCGGCGCTCGGCGGTACGCCCACCTTCAATCAAACGCGGGCCTTGCAGCCCGAACATGTGGCGAAATCGTTCGGCGAACGCCTCAAGCTGTTTCGGGCGCTGCGTCAACGGACGGACCCGCTCAATCGTCTGCGCAACAGCTACTTTGCGTATCTATTGGGGTAGGTAGCAAACGGCGCAGGAGGGGCGAGTTCCGGCTCGCCCGGCTACAGGCCGGAGACGATTCGGGCTTTGATCGACTCGAATTCGGAGTCGGTGATGAGTTTGGCGTCGAGCATTTCGCGCGCCTGCCTCAGGCGTCGAGCGGGTTCTGACTCCGCGCCTCCGGAGTCGCCGGAATAGGGCTGACCGCCGCCGCCTTGACCGCCGCCGCCTTGGCCGCCGCCGATTTGCACGCCGCCGGATTTTGCGCGCAATTCTTCCAGTTCCCGGATACGGCGCTTCTCGCGCCACACTTGATCATGCTGCTGGCAAATCCGATACATGGCCTGCGCCTGATCCTTGCGCAGTCCCACGAAGACCCAAACGCGATTCACCTCGGATCCGATGTTGAGGTCGGAGCTGGCTTGCGCGATCAGCGTGAGGTCCGCCGCGAGAATTCCGGCGCTGATGCGGGTTTCCTTGAGGTCCTGCCAGCGAATGTCTGCCGACTCATAGCCGCCGAGCAGGCGTCGATTGAGCGAGATGAAGCGCCCGCTCGTCGCGGCGATACACGCGCGGCGGTGCGTCAGTGCATACAGACGATGCTGCGTCGCCCACGCTTCCAAGGTTTCCCCGGCCGTCAGCAATCCTCGCAGCGTGGCGAAGGCCGACTCGAGGCTCGGCTCCTGCGGGCCGCTCGCCGCCGGATCGCGCGTGGCCGGACCGCTCATCACGCCTTCTCTTGAAGATGCGCTTCGAGAAACCAGAGGTACTTGTCGACGTCGCGGGAAATTCCCGTGAATAGATCCGCAGTATCCGCGTCGCCCAATTTGTCCGTGTCGTCGATGGCCGCTCTCGCCGCTTTACCGAACACCGAGAGCTGCGTCGATAGATAAAATAGATGATCCTTGCCGGCCGTGATGCTCAGCGGATAGTTCTTCAATTTGCTGCGCTTGGCGGCCACGGCCACGGTGCCTTCGGCCGTACCTCCCAAGCTCGTCACTCGTTCGGCGATGGTGTCGATTTGTTCCAAGAAGAGATCGGAGATCTTGTCGAACAATTCGTGCAGGGCGATGAAATGAGGACCCTTCACGTTCCAGTGTGCCTGCTTGACCTGGCTCTGCAGGTCGATCGCATCGGCCAACCGATCATTGAGTATGACAATGACGTTACGGCGGGTTTTCTCGGAAAGATCAATCTTCGTCTTGTACATCTGCGCTCCTACGGGATAAGGACATCGAGCTCACCGCTATTTTGCACTGCTTAGTCATGAATCCCAAGGAAGAAGGTGATGTCGGGCGCGGTGTTGACTGCCGCGTCTTCGGCGAAGCCCATCTGGAGGCGCCATCGGCCGCTCAAGCGGCGGATCGCGCCGACGGACAATTGCAGGCTGGGTCCGAGGAAACGCATGTTGCTGCCGGCGACGTGACCGGTTTGGCCGTCGAGTTGCGCGCGCAGCGACCACGCTGAACTGAGTACCCGAGTAGCGGCAAAGCGCGCGAATGCCGAACTGCGGTGCGCCGCGCCGGCAAATATCTCATCGCCGAAGGGCTGCGCCGCTCCAAGCTCGGCCGCGAGCTGCCATTTTGGCCAGCGCATTGCGGCGTGCGCCCACAACGCGCCGTCCCAGGCGCCGTCGCTGGTCAAGCCCGCGACCGATCCCGTCGGCGCCTTGAGTCCGCCCCAAAGGGACACGGTTCGCCGCGCGTCGTCGACGGCATACCAGCCGACGTCGGCCGCCAGGTCGCCGACGCTGGTCTGCGGGTGGTTGAGGGCGATCTTACCCTGGCCCGAATAGAAATAATCGATTTGCCTCTTCGGATAGAAGGGCCGATTGCCGCGATTGAACCCAAAAGCCTCATGCCAAGTATCGATGGCCGAATCCAGAAATCCGCCGCTGTCATGGATGATGGGCACGGAGAAGCGGTAGCGCCAACGCCGAGCCAGCGCATTTTCATAAGTGAGGTCGAGCGCGTCGCTCTCGCCGTCGACGAGCAGACTTTCATGCGAGTTGTTCTCTACATTGAGCGTATTGCTGATGAGCAGTGTCGCCGAGAGGCTGGCGCCCGCGTCGAGCCGGGAGTCGCTCGGCAGGGGCAGGTAGAAACCCCGCAGCAGGGGGTTTTGATCGCGAAACGCGAAAAATTCCTCGGCGCGAAGCGGCCCTGAAGCGGTCAACCAACACGCGAGGGCCATGACGGTGACGGTCGCGCGGCGCACGCCCTCAGATCTCGGTGCGCCGCGTACGCAGTTGAATGGCGCCGACGACCAGGGCAACGCCGACCGCGATGCCGATCCAAGTTTCCGGACTGGAAACGAAGCCACCGACGTTGAAAAAGCCCCATATGCTCGTCGGCGTCCGAAGAGTGTCATTCTCTACGACGGTGGTCACCCAAGAACAGCAGCCCGGATCGTCGCGGAACGCGAACTGCGGATAACCCAGCAGCCTCTCCCCCATCTGCTCCGCGATCACGTGGCTGCCGAGAAACCAGCGTTCGGCGAGGAGCAGTGCGATCGGCGGCAGGATGGACCACAGCATGACGGCGCGTTTGGCCCAGGCCGACACGACCAGCAAGTACGCGGCAATCGGCAGGTACCAGATGGCGCTCGTCACGATCACATAGAGCCACAAGGCCTGCAGCTGCAGCCAGAGGTCGGCGTGCCACAGGGCGCCGCCGATGGATGAGCTCGCCCGTACGGAGATGATGAAGGCCATCAAGAGCGTGGCCAGGTCGGCGGCCGCAAGATACACCGCAGGAATCACGATCAAGGCGGTGGCCAACTTGGACACGACGGTCGTCGTATCGGAAATCGGCAACGACTTCCAGAACAATACGCTGCGGTCCTTGCGGTCGGCATACAGGCAATCCAGCAGGTACCAGGTCGAATAAATCGACAGCACGACGAAAAACGTCGCCCCGACGGCCAGCAGGAACCCACCGCCGACGGCTTGACTCGGCACCTGTGAGGGAATCGCCATCAGATCGATCCTGCCGAACAGCGCGATGAGGACCATTAATCCGCCGATCACGGCCGGAATCATCCAGATCGCGCGATTTTCCCAAAATTCCCGGCGTACCAGCCAGATCGCGGTGTTCATTCGGCATCTCCGGACAATTTGGCGACGAATAAGTCGGCGACGCTCAAGGTGTGCACCTCTCCCAATGCCGCGAGCTTGTCCAGGTTCGGCTGCTCGTAATACAGCACCACTTTTCCCAGCATGCGGCGCTCATGGAACGGCCCTTCGGCTCGCGCCGCCTCCAGATTGTCGGCGGCAACCGTGACCGCCGCGTAGCGGAGCGCGATGTCGTCGAGCGACGAATCGAGAACGATGCGGCCTTTGTCGATGAACAGCACATCGGTCAGTAGATTCTCCACTTCTTCTACCTGATGCGTGGTAATCAATATGGTGCGCGTCTCGTCCATGTAGTCGTTGACCAGCGCGTCGTAGAAGGCGCTCCGCGCGAGAATATCCAGGCCCAGAGTGGGCTCGTCGAGCACCAATAATTTGGCGTCGATGGCCATGGTCAACGCCAAGTGCACTTGAGTTTTCATGCCCTTGGACAGTTCGCGCATGCGGCGTGCACCCGTGATCCCGGTCTTGGCGAGCAGGCCCAAGGCTCGGTCGCGGCGAAATCGCGGGTGCACGCCGGCGACGAAGTCGATGGCGTGATCGACTCGCAACCACGCGGGGAGCACGGCGACGTCGGCGATGAAACTCGCATCCCGCATGAGCTCGGTGCGTTCGCGAAAGGGCTCGCGGTCCAGCACCTGGAGCTGTCCTTCATAGGCGGTGAGGCCAAGGATGGCGCGCAGAGCCGTGGTCTTGCCGGCGCCGTTCGGGCCGATGAGCCCGACGATGCGGCCGGCTTGCACGGAGAAATTGGCACGATCGAGCGCAACATGCGCGCCATACTTTTTGGTGAGATCTCGAGCTTCGATGAGCGCGGGCATGATGATTCTCATTCTTCCTTGGTGTCGGTGCCGCGGGGCGGCGGGGCCGGGTGGGTAACCGCCGGTGTCTGCGCGAACAATTCCTGCGCCGAGAACCCGAGCCTAAGGATGACCGCCAGAATCTGCGGCCACTCCTCGTGCAGGAACCGTTCGCGCTCGCCGGCCAGTAGCAAGCGCTGAGCACCTTCACTCACGTACATGCCCCGACCGCGGCGCTTCTCGACCAGGCGTTCGTCGACCAGCTGCTGATAGCCCTTCAGCACCGTCAACGGATTGAGCCGGTAATCGGCGGCAACCGCCCGCACGGAGGGCAATGGATCACCCTCCTTGAGCGCGCCCTCTAGAATCAGGGCGACCATCCGATCGCGCAATTGACGATAGATGGGCTGGTTGTCATTCCAATTAGGGTCCATTCCTCACTCGATGTGGTGTTGTGGCTATATAGCACTCTACTGCAAGGCAACGCAGTCATTCGATCGGCTTCACACCCTGCCCGTTACCGTCGTCGCGGCGGCATGAGCCAGCGAGACGACCGTCGTATGCTGATGCAAGGTGCCATTGAACAAATAGGCGACTCCGCCGATGAGGAAGCTGTTCATCATCAGGGCGATGGCGAGGGCGGCAAGCTTGGTTGAGATCTGAGTGTTCATGAGATGTCTCCGTGAGTGGCAGTCATCGAGGTGTTTCGGTGACTTGGTGATATAGTTACATACATCACTGATACATGCAAGCACCTGAGGAGAATATTTTTCAGGGCCCCGGGATGGTCACGCTGCGTTGCACCAACCGCCTGCGGCCGGGTGGCCCATGAATGGGCAACGTGTATGCTTAGCGCATGGAACCGCTCGATGAGGACGCCGCCCTGATGGTGCGGTACCGAAATGGCGACGCGGACGCGTTTTCGACGCTGTACGCACGCCACAAGGGTCCGCTTTACCGCTATCTGCTTCGGCAAGTGCGCAACGCCGGTGCTGCCGCCGATTTGTTTCAGGATGTCTGGTCGCGGTTGGTCGCCACCCGCGGCCGCTATGAGGCGCGCGCAAAATTTGCGACCTATTTGTTCCACATAGCGCACAACTGCACCATCGATTTCTTCCGGCGCGACCTCAAGATGCGCCGCCACGCGCGATCGGACGACCCCGATGCGCAGTGGGAGCCTGAGGTGCCCGAGTACCAGCGCCCTGACGGGATCGCCGAATTCGCCGAACAGCAGTCCGCGTTGCTCGCCGCTCTGGGCGCTCTGCCGCAGGAGCAGCGCGAGGCGTTCCTGTTGCACGAAGAAACCGGATTGACCATCGAGGAAATCGCGCGCGTGACCGACGTCGGGCTCGAGACGGCCAAGAGCCGGTTGCGCTATGCGATTCGCAAATTGAAGAAGTCGCTGCTTCCGACGCAGATCCCCGATACCCGGCCACTACGGCCGCGCACGATTTGAAAGACATGCAACCATGACCCCGCCCGACGACTTGGACGAATATCTGCGCGGCGGCAGCGCACTGTCGCGTCAGTACAGGAGAGAATCCGCGCCGACGCCGCCGCATGCGTTGGATCGCCGCGTGCTCGAACTCTCGCGTGGAACGAACGCCAAATCGCCGTGCCTGGCGCCGCTGGCATTCGCTGCCAGCGTTTTACTATCCGTGGCGCTGGTGCTCGCCATCGTGTTCGGGCCGCAAACGGCCAAGCGCGCCGACGACGCTCCGCGCCTGGTGCGCGTCGCCGCCCATCCGGACCTGTCGCCCGGCGCGCCTCTCAGCGAGAGGCTCAAGCTCTACAGCAGCGATCCGCGGCATGCACGGCCTCCCTCGGTCTGGCTCGCCGACATTGCCGCGCTGCGCCGTGCCGGACGCGACAGCGAGGCGGACGCGGAATTGCGCCGCTTTCGCAGCGCCTATCCCGACTATTCGACGGACGGCCTTGCGATCCGGCCATAAGGCCGCCCCCGGGCGGGAGGATTTCGGCTAACATTCTTGGTTTTTTCGCCGGAGCTACCATGAAAAAGCCAGTCACTGTCACCATTACGGGCGCGGCCGGGAACATCGGTTATGCGCTCGCGTTTCGCGTCGCATCCGGTCAAATGCTCGGCGCCGATCAGCCGATCAACCTGAATCTCCTGGAGATTCCGGCGGCGAGCGCGGCCGTTCAGGGCGTGGTGATGGAGTTGAACGATTGCGCTTTCCCGACGCTCAATAAAGTGACCGCCACGAGCGACGCAGCCGTTGCGTTCAAGGATTGCGATTTCGGCATGCTGGTCGGTGCGCGGCCGCGCGGTCCGGGCATGGAGCGCAAGGATCTGCTGCTGGAAAACGCCAAGATTTTTTCCGCCCAGGGCAAGGCGCTGGACGCGGTCGCCAGCCGCGACGTGCGCGTCCTCGTGGTCGGCAATCCGGCCAATACCAATTCGCTGATCGCGCAACGCAACGCCCCCTCGCTGCCGCCCCATCGCTTCACGGCGATGACCCGATTGGATCACAACCGGGGATTGGCACAGCTCACCGAGAAGAGCGGCGCGCCCTTGGCGAAGGTGAAGAAGATCATCATTTGGGGAAACCATTCGGCGACCCAGTATCCGGATTTGCATCACGCCACGGTCGACGGCAAAGCGGCGCTGTCGGTGGTCGAGGCGAGCTGGTTCAAGGACACCTTCATTCCGACGGTGCAGCAACGGGGCGCGGCGGTCATCAAAGCGCGCGGCACTTCCTCCGCGGCTTCGGCGGCCGCGGCCGCGCTCGATCACATCCACGATTGGATGCTGGGCACGCCGCCGGGCGATTGGGTGAGCATGGCGGTGGCCTCCGACGGCAGCTATGGGATTCCCGAGGGCGTGATCTATTCCTATCCCGTGACCTGCAAGAACGGCGAGTACAGCATCGTTCAGGGATTGAGCATCAATGATTTCAGCCGCGAGAAGATGCAGGCGACGCACCGCGAATTGCTGGAAGAACGCGAGGGCGTCAAAGATCTGATCTGAGCTGATCCAATCTGAACCGGACTCTATGACCGACCTTGCCCAAAGCGCGGGCGTATTTCTAGCCTGGGCGCTGTCGTTCGTCGGGGTGCTGCTGATTCTTGCCTATCGCCGCTCGAGTCTCGGCGCGAGCTGCGGGGTGCTCGGAATACTGCTGCTCGCCTACTGGGCGTTCGGCAACTTCCCGGAGTGGTGGAAGATCGCCGTCTCCGTCCCCTACGCCCTGCTGCTGCTGCTGAACATCCGCCCGTTGCGGCTTCGCCTGCTGACGCGGCCCTTCCTACGGAGCTATCGCCGACTGCTGCCGTCGATGTCCGCGACCGAACGCGAGGCGCTGGATGCGGGCACCGTGTGGTGGGACGGAGAGTTATTCACCGGCGGCCCGGATTGGCAAAAGCTCATGTCGGCGAAAGCACCGACGCTCACGGCGGGGGAGCAGGCCTTTCTCGACGGGCCATGTGAGGATTTGTGCGCGATGCTCGATGAGTGGGACATCACCCACGTCCGCGCCGACCTGCCGCCCGAGGTGTGGTCCTTCATCAAGTCCAACGGCTTCTTTGCCATGATCATTCCGCGGCGCTACGGCGGGCTGGAATTCTCGGCATACGCGCATTCCTGCGTACTGATCAAGATCGCCTCGCGCTCGAGTCTCACCTCCTCGACGATTGCAGTGCCAAATTCCTTGGGGCCCGCGGAGCTGCTCCTGCACTACGGTACGGACGCGCAAAAAGATCATTACTTGCCGCGCCTCGCACGCGGCGAGGAAGTACCGTGTTTCGCGCTCACCGGTCCGCGCGCGGGCTCCGATGCCGCCTCCATTCCCGACACCGGCGTCATCTGCAGGGGCGAGTGGCAGGGCTCGGAAATCGTCGGCATCAAGCTCAATTTCTCCAAGCGCTACATCACTTTGGCGCCGATAGCCACCGTGGTCGGACTCGCCTTCCGCTTGTTCGATCCCGACCGGCTCATGGGCGATCGCACCGACCTCGGCATCACCTGCGCATTGATTCCGCGGGATACGCCCGGAGTTACGATCGGCCGGCGGCACTTTCCGCTGAATGTCCCCTTCCAGAACGGGCCGATTCTCGGGGTCGATGTGTTCGTGCCCATCGACTCCATCATCGGCGGCTTCCCCATGGCCGGCCAAGGATGGCGCATGCTGGTCGAGCAGCTATCGGTGGGCCGCTGTATCTCCCTTCCCTCCAGCGCCACCGGCGGCGCACAGGCGGCGGTATATGCGTCGGCCGCGTATGCGCGCATTCGCCGGCAATTCAACATGCCCATCGGCCGCTTCGAAGGCATCGAGCAGGTCCTGGCGCGCATGGCCGCCCGCACCTACATCATGGATGCGGCGCGTTCGGTTACCGCGGGCGCGATCGACGGCGGCGAAAAGCCGTCGGTACCGTCCGCCATGCTGAAATATCACACCACCGAATTCGGCCGCATGATCGCCAATGATGCAATGGACGTGCACGGCGGCAAGGGCATTTGCCTCGGACCCAAGAATTATCTGGGGCGCGGCTACCAGATCGTGCCGGTCGCGATCACGGTCGAAGGCGCCAATATTCTGACGCGCAGTCTCATCATATTCGGCCAAGGAGCGGTACGCTGCCATCCCTTCGTGTTGCGTGAAATGAACGCCGCGCGCAATCCCGATCGCGAGGCCGGCATCGCCGAGTTCGATCGCGCGCTGATGGGCCACATCGGGTTCGCCATCTCCAACGCCGCTCGCTCGCTCGTCTTGGGGATGACGCTCGCGCGCTTCACCAAGGTGCCGCAGGTGGGACCCACCATGCGTTACTTCCAGCACGTGAACCGATATAGCGCATCGTTCGCGCTGGCGACCGATATCGCGATGCTGGCGCTCGGCGGCTATCTCAAGAAGAAGGAGACCTTGTCCGCGCGATTGGGCGACGTGCTGTCGGCGATGTACTTGGCGTCGATGGTATTGAAGCATCATGAGAATCAGGGCCGCGAAGCCGCCGATCTGCCGCTGGTCGAATGGGCCTGCCGCAGCTTGCTGTACCAGGCGCAGGAACAATTGCATCTGTTCCTGCGCAATTTCCCCAATCGTCCGCTGGCCGGGTTCATGCGGCTGCTCATCTTCCCGCGCGGACTCACGTATTTTCCGCCGAGCGACCGCTTGGGCAGCAGCATCGCCGATCTGATCATGAACCCGACCGCCGCAAGGGAACGGATGACCCGGCACATTTACAAGACTCAAACCTCCAACAACCCCCTCGGGCTGCTGCAAGAGGCCTTGGTTCTATCGACCCTGGCGGAATCTCTGGAAAAGCGCATTCGGGTGGACGGCGTCAAAACCGGCCGAGTGACGGCGCTGGATTTGCCGGGACAGATTTCACAGGCCCTGAGCCTCGACCTCTTGAGCGAGGCCGAGGCGGCCGCGTTGCGCGACTACGACGCCAAGGTCTCGAATCTCATCAATGTCGATGACTTTGCGCCGCATGAATTGCGCGCCGCCGCCGCGGGCATGGCCTCCGGCGCGGGCGCGAACCCGGATCGATGATCGGAAGCGTCCGTGCCGCCCCGGGTAGGCGTATTTCTGTATGCGATGCTGCAGCTGTAAGATGGGCCGTTCCGCCACTTTGAGGAGACCCGCATGAATCGTCTACTTCCCGCGTTGGGCGTCGCGTTGATTGCGACCTTCGCCGTGGCTCAAGAACGCACCGCGCCCGCCCCGGATGCCGAGGTGTATTTCATCTCTCCGCAAAACGGCGCGACGGTACACGGACCGATCACCGTGCGTTTTGGATTGAAGGGGATGGGTGTCGCGCCGGCGGGAGTGAAATTCGACAACACGGGGCACCATCACGTCATCGTCGACACCGAATTCAGCGAATTGAAGCTCGGTGCACCGCTGCCGATGACCGACAAGATACGGCACTTCGGCAAGGGTCAGACCGAGACCACGCTGACCTTGCCCCCCGGCAAGCACACGCTGGAATTGGTGTTTGCGGACTACGCGCACATGTCCTTCGATCCGCCGTTGCACTCGAAGAAAATCACCATCACCGTGGAATGATATGCGGGCGATACTGCATATCGACATGGACGCCTTCTACGCGTCCGTGGAAGAGCAGGATCGCCCGGAACTGAAAGGTAGGCCGTTGATCGTGGGCGGCACGAGCGGCCGGGGCGTGGTAGCCGCGGCCAGCTATGCCGTACGGCGCTTCGGCGTGCGTTCGGCCATGCCCATGCGCGAAGCGTTGCGCCTCTGTCCCGAGGCGATCTGCGTACACCCCCGCATGGCGCGCTACAAGGAAGTGTCGGAACAGGTGTTTGCGATTTTTCGCGAATTCACGCCGCTCGTGGAGGGCCT
Source organism: Steroidobacteraceae bacterium (assembly GCA_036498345.1). Lineage (GTDB taxonomy): Bacteria > Pseudomonadota > Gammaproteobacteria > Steroidobacterales > Steroidobacteraceae > Bog-1198. The sequence continues at coordinate 30,874 of DASYFQ010000327.1, forward strand.
GTCCTTGGACGAAGCATTTCTCGACGTCACGTCGAGTCAGCAGCTCCTGGGGAGCGCGGAATCGATCGGCAGCGAAATCCGGCGCCGCATCCGCCAGCGTACCGGCCTCACCGCGTCGGTGGGCATCGCGCCGAACAAATTACTGGCCAAAATTGCTTCTGACCTCAACAAACCCGACGGCATGTGCCGCATCGGCGCCGACAATATGCGCGAGGTCCTGGATGGCCTGCCAATCGAAAAATTGTTCGGGGTGGGGCCGAAAAGTTTGCCCGCCGCACATGCTGCCGGAATTCGGAGCTTCGGCGATTTGCGCCTCGCGGGCGATGACGCGTTGTGGCGAGCCTTCGGCAAGCACGGGAGATCCATGCGCGAACGCGCATGCGGGCTGGACCATCGGCCCGTCGAGCCGAATCGCGAAGAGAAATCGATCAGCGCGGAGGAGACCTTCGCCACGGATATCCGCGGGGTCGCGCCGCTCGCGGTGCAGTTGCTGCGCCTCGCGGATAGGGCGGCCTCGCGGCTGCGAGCGCAAAAACTCAGCGCGGGCCGAGTGAGCGTCAAGATCCGCCGCGCCGATTTCACCACCTACACTCGGCAACGCGCGCTGGGACGGCCCACGCAGGACACGGCGGTGGTATCCGCCGTCGCGCAAGCGCTGCTGGCGCAATGGCTGGCAACCCAGCCCAATGCCGCGGTGCGGTTACTGGGGGTCGGGGTCGGCGACCTGCAACTGTGGGTGCAGGCGGACTTGTTCGTCGGCAGTCCCGTTGAAATCTCGCGGTTGGACCGGGCCATCGACGGCATCCGCGACCGCTTCGGTTCGGGCATTCTGACCCGTGCCAGCCTCTTGCCCGGAACGTCGAGCCGCTCGGGATCGGGCAGCTGAGTTGGTATCCTAAGGCAGCCATGTACCTCAGCTTCTTCGGACTCAGCGAAAAGCCCTTCGCCATCACACCGGACCCGCGCTATCTCTATTTGAGCGAGCGCCACGCCGAAGCGCTGGCGCATCTGCTGTACGGCATCAACGAATCGGGGGGCTTCATTCAACTGACCGGGGAAGTGGGCACGGGTAAAACCACCGTGGTACGCACCCTGCTGTCGCGGGTTCCGCATCATGCCGACGTCGCCGTCATATTGAATCCGCGGGTAACGCCCGTCGAGTTTCTGCTCACCATCTGCGAGGAGCTGGGCCTCGACATCGAGCCCGCCGATCGCGACAGCGTCAAACAGATGGTCGATGCGCTGAATCGGCGGCTGCTCGCGGCCCACGCCGACGGGCGGCGCATCATCGTGATCGTGGACGAGGCGCAGAATCTGTCGGCCGACGTATTGGAACAGGTCCGGCTGCTGACCAATCTCGAGACCCCCACGCAGAAGCTGCTGCAAATCATACTGATCGGACAACCCGAGCTTCGCGAATTGCTCGACCGCACCGAGCTGCGCCAACTGGCCCAGCGAATCACCGGCCGGTATCACTTGGAGCCGTTGTCGCGGGAGGAAACCCGGGGCTATGTGCGCCATCGATTGCACGTTGCCGGCGCCGCAGAGGAGATTTTCACTCCTTCGGCGCTCGCCGAAGTGCACCGCCTGGCGGCGGGAGTTCCGCGCGTGATCAACGTGACTTGCGACCGCGCTCTGCTCGGTGCCTACACGCAGGAAACCCGTCAGGTGTCGGCGGCGCTGGTGCGCCTCGCGGCCGGCGAGGTCTACGGCCGGCGGTTCGTCCCCGTGTGGCTGGGCTGGGTCGCCGCGGCCCTGGGGCTGCTGGGCATTGCGGGCGCCGCCTTTGGAGGCTGGCAATTGTGGCAGCGGCAAATTTCCCCCTTGCATGCCTTCGGCAGCAAGCCGCACACCGCGGTCCGCCCCACTCCCGCGGCGGCGCCGATGCTGGCGACGATGACCCCGTCCGCAACCGCGTCGGGCAGGCCTGCATCGGCGGCGCAGGCGGCGCAGGCGGGGTCGGCCGCCCCGACCGCCGCGTCCATCAACGCGCTGCTCGCCGCCAATAGCGCCAATACCAGCGATGCCGCTGCCTTCCGCCGCCTGCTGTCGTTATGGGGAACGGCCATGGCGGATGACAAGGATCCCTGTGGGCAGGCGGCGAAGGCTGGCTTGTCCTGCCTGGAGCAACGCGGCTCCTGGGCCCAAGTCAGAGCGTTGAACCGCCCGGCCATCCTCACCTTGACCGACGATCACGGGCAACGCCACCGCGTGGTGCTGGCCGCATTGGACGATCGATTCGCCACCTTGAATTTGGGCGAGCACAACGAGCGGGTGCCCCTCGATGAGCTTTCGCGCGATTGGTTCGGGGAGTTCACCGTCGTGTGGAAACCCAAGACCGTGCGCACCCGGCTCTTGTCGGTGGGGATGAAGGGAGACGAAGTAAGGTGGCTCCGCCGCAGCCTCAACGCCTTGCAGGGTGCCGCGTCGGATCCGGAACACGGCGACGTCTATGATGAGGAATTGGCGATTGCCGTACAGAATTTCCAGCGTGAGCATCGACTCAATGTCGACGGCATCGCGGGAGTACAAACCCAAGTCGTGCTCGACACCGCTCTGGCCGAGCCCGGTTCCCCCTTGTTGCTGCCCAACGCGCCTCGGGGCGGTTAGGAAAATCATGTCCTTCATTCTCGACGCACTCAAGAAATCGGAAATCGAACGGCAGCGCCAATCCGTGCCCGGGCTGATGGATACCCGCATGATTCAGCGGCGCAAGCGCCTGCCCGTCTGGGCGATGGCACTGGGCGTGTTGCTCGGCATGAATCTGCTGGTCCTGACCTTTTTCTTGACCCGGAAAAGCGCTCCCGCCGCTCCTGCGTCGCCGGCGGCGGATGCAGCGTCCGCGCCCGCCGCCGCGGTGCCGCCCGAAACACAGCACTTCAGCCCGTTGGACGCCGCGCCGGTATACGCGCCGGAAATTCCGGTCTCGCCCGCCGACAGCCCCGCCCCGGTTCGGCCGCCGGTCGCCCGCAAGCTGCCGACCGACGGGCCGGGACTCGCGGCCGTGCATCCCGCGCATCACCCGGAGCCGCTGTTGACCGACGAGGATGCCAAAGCTGAACAGGAAGTACTGCCCTCGATCAGTGAAATCCATTTGACGGGCGCGCAAGCGCTGCCCGAGTTGCACCTCGACGTTCATGTCTATGCGACCAAAGCGGCCGAGCGCTTCGTTTACGTCAACATGCGCAAGTATCACGAAGGCGCGACGCTCCAGGAAGGCCCCATCGTCGAGCGAATTCGGCGCGATGGGGTAGTACTGAGTTACCACGGACTGCGGTTCATTCTGCCGCGGCAGCCGTAAGCGGACGCGAACGGCGCAGCGTCAGGGAGGCCTGACGGACATATGCGGAGCGGTGCATCGAAGGCACTAGCTTGCGTAGCCGTGCGTCGCTACCATGTGCGCGCCGATTTTATTCCTTCGGAGAGTCGCCGCCTTGGGGTATCAGTTTCTCCCATGCTTGGCGCTGGCGGCCGTGACGTCGCTATGCGCAAGCGCCGACGCCTGCGCGGGGGCGATCGAGGGCGCGGTCACTTTTCCGGCCCAGCTCGTGCCGTCGATGACCGTGTATGCCTCCGACCTCGATACGCTGAAAATTCACTCGGTGCCCCTCGTGCGCGGACAGGGGAATTTCACGGTCGAGGTACCTCCGGGCCGCTACCTCGTGTTTTTGGCGCCCAACGAGCCCGGCGCCCCCAACGTCTATGGCGCGTACACGCAGTACTGTCTGTGCGTGCCGCACGATGTCGGTCAATGCGAGGATCACACATTGGTCCCGATCACCATCAGCGCGAAGGTTCCGCGAGCCGCGGTCACGATCGATGACTGGTATTTGACGGATGCCGTGGCCGAACAAATAGATCGCATCCGCGGCGTTGCCGCCGACGTCGAATCGGAGTCCCCGAGCGCGCCGCGGTTCTCCGAATACCCGAGCGCGCCGTTCGACGCCTCCGCCAAACCCAAGGTCGAGTACGGTGGCAGCGACCTCTCGGAGGCGGATCGCGAGATCGTTCAGCACTCGCTGTCGAGCGGTCCAAACTTCGCCGGCCATGTCACGGTGACCTTGACGGCGTGCGGCCTGGCATGCGGCCGCCTGGTACTGGTCGATTGGCGCAGCGGGGCCGTGCAGGAGCTGCCCCCGCAGGATCCCGCTGCCTCGGTTCAGGGAACCCTGCCGTGCCGTGCCGACGAAGCGTTGGTATTTCGACGCGACAGCAGACTGCTCAGCCTCACCCGCGTGCGCGGCACGGCGGTGGTCACGCAGTATTATGTGTGGAATCAAAAGAATGCCGCGCTGGCGCAGAGCGGTGAATACCAGCGGACTTCGCAGACGTTCTGTGCGGTTGCGGCGCGCTAAGCCCGATCATGCGATGATTGACCCATGCGCAAGATCTTATCGTTGACCATGAGCGGGCTGGTAACCGTATTGCCCCTGGCATTGACGGTCTATGTGATTTGGTGGCTGGTGCAAACGGTCGAAGGCTGGCTGCGGCGCGCGCTGATCACATTCGGCATCGTGAGTCCGGAGCATTATTGGCCGGGCTTGGGGTTGATCGCCGGCTTCGTACTGTTGCTGCTGATCGGCAGCCTGGTCAATGCCTATGCCGGCAAGATCTTGCTCAAATATTGGAATGACTTCTTGGGCCGAATACCCTTCGTGAAGACTCTGTACGGAGGATTTCGCGACGTCGTCAGCTTGCTGCCGTCCGGCAGCGGCGAGAAGCGCGACTTGCAGCGCGTGGTGTTGGCCCGATTTGCGGACGTGCACGCAATCGGTTTCGTCACCCGCGAGGACGTACCGCCGGTACTGCTCGCGCATGGCGGCCAGGACTGGGTCACTGTGTATTTCCCGATGAGCTACGCCTTCGGCGGCTACACCATTTACCTGCCGCGCGAGCGCATAGCGCCTCTCGACATTTCGGTCGAAGACGCCATGCGATTGGCGATCACCGCGGGCTTGACGGCTGCGGGTTCGCGCCAATAGCCGAGCCTTGGGATATCTCGTGGTCAAGCGCTGTCTGCTGCTGGTACTTGCGCTCGCGGCAACTCACACCCAGGCCGCGGTCGGCGCGGCGACGCCCGGGACGACGTCGCCCCGGCCCACCTCGCATGCCGCGGCCGACAAATACCTGACCTGGAGGGCCGCGGCGGCGGCGACTCTCAGTGCTCGCGCCGACGCGAACTCGCTGGCGACGGCCGCGGCGCTGCGCTATATGGGTCCGACCTATGGCGCAAAGACGGTCGCTCCCAACCTCAAACCCTCGGCCCTGGATCTGGCAGCTCGTGCCAGCGAGTTGGCTCCGCAAAACGCGAGCATCGGCTGGCTGCACCTGCAATTGTGCTCGGGCACGCCCACCTGCGACATCCGCGACGTCGCAACCGTCATGCGCTGGGTCGACGCGGACAACGCCGCGGCCTGGCTGCAGACGCTGGCCACGGCGCAGAGGGACCGGGATACGACGGAAGTGGACCGAATCCTCGCGGACATGGCTCACGGGGCGCGTTTCGATTTTTACTGGAACCGCATCGTGGTGCTGATGGTCGATGCTCTTGATACGGTGCGCGACCAACTGCCGGGTGGCTTCGCCGCATCGGACTCGGCGAGGCTGACCACCGCCAGCGGAATCGCCAACGCCGAGGTCATTCCGCCCTTTTCGGCGCTGGCGGAAGCTTGCCGAGAGTCTGGCGCCGCGGCGGATCGGCGCGAGCTTTGTCTGAAATTGTCGAAAACCATGCAGCGGGGTGACACCATCGCCGCGCAATTGGTGGGTTTCAACATCGAAAAGCATCTGCTCGCGCCCGACAGCAAGGAGGCCCGTGCGATTGCCGAACGAAAACATGTCTTGGAATGGCGCGTCGCGGCCGCAGCGAAATTCGACGATCCGCTGTTGCCCTGGACGAAGAACGCGCGTGCGCGTGCGCGGCTCGCGCACATGCGCGCCATGCCGCGCGAAGAGGACGTTTGCATCGCAATACTTCGACAACACAAAGTGGCGCCTGAGCCGCTGGAGGTATACCCGTGATCGACTTGTATTATTGGCCCACGCCCAACGGCCACAAGATCACTCTTTTTCTGGAAGAGACCGACATCCCGTACACCATCATCCCGGTGAACATCGGCACAGGTGAACAATTCCGGCCCGAGTTCCTTGCCATCTCGCCGAACAACCGCATGCCGGCCATCGTCGATCACGCGCCGATGGAGCGCGGCGCGCCGATATCCGTGTTCGAGTCCGGCGCAATATTGTTGTATCTGGCGGACAAGAGCGAGCGATTCATCGCCCAGGACCTGCGCGGCCGGGTCGACACGATGCAGTGGCTGTTCTGGCAGGTGGGCGGACTGGGACCCATGGCGGGTCAGAATCACCATTTTTCCCGGTATGCCCCCGAGACGATTCCGTATGCCGTCGAACGCTATGTCAAAGAAACCAATCGCCTCTACGGGGTGCTGAACAAGCGGCTCGCCGACCGCGAATTCATCGCCGGCGCCTACTCCATTGCGGACATGGCGGCCTATCCCTGGATCGT